>JBHJIV010000065.1:0-12714 GCA_050043105.1 Leptolyngbyaceae cyanobacterium | reverse complement strand
GCTTACGTCCCAGGTGTACAACCAACAATCCAGTCACCACATCCCCGACAATGCTATCCCCATAGCCCACCACCCCCAACAGCCTTCCAATATCAGCGAGCGACAACCCAATATCCACCAACAGAGGGCGAAACATACTCTCTGCCATACTGCCACCAATAACATACAGCGTTAGCAACATGAGCCAATGCCACACTCCAGGACGACGATAAAAGTTAATCAGATCCATCCAAGCGGGGGCTGCTTGAGACCGGTCCTGAGGCAGGCGTTCTTGATGGCGCAGTATTGGCCCTAATGCCACCACTACCATAAGTGACAAAGCAAGCAGACTCCGTCTCCAGCCCCACTGGTTAAGTAAGACCAGCATGACACCCCCTCCCAGCATCGCCCCCAGGTAGTTACCCGCCATCTGAATGCCATTGCCCCAGCCCCGTTCTGACGGAGCCAGAAGCCCAACAGCTAAAGCATCTGTGGCAATATCTAGGCTAGCCGCTAGTGTCGCCATCACCATCAGGAGCCCAAACAGCAGCATAAAATTGGTTTGGAGACTGACAAATGCACATAAAGCCGCTACGCCTGCCAACAACAGCTGAAATATCACAATCCAAAAACGGTACTGACCCCAACGAGTATAGCCATAGCGATCGATCCAAGGAGACCAAAACACCTTCAGCAACAAAGGGAGCGCCAACAAATAGATCAGCCCAACAGACTCTAATGATGCCCCCTGCTCTCGCATAAAAACAGGCAGCGCTTGCACAAAGAACATCAGCGAAATGTACTGCGAGATGTACAGACTGCTCAACAGTGCAAATTTATGGTTCCATTGACGATTGTTCACTAGAAACTAGACCTGAATTGAACACCATAGGTTGCTGGAGCACCGAAGGCTCCCGCTCGTGTCCCACCAATATCAAAGCCTTGAACAATATATCGAGTATCAAAGAGATTGTTGGCAAAAAGATACACACCATACTGATCAAACTCATACCCCAGACGAGCATTTACCTACACATAGGAATCTTGCTCCACAGTGTTGGCTCCATCAAAGAATGTCTGACCTACACCCTGCAGTCCTAACCGAGCAAACAATCCAAAAGAGGCTCGATACTGAGCCGCTAAGTTGTAGGTAAACTCTGGAGCATAGGGTAGACTATTGCCATCAAAATTAGCTCCCGTAGTTAGATCGGTAAAGCTGGTAAATTCCGCATCAACCAAGCCCAACCCCGCTATAAAATCCAGCCCTTCAAGGGGAGTCGCTCTCACATCCAATTCCAGCCCCGTAATACTGACATCGGCATTGCGTACACTGTCGGTAAAAAAAGTAACCGGATCAAAGGTAGCCACCTGATAGTTATCCACAGGATTATGGAAGAGAGATAGATTTACCCCCAGTCGATCATCAAGCCAGGTGGTTTTCACCCCTACTTCGTAGTTCCAGGAGCGCTCGGCTTCAAACCTAAAAGAAGCCTCATTATCAGCCAAAACATTGACTCCACCTGGCCGATAGCCCCTTGAGATACTGCCATATACCGTAGCCTCTGGACTCAATCGGTAGTCAATGGCGAATCGCGGCAGGAGCGCATCAGAGTTTTGTTCTACATCGTCAACAGCCAACAGAGAGGTATCTGGAAAACCAGGAATGCGGAATACCTGCTCAAAGTTTGAAAGCTTGCTGTCGGTATTTTCATAGCGTAGACCAACGGTAAGGCTTAAGGGATCAATCGGACGATAGCTAACCTGACCAAATGCAGCCCAAGTCGTATTGAGAGAATCCGCCGTCGTAATGGTGCTTGATCTCGGAATTATCGTTGGTCCAAAGGCGTCCGCCGCTTCATCCCCAAAAATCGACGCAACCCCATTATTATCAAACTCTCTAGACTCAAAGTAGCCACCTACAATCCACTGTAGTTGCTCCGCCTCTTCAGGAGACTGCAACCGTAATTCTTGAGGCCATACAGTTGAGTCAAAAGCACTTTCAGAGAGCAGTACATCCGCCACTGTCAGATCAATCTCTCCCACAGACGCCCAATCTGAAAAACGGCGTGTGGTAATCGCAGTCACTCGAAAATCTGGCTGAAGATAAGCAACCTTGAGAGATTGACTATTGGTATTGAGATCATTAAAGCCATTAAAGTCCTGTTCAATATCAAACGGAGCATCGTCATCTAAGGCAACAAAGGGATTAGCACCGTCTTGGTAGTCTTCAAAAGCGGCATTAAAAGAAACATCCCATACGTCCGTCGGTGTCCACCGTAACTGGGCCCGACCTGTCCCTCCAGACTTCTCATCAAACTCCTCATCTAGAAAGCTGTTGTCATAGAAACCATCTCGACGCCCATAGCTACCAGATAACCGATAAAACAGCTCATCCTCAATAATTGGACCGCTTACACCAGCGCGGAGATCCACGTTTTCTTCGCTGCCATAACTAACCGCACTGTTAAATGACAACTCATTCGTGGGTTTACGAGTGATGATATTAACCACACCAGCCTGACTACTGCGACCGTAGAGGGTGTTTTGCGGTCCTCGCAAAATTTCCACCTGTTGTAGATCAGGTAAATCCAGGTCCAGGAAGCTACCGTAGTCGTAGGGCACATCGTCAACATAGAAGGCCACCGGATCCCGAGAGCCAAAGTTTTGATTAGATAAACCACGAATACTATAGAAAGTAAAGCTGCGGCTGCCGGTAGCCGAAAAAGACGAAAAGTTAGGGGTATTGCCAGCAATCTCATCGAGGCTAGTAATATCTGCGTCTTCCAGCTCGTCTTGGGTCAGCACCGTTAAGCTAATCGGTACGTCCTGCAACACTTCAGGCGTTTTTTCCGCCGTTACCACAATCCGTAGGGTATTGTCCTCAACCAGCTCATCAGCTACCGCCTGACCCACATTAAAGACCAGCCCTGCCTCACTGGCATTGACCTCAGCAACCGGAGCCTCACTGACACCCGTAATCACCACCCGTACCCGATTATCCGATAGATTTGAAACCGTTACCAACGCTACCTCATCGGTTGGATTTGCCAATTGGAACTCATCGCTATCCGGCAAAGCTAAAACCGCATTGGAAATATCTGCAACTAGGTCATTTCCCTCCACAAATGGAGAAACCGGTAACAGTTGACCTGTTGATGTCTGTAGAAACAGAGCTAACCCAGACTCCGTGAGATCAAGCTGAACATCGGTAATCTGAATTACGGCTTCAGCCTCCGAGCTTGGGGACTGAGATATCCACGCTGGAGCAGATTCTGCGCGCTTATCTACAGCAGAAAGGTCTGAGCCTCCCATTGAAGCAGCTGAGTTAGCCCTAACTGTTTGACAGAGAAAAATCCATGAAAGACCAACCAGATATAGGCTTAGATACAATTGCCTCACGCTATCTCCTCACACCATAAGGGGGCAAACGCATAAAACAGTTAATTAATAACCGTTCTCAATAAACGTTGACGTGATGGTATGGGATGTTGATAAGCCGTGTCCTCTTCGAGACGGATTTTTTTCTATTGCAAACGGATCGCTGTTGGGGCTAAGCTCGGAGCTTATAGCTTCTAGGGGACATTCCGAATTTTTTCTTAAATGCAGCGCTAAATGATGTAGTACTGGCGTACCCAACCGCTTGGGCAACTTCTGTCACCGTTGAGTAATTTGACTGCAGTAATAGTCTTGCGCGCTCCATTCTATATTGGTACAGACACCCAAATGCAGTCGTGCCAAATACCTGACGAAAGACTCGCTTTAACTTGTAATCATTTAATCCAACCCGTTGCGCCAATTCAAGCAGCGACGGAGGATTTTCCAGATTGCTCAACAGAATCTTCTTAGCATAATGAATTCGATCCACCTCATCTTTTTTGAGGGCATAGTGAGATGAATTTGTCTGATTTTCAGTCAGACTTAAGGGCAATTGTAAAGCAATGAGCTCAAGGGCTCGACTTTCTAAAAATAATTGACGGGTCAATCCCTGGTAAGGGCAATTTAAAATCTGTTCTGCCGCTTGAAAGGTCGCCTGAGACATCTTTTGGGTTAGAGATAAGGGACCGGTTGCCCTGCCTGCTAAGATGGTTTGCAAATCTCTAGAAACCTGATCTGCTCGCTCTCCAATTAGATTGTTTAATATCGAGGGTTCAACATTAACTTCAACATGGATAATAGGATCATGGGGTTGGCATTCAATCCATTCTCCACAGTTTGCAGTAAAACTAACCCTACTTTGTCTAGGAGCGAGATGATACTCATATTCAAAGTCCGAGAAATCACCTTTAGCATACCCTGATAAAGACGACTTAAATTCAATACCTTCTCGATTAAAATGCTTAGGAACCTCTACCATAAAAGGTTCTAAAACCTCAAAATGTTCAATCGATATTTCCAAACCTGGACGAAGTTTAATCCGCTGTAAGTAGCCTTTACCAACATGGGGTGATAGCTCGATTAATGTTTCAGAAGGCTCTACCTGGACGCAGGTACCAAGCTTATGTTCACACTCCGTAAACAAATCATCAACATCTTTAGCAGAAAATCTTACTTGCATCAGGTAGATTCTCCATACATTACCCTTTTAGTTATCGTAACTGTCCCAGAGATACCGTTGGCTGAGCGAAGCCAACACTCCCAGCCAGCATCCCCTTCGCCTCCGCTCAGGGGACGCTTACTAGTTGTCCATACTATCAATAGAGTTTATTAATAGCAATTATCAATAGTATAAATCATCCAGGCAAATGACGTTGTAAACAACGACGTCTGGATTGCAGGCCGTAATATTCTGGCAGCAAGTCAGATTTTGGCCGATGTTGAAGCATGCTTGGCTAAGTTGAACGGTTGATAAAAACCAAGCGGTTCGCTGTTGCTCCACAGCGAACCGCTTGGTTTGCAAAAGAATACCGACACGCTACGGGCAAGCAGCGATGTTGGCAACATCGTCAAAACTCCCAATAACTGGACTGAAAGTCACTGCTCCTGTATTCGCACCATCCACACTATCTCGATTGACTACGGTAAAGCGGCTAGACGTTATAAACAACAAGGGAAAGGTCTCAATCAGCGTATAACCGTCATCGCTAGTATTGTTGTTGAGAGCCAAGCATAGCCTGGTTTCAGGGGCACCATTGGTATCGGCCGAGGTCGCTGCTAGACCACCACCAGCATTGTTAGCCAGGGTATTCCCCTCTACAGAAACCACGATGTTGCTATTGTCTCCCAAGCTGCGTAATACGATTCCTTGCCCATTCAAACTATCAGTAACCTCATTATTCCGAATCACAGCGTTTAGGATTTGAGCATTACTGCCAGAAAGATTAGGATTGGGCATTAGGAGTGTCGCCAATTGAGCTAACCCTGCACTGATGTCAATGCCGTCATCAAAGTTACCAGTCAGCGTATTGTCTTCAATTAAGAGACTATTGATCACTCCATCTTCTTCTACCGCTATCTTGATGCTGTCTCCCCGCAAAGGAGCTGATGCACCATTGTTTTCAATTCTGTTATTGGTAATGGTAATATCAGCCGTAGCATCCCCAGGGGCAGTCGTGAATACATCAACCAAGGCGATACCAATGCCGTCACCTTGATTATTGTTGATAGTGTTGTTATCGATCGTTAGAACAATATCACCTGTTGAGTTGCCAACTACAAGTCCCTGGCCATCAAATTCATTGGTGCCAGTAGTGCCGGTTACGGTGTTACCGCTGATATCAACTGTACCGACCACTTCCTGTAAAAAAATAGCCCCGGCAATTTCATCAGTAGTGATGTTAGTCGCCGTATCTGTTACCTGGTTGTTTTGAATTGTGACGGTCTCACTGTCAAGCACAAAAATAGCACCGCTACCACTGTCACTGATGGTATTGCCAATTAAACTGGCATTGGTTGCAGATGTTAACTCGATAGCAACAAGGGTACTGTCAGTAATCTGATTATTTTGAACTAAGGTACTATCTGAGGTATCGATAAATATACCAATCTCATCGCTGTTACTAATTGTGTTATCAGTAACTGTTACACCATTTGAATCAACGATTTCTATACCTGACAATACGATATTGGTGATGATATTGTTCTGAATCACCGCATTGTCTAATGCACCAGCAAAGATACCAAAATCGCCCCCGTCGATTGAGTTGTCGTCTACAGTTGCATCGGCTGATGTAGATAGCTCAATACCTGTTTCAGCAGCGTTAGTGATGGTATTGTTCTGAATCGATGCATTGTCTGAGCTTTCGAGATCGATGCCATCGTCGCCGCTGTCACTAATGGTGTTGCCACTGATGACTGCGCCGGTTGAGTCATTAAGATCGATGCCATCGTCGCCGCTGTCTCTAATGGTGTTGCCACTGATGACCGCACTAGCTGAGCTATTGATGAATATACCATTGTCAGTACTACCACCAATCGTGTTATTGCTAATGGTTACGCTATCTGAGCTTTCGAGATCGATGGCATCGTCACCGCTATTGCTAAAAGTGTTGCGGCTCAATGTCACATTGCTGGAATTAACAATCTCAATGCCATCGTCTAGGTCGTCACGGCTCAAATTATTCTCGATTAATGCGCCGTTAGAACTATCGACAAGAATATTAGTATCGCTAGCTCCAGCAATTTCAAACCCGGAGAGACTGTTGTTGCCTCCGGTGAGGGTAACACCAACATTGCTACCCGTGGCATCTACCAGGGGTAAAACACCGGTGCCTGAGCCGGGTAAGGTCACAGTTCCGGCCTGGGTGGCAAGGGTTTCTAGATTCGCATCCGAAATCGCCACCACACCGGCAGATACGGTGAAGGGTGCCAGGGGATTTGTCCGACTGTCTCCCTCCTTGACATAAATGATGTCACCCGCCTGGGCATTGACCAAACTGACATTCGCGACAGGATTTTCGATGGTGCCATCCCCTGCTGTGGATGTGGCATCGGGGATGACATGCTGGAAAGAGTAGGCTTGCCCCGTTGCTGGGTTAATGGCAACCTCAGTCCCGCCTGGAGTGACGATTTCACTTTCTTTGACAACGATAGAACTATTTCGGGTGACGCTTTCTGCTGCCCGCGCCCAGAGTACACCATCCTCACCAGAGTCTACACGGGTGCCCCCACCCCAGCTAACACCAACAGAAAAGAACCCCTGAGTACCAAAGTTATCGTCACTTTGCACACCTAGCCCCAACCGCAGCCAGTCCTGCACTCGATGATCAACTCGCAAACGTCCGCCAATGGCATCTCCGTAGTAGTAAACGCCACCGTAGCCCCAGAGCTGGCCCCAATCCGCCCAGTCAGCCAGCTGTATGCCGGCATCCAAGTCAACGCCACCCCATGCACTTTCTAAAAATTCTGAGCCTCCTTCGGTGAGAAATACCAGCTGATTTCCTTGGAACTGGGTATCTGTTACCTGGCCAGTGCCACCGCTGCTACCGGCTGAGTCTTGGGTATCCCCCACTGGCAGGTAGCCATTTAGGTGGATGTCCCAGAGTTTGCCATAGGCTTCTATTCCCAGACCGAGCTGATTAAACGTATTGTTGCCAGTATCGCGAACATCGTAGGAAAGGTGGCCACCCAGCACTACATCACCTTGCAAAAATCGTTGCCCAACGGTGAGCGTTCCACCCAGTTCACCGGTGCTATTGAGACGAATGGCTGTGTCTAGAAACGTCAGCCCCTTCCCAGCTGTTTGCCATAGGGGGATAAAACCGGTAACCCGACCAAAACTGCGCTGATCATCGCCATTGCGGGGAGTATTGAAGTCGACACCAAGTCGAGGAGACAGTGTAGCTGTCGGCATAGTCGTCTCAGTAACCCCAGTTTCCTGAGCATTCACGACTGCGGGGCATAGTAGTGAAGCTAAAAGAGCATATACGGATATTTTCTGGAGCTTATTCCAAGTCATGACAGGGCACACCACATATCTAAAACGTTCTTTGCCGACTCTAAAATTCCCCTCTAACCGTAAAAATACCCGTCTAAACGTAAGTTCTTATAAGTGTTAGCGTCTATGTACGGTTAACACTCACCCTCACTATCAGTAAGAGGACTTAAGTTCAATTACGGTCTAATCGCAATCACTGGCCTCATATGTGATCGGCTGGTGAGTTTTCAAACAATATTGAGAATGAATAGCAATAATGTCATACTTTTAGTAGAGTTCTACCGCTATGACATAGATGGTTAAGGTGTTAACCGGTCCTGAAGTTGATGAAATCATAGACGAGTGCCGTGCTAATAAAGAAGTGGCATGGTATGAAGAAGGGCCTGAAGCTTTTTGGCAAATGCCCCCACCATTAGGCTGGGGCTATGGACGTGAAATAGAACTGCGACCGGGGCTATGGCTGACGGTTACCGACTACAGAAAACGTCAAACCCATAGCTATGAGTTTCGACATTCATCAACTAGGCCATTAAGTCTGGCCTTTTACCTGTCAGGCGGCAGCTGTGTGGATAATGGGGGTCTGAAACTGCTTCAAGAAGAGGTGGCGGGCAAAAGCTATTTGTATTGTTTACCTAACACGCCTGAAATTGAGATATATCCGGCTGAACAGCACACCTGTGCCATTAGGGTTCGAATTTTACCGGAGCTGATGCCCACATTTAGCGATCGCATCCACGAACTCCCCACCGACCTAAGAACCGCCATCGAACACCCCAAAGATGCACTGCTGTACTACCCGAGCCGCATTACACCGGCCCAACACCAAATACTGCAGCAAATCTTGCAGTGGCCCTATCAAGGCATTACGCGACAGTTTTATCTAGAAGCCAAGGCGCTAGAGCTAATCGCGTTGCACTTTAACCAGATGCTGACAAAGTCAGCAACCCAGGGTAAACCACTGATCAATCGAGACATTGATCGAGTTTATCAAGCACGGGATATCTTAATCCAAAATATGGCGGCTCCCCCGTCTCTGCCCGAGCTAGCAAAACAGGTACAGCTAAATGAGCGAAAGCTTAAACAAGGATTTCGTCAGGTCTTTGACAATACGGTCTTTGGCTATCTTCACGACCATCGCATGGAGCAAGCGCGGCAGCTATTACAGGCTGGTCAACTAAATATTCAAGAAACGGCTCGCTGGGTAGGCTATGCCAGCCGCAGCTCGTTTGTTGTTGCCTTTAAGAAAAAGTTTCAGGCATCCCCTAGCCATTACCTCAAAAACTCGGGTTAGGCAAAAGTCCGGTTGAAGAACAAAACAGTCCCGCTCGAAAACATCACACATCAAATGCATGTAGGTAAATGCCCTAGTATTGATAACAATTCTTAACTAGCGGGCCGGGGATGCTTAGTTCTTTTTGGCTGTAGGGGCTCAGCAAAACTTTAGGTGTGAGACATCATGAAAATCCAAATGCAGTGGGTTGGTTGTGTAGCCAGCCTAATTTCGGCAATGTCAGCTCAATCAGTTCTAGGGCTGGATGTTTCCCAAGCGGAGCCGCTTAGTCAGGCCACTCCTGAACAGGGGTCGGATGAAACAGACGACGACGCTGACATGGAAACTACTGAAGACGCTGAACCTCTGAGAATTGTTGTTACAGCTACTCGGACTGAAGAGAATATCTTAGATGTTCCCCGTTCCATCACGGTTATTGATCGCGAAGACATTGAGCGGGAACTGCTTTTTACCAACAATCTGCCAGACATCTTAGGTAAACTGGTGCCAGGATACGGCGCACCGACCCAAGAAGACCGAACCACTGCCACACTGCGGGGACGTCCGGTTATTATTTTAATTGATGGGGTTCCCCAGACTCCAAATAATGATGGATTTTCGACAAGTTTAAGCACGATTGCTCCGGAACTGGTGGAACGTATTGAAGTCCTGCGCGGACCCAGTGCTATTTATGGTGATGGCGGTACGGGCGGTGTCGTCAACATTATTACCCGCAGACCCACTGAGGACTCGATTGCCTACAATTTAAGCGTTGGAGCTGATGTAGGTCTGACATCCAATCAAAGAGATCGCTATGGATACAGTGGTCAGTTTGGCGTATCAGCGGCCAATGAGCGTGCGGATGGATTACTGTCGATTTCCTATGACAATGCCGGGGCCCAGTTTAATGCCGATGGAGATCGCATCCTCCCCAATGGGATCGCCAATAATGAGCGGCTAGGTTTTCTAGCCAAGGCAGGGTTTAATCTCACCGACGAGCAACGTTTGGGCTTGACCTACAGTTTCTTTCGCCAATTACGGGATACGGAATTTACCTTTGACAATGCGGTTGCAGCCGACCCAGATGCCGAGTTTGGCCGAGCGTTACGCATTAATGCCGACTACGAAGAGAGTCCTGAGCAAATCAACCATGTGTTGAATCTCACCTATCGCAATGAAGATATTCTGGGTTCTCAGCTCGACGCTCAGCTATATTATCGAGATACCCAGGAGGTGGGTATCTTTACAGACCTGCGGGGGCTGGGGCTGCCTCCCTTTTTCCCCATACTTTGGCAAACAGCTTTAGAGGACACTGAAATTGGTGGGCGTCTACAGCTAGATACCCCGCTAGGCAATTCGGCCAGTCTACTTTGGGGAGCGGATTATTCGGTCAATGAAACGGCATCACCGTTGCTGATTAATGACACGGCAGCTTTAGACGCCAATGACGAAGTCAATGTTATTGATCGCAGTCTAGACCGATTTCCTGCATACGATGTGGATAGTCTCGGTCTGTTTGCCCAAGGTACCTGGGATATTTCTGATCAATTTCAAGTGAGCGGCGGCATTCGCTATGAAGATGTGGGTTTATCGGTGGATGATTATCGGCTAGCGTTTGCATTCTCTCCTATTCGGGAACGCGAGGGGGGAAACAACAGCTTTGATGAGGTGTTGTTTAATGCAGGCTTACTGTATCGCCCCACCGAAGAAATTGGTTTGTTTGCGAACTTTGCCCAGGGTTTTTCCATCCCAAACGTCGGTAGTGCTTTGGCACTGGTTGATCCTGGCTTTGATGTGACAGCCGATGATCTACTTTTACCCCAGAAAGTAGACAACTATGAAATTGGTGTGCGCGCTGATTTTGATCGGGTCCAAGCCACCCTGGCAGGTTTTTATAACGAGTCTGATCTAGGCAGCGCTATTTCCTTTGACTTTGCGACTAATCAGGCGCGTGTAGAACGAGCACCCCAGCGTAACTATGGTGTGGAAGCCACCCTCGATTGGCAGCCCAGCGAAACCTGGCGTTTGGGTGGGTTGTTTAGTTGGAATGAGGGGGAAAACGACGTCGATAATGATGGTGATTTTGAGGCCCTGAGTATCCTTGAAATCGATCCAGTTAAGGTGGGTCTTTATGTGGAAAATGAGACTACACCGGGGTGGACAAATCGGTTGGATGCCTTGATTATCGGGACTCGCGATCGCAGCGTAGATGCCGGTGTTGATCCGTTTGCAGGAGAAGGCTATACCATCATTGACTTTCCCAGTAACATTCGTCTAAACCAGGGAGTACTCAGCCTGGGTATCGACAACCTATTCAATAATGATTACGGCACCATCCGACAACAGAATAAGCTTAACGTTACCCAACGTTCCCCCGGTTTAGGGCGCACCTTTCAAGTACGCTATTCTGTCAATTTTTAGGTTTGTGAACAACTCAATTCGTAGCGGGTTTATAGGATTCATAGCTGGGACTCTGTTGACAGGCTGCCAGCAGAACTCAGCTGTTGAACCTATTATTGATCCCAATATTCCTAGACGCCCGGTGGATCTTGTGATGGGGACATCCCAGGGCCCCGTTGCCCCCAAGCGTATAGTGGTGCTCGACACGACTCCTCTGGATGCAGCGTTAGCCCTGGGTGTAAACCCTGTCGGCACCATTAGCTACGGCATGCCCCCTGGCTATCTGGGCGAAAGAGCGAGTGATATCGAAATAATTGGCCAATTTAATCAGCCTAATCTAGAAGCAATTTTCAAACTCAAACCCGATCTGATTTTAGGAGCCAAAAGTATCTCAGAAAAACTATATCCAAAACTTTCTCGCATTGCCCCCACCGTATTTATCGAGGGGGCTGGCCGTAGCTGGGACTGGAAAAACAATTTTCGCATCTATGCCGATGCTTTAAATCGAACAGAACAGGCAGAACAGCTAATAACTGAGTATGAACAGCAGCTGGCAGACCTGCAGGCTTCACTCGTACCCTCTCCGGATGACCTAACAGCATCTGTGGTTCTCAATGGCCGTTTTGGGTTTATTGCCCACACACCCACTAGTTTTTCAGGTTCTGTGCTCAAAGAGATTGGCTTTCAACGCAATGCTGTCCAGGGCAACGAAGATCAGTTTTTTGTTAGACTCTCTCATGAAGATTTAGACAGTCCTGAGGGAGATATTTTATTTTTGATCCACTATCCCGACACTACCTCAAAAGCAGAGTTTTTCAGCCATCGCCTGTGGTTGCAGCTGAACGTCGTTCAGCGAAATGCGGTATGTGAAGTCAAAGGAGAAGTTTGGGCAGCAGGTCGCAGTATTTTAGCGGCGCAGCAGATCTTAGAAGATGTTCAGACCTGCTTGGAGGAAGTCTATTAGAAATAAACCAGAGAAAGGGGCTATTAAGCTAAGTCCATAGGTAAATTATTAGCTAAAGGAATAAGTCGTTATCAATCGTTTACTACCCGTCCTAGCATTGGTAACCGCAACCGATAGTTACGGTTGATCCACCACGACCTGGGGTTTTTGTCCTTCGTCCAATAAATGAGGAGATCGCTTTCTAAATTCTTGAGCCAGTAACCCATATTTGGGGGCAAACACCATGGT
>JBHJIV010000064.1:0-2876 GCA_050043105.1 Leptolyngbyaceae cyanobacterium | reverse complement strand
GCAGATGTGAGCCCCTTGACAGACACCTTAAGCAAGGACGGACGGACAATTCTTGACCATGGGAGAGGGCCTATTGACGATATCTGGGCTGTGGGATAATCCCTAAGATTTCTATTGAGTTTTTCAGCAAACCCTAACTAGCGACAGACCTGGGTTTTTCCGTAAAATAGCCAGATAGACGTTGATAAGTATCGTTGTCTGCTCTTTGAGTTCAGGCTTTGAACAAACTCTTTCGTCACACAACCGATTTTAATTCTCGGAAATTAAATCCTCTATTGTCAGGCCATTAAGTCTCTGTGGACCTTGCGGTAAGGCAAACACTTGATACACCAGTATTTAAGTGTTTGCCCATGTCTAAATTGATACGCTTTAACAAGTTAGACACCGCTTAAGTAGATATACGGGTGCTATTACATCCGAAAATCATCAATGCTTTTGGGTAGACTTAGCTGACAACGTTTAAGTTCCTGATTGAGTTCCTGGTGACTATGGCTCGTACAGATATCCAGAACGCGCAGCAGATTTTATACGATTTCTTTCTCTACAGTGTTCAGACAGAACCTGTGGATATAGTTTTAGCTACATTTCGTCGTCTGTTTGTGGATTACACCGAATCCTCAACTGAGTCAGATTTACCTGTTGCCCTCTATTCCATCGTTATTGCTAATAGCGAGCGGCAGTTTCTCTTCACTCTTAAACGTGTTTGCTACATCTTGATTAATAACTGGGGTATTCAACGCCAGTCAGAGGCTATTCAATCTTTAATCAAGATGTTCGATGAGCAGGTGCTGATGCGCCCAGGATTTTCGCTAATCCTTAAGCGGTTGCGCTGCTGGATGCAGGACTTTATCAAAAGTCAGGACTTTCAAGATCTAAAGCTATTCGCAGCACGGTATGACCATCACGAACACTGGACTGAGCGATATACCTCTTACCTACTGGCTCCTCAGTACCTAAACCTCAATAATCCACTGGAGCAGCGCGAAGCGGCTCGCAGCCTATCGTCACAGCTCAAATCTCAGTTTCGCTTTGATCTGGCAATGTACACAGCGAAATCACAGATGGAGGTGCCGCCGACCACCATAGACAACCCAACCGTGCTGGGCGAAGCGGCTATCAATCTGATCAAGCTACTTTTACTGCAGCCAGGTCAATTTGGCTATGAAAATTTAGCGAATCTGCTGCGAAAACAGTGTCAAAACCTCCAGTATTGGGACTTTAAGCGGGCCTTACTGCACTACTTGGCCTATGCCCTGCCCAATAGCGCCGTCACGCTTTCGCTTAAGGAAAAGCTGCCTGACTATGTTTTGGCGCTGTATCACCATAACGATATTGAGACCATTACAGAAGCGCTAATGTTGCGTACCTGTAAGCGAGTGGTTGATACTCTGACCAGCGAGGATGGGGAGCAGCCATCCACAATATTCAGCATGTTTCTGGCCCAAGGCAACCCGCTGGTATTAGTTATTCTATTGCTAAAGATTGCCCTATTTTGCCCCCATGTGCAGTCCCATCTAGAACTGCGCATTGCTGGCTTAATTCGCTATTACGAAGCCTACTCAGAGGAAGACTGCCGCTGGGTAATCAACTTTTTTGAGGTATTCCGTGTCACCTTTGCTGTCCACGCAAGTGGCACACTCTACAACCTGGTGCAGGTATCCGGTGATGACGCAACCATGTCTCCCCTGAGCACATATCGCATTTTTTCACAGCTGCGGGACATTAAGCACCTTAAGCTTGATCGAGCTGCGGCAGCGATTGAGCCCAACAGTGTTGAGGATGAAGCAAAATCACCTGTAGAAATGATGACTATCCCACATTCCATCGTGCCTGACGCGATCGCAAGCTAGTCTTGCTGCCGGGCAAACTGGTAAGCACCTGCTACAGATAGTGCGATCGCAACTACCAGCAAAACAGGTATCGAATACCATGGGAATCGTTGTGGTTCATAGGCAGCCGCACGTAGCCCTACCGTCGTGTAGGTAAGCGGTAATAAATAAACAATGCCCTTCAATACCGCAGGCAAGGTAGCCGGGTCAAAAAACGTTGCCCCCAAGAACGACATTGGCACGATCAGAAAATTATTAAATAGCCCTACACTTTCCAAGGACTTTACATTCAAACCGACAATTACACCTAGACCGGCAAAAACAGCACAATTCAGTACCAGCAGGAGTAAAAACAGCGGGTTAATAAAGCTCCAAACATCGCGGGTAAATAAAACCGCCACCAAAATCACTGACCCAGCCGTCAGTAGGCCCCGTACAATTCCGGCCAACATCTTACCGAGATGCATTGCCAGGGGATGAATGGGAAACAGCAACATTTCCTCAAAGTTTTTTGTAAACAGCCGCTCCCCACAGATTGAAAATGTGGTGCCACCAAAACTAATCACCATGGATGACAGAGCAACCATGCCTGGCAAGATAAATTCTAGATAGCTTTCCCCCATAGGCGGTGGCGCAACCTGGGCGAGGGAGCTTCCCAACCCCAAACCAAATGCCAAAATATAGATCAATGGTGAAACCAATCCTGAGGCTGCAACCTGGGGAATCCGCACTCGCAGATCTAACCAGTCCCCCCAGAAAATGGTCAAACTGTCTGCCAGCAAGGTTTGTAGCGTACATGCTCTCAAGATTTTCACAGCAATCTCAAACCGAAGTATTAAATATACCTTTATTATCGACGGTTACGGTACGATTTACCCCATTGTTTTAGCCTGACGTTTTCTAACTGAGATGGAATGTGCTATGGCAACCCACCCTCTCAGTTTTTACGGAAAACAGAGTCAAGAGATCTGCTAGCAATATCTAAACTCTGAAGAACTATTACGCTTCCTCACAAACGATGTAAACAACGTCATCTGCAGTGATAAA
>JBHJIV010000063.1:0-6504 GCA_050043105.1 Leptolyngbyaceae cyanobacterium | reverse complement strand
AGGAGACAGCGACGGTGAGGAAGTTAGCGCCTTCCAGGTAGGAAGAGGCGAGTCCATGGGTATACCAGGACGTAATAAAGGTGGTGCCAGTAAGCCAGCCGCCGACGGCCAAGAAGGCGCAGGGGAACAGCAGCAAACCGGCCCAGCCAACGAGGACAAATCTATCGCGCTTGAGCCAGTCATCGACGACGTCGAAGACGCCTCGATTAGCTCCAGCACGGCCCATTGCAATGGTCATCTCAAATCCTCTTAATATGGCATCAAGTCCTACAGACTAAAGGGTTATAAGGTTTATGATTAACCCTTTAAGGACGTGGGGATGTCACAAGCACCCACACATAGGATGGCCGTAATCACCATCAGGTAGGATTTTGGCTTGTACTTTATGATAAATATACTTTTGTTTTTTTACAATCTGTCACGTACTTCTCAGATTGAATTATGTCTCAGGATGTCTGAAACTAAAGGGGAAAGGATGTTCTTGGAGAAAAAGATTGTAAACTTTTATATCAATTCTTGAGAGTTTTCCCTCAGTTAACCTGTCTTTCCCTTTTCAGAAAACGAAAGACATCATAAATGCATCGTATTTTATAGTTTTTATCCGATTATCTTCGGTAGGGTACAGAGTAGTCACAGCGTAATGCTGACTTCGTTTATGTGTCGATAGTGACTTCCTAGTCAGTACCCTCATATATCCTGAACATTTCGCTCAGAATGATACGCTAGATGGACAATTGATTTCAGATAAGGGGTCAAACCATTTTCTGAAGGGCTAGGAGATACTTAAAGTTCAGCGCATGTATAATTCGAGCGTCGTTGGCGGTAGCGTCAGTGTTTCTGGCAACCGTCTGTTTGTATACGAGGTCAAAGGGCTAAGCTCGGCGGCCGGGAGCACTGCACCCGTGCGTCAGAGTGGGAGCACTTTCATAACAGTTCCCTATATGCGTATGGCCGAAGAAACTCGGCGAATTATGCGTATGGGAGGCGAGATTGTCAGTATTCGTCCAGCAAACGGCAATATGCCAGCTGCTCCTGTGACTCAAACAGCACCTGCAGCAAAGAAACCCATGGCCGAAACTAAAGCTAAGAAACCCGGTGCTAATGTACCGATCAACATTTACAAGCCAAAGACTCCTTACCTGGGTGAATGTCTGTCTAATGACCCTCTGGTAGCAGATGATGGCATTGGTATCGTTCAACATATCAAATTTGATTTGTCTGGAGGTGACCTGGAGTATGTAGAGGGTCAAAGTATTGGCATTATCCCTGAGGGAACTGACGACAAAGGTAAGCCCCACAAGCTTCGTTTATACTCCATTGCATCGACCCGTCATGGTGATGATGTAAATGACAAGACTGTCTCGCTATGTGTGCGTCAGCTTACCTACAAGCATCCTGAATCTGGTGAAACAGTTAACGGTGTGTGTTCTACCTATCTGTGTAGCTTAGAGCCTGGCACTAAGGTGAAAATCACAGGGCCTGTAGGTAAGGAAATGCTATTGCCTGAAGACCCCGATGCCAAGGTAGTCATGATGGGTACGGGAACAGGTATTGCTCCTTTTCGTGCTTACCTATGGCGTATGTTCAAGGATGAAGAGCGTCAGGCAAATCCTGACTATCGCTTTAAGGGACTTGCTTGGTTGTTCTTTGGTATTCCAAAAACACCTAATTTTCTGTATAAGGAAGAGCTCGAAGAGCTTCAGGCTAAATATCCTGATAACTTCCGTTTTACCTATTCCATTAGCCGTGAACAGCAGAACTCTGAGGGTGGTCGTATGTATATCCAGCATCGGATTGCTGAATATGCTGATGATCTGTGGGGTTTAATCCAAGATGAAAAGACTCATGTCTATATCTGTGGACTGCGCGGCATGGAAGGCGGTATCGATGAGGCTTTAACAGCCGCGGCCGCTAAGACTGGCGTAAACTGGGAAGACTATCGACGTGATATGAAGAAAGCTCATCGTTGGCACGTTGAGACTTACTAAGTATTGCCGACTTGGTTGGTAGTGATACTCAAATGAATATTATGTAAAAGCCAGGTGAGTCTCAGGGTTCCCTGGCTTTTACAATAATTTGTGGTAAATCGAGCAGGACAGCAAATTGGTTTTTAAGGTTGGATTATTAGGACTTGGCACAGTCGGCACAGGTACCGTCAAGATTTTGTTAGACGGTGAACAGCGTCACCCGTTGCTACAAACCTTAGAAATCCATAAGGTGGGTGTACGTTCGTTGGATAAGCCTCGCGCAGTGGATTTACCCCCGGATTGTCTGACGACGGATCTTGAAGCAATTGTGACCGACCCTGATATTGATATTGTGGTCGAAGTTATTGGCGGACTAGAACCTGCTCGGTCGCTTATTTTGGAAGCAATTGAAGATGGAAAACATGTGGTGACTGCCAATAAAGCTGTGATCTCTCGCTACGGGAATGAGATTGCTGAGGCGGCGAAAAAAGCGGGTGTGTATGTACTCTACGAAGCGGCTGTAGGTGGCGGTATACCTGTTATTCAACCATTACAGCAGGCTCTCGGTGTAAACCGTATTGATACAGTCTCCGGCATTATTTATGGAACGACCTATTTTATTTTGACTCGTATGCAGGCGGAGGGCGGAGACTTTGAGCCTATTTTGGCGGATGCTCAGATGCTGGGATATGCCGAGGCTGACCCAACCGCTGATGTAGATGGTCTAGATGCTGCTGACAAAATTGCTATTTTGGCGTCGATTGCGTTTGGGGGCAAAATACGGCGCGAAGATGTGTTTACCGAAGGCATTCGCTATGTGAGTGCTGCAGATGTTGCTTACAGCAAAACATTGGGCTTTGTGATTAAGCTGCTTGCGATCGCAAAGCGTAACCTCCCAAAGGTAGACAAGTCAGACACTATCCAGCTGCGTGTTCACCCTACACTGGTGCCACTGAACCACCCATTGGCCAGCGTTAACGATGTGAATAACGCAGTGCTTGTGGAAGGTGACCCCATCGGCCAGGTTATGCTCTATGGCCCTGGCGCTGGGGAAGGACCGACAGCCAGCGCTATCGTCTCGGACGTAATGGCCATTGCTGCGACACTTCATATGGAGTCCCCGGCTGAAGAGAAATTGCCTAATCCCTTGCTTAGTAATGCTTACAGCGATTACAAGACGATCAGCCCTATGGAGGAGTTGGAAAGCCGTTTTTATCTACGGTTGATGGTGAAAGACCGACCTGGAGTTATTGGTCATTTAGGTGAAATTTTTGGCAGGCATCACCTTAGCTTGGAGTCCATTGTGCAGATTGGTTTGCAGGACAATCTAGCAGAGTTAGTGATTGTGACCCATGGGGTCAAAGAAGGAGATTTTCAAAAGGCAGTGGTTGTGCTGAGAGAGTCGGATGATGTTGATTCAATCGCTAGCGTTTTAAGGGTTTTAGGATAGAAAAGACGTTCTATGGAATGTCTGTACAGGGTAAATGGTGAAGAGACGTTCCATGGAACGTCTGTACAAAGATAAATATGGAGAGACGTTCTATGGAATGTCTGTACAGAGCGTCTGTAGGATGAAAGATACGGTTTTGGGGTCTGACGCTGTGCCAGTATCGGGTGAAGCGCTTTATCAGTGGAGGATAAAGGCCCAGGCTGATGCTCAAAAAGCTGGGGTTCTTTTGTATGTAGTGGACTGGTTTTTGCAAGGGTTAAGCAGCCTAACCCAATCGGAACTCAGCTTAGGGGCATATCGAGACCGGGTTGTACCCTTACAGCATCCGCTTACGTGGCTGACTCAACAGTGGCAGCGTCGTTTAACTGACCGAGTGCCAGTGCAATATCTGGTGGGTGAAACACCATGGCGAGATTTGATGCTGACGATAACGCCTGATGTACTAATACCTCGACCTGAAACAGAGCTGATTGTAGAAATTGTCCGGGCCGAGCGTCAGAAACAGACATTAGAGCCGCAGGTATGGGCGGATTTGGGTACGGGAAGTGGGGCAATTGCGATCGCGCTTGCCAAAATGTTTCCCCTCTCCAAAGTTCTAGCGGTTGATATCAGCCCAGAGGCATTGGCTGTTGCCTGCCAAAATGCTCAGCGTAACAGTGTAGAAAACCTGGAGTTTTATCAGGGCAGCTGGTTTGAACCGTTAGTCAACTGGCATGGCAGACTATCTGGTGTCGTTACCAACCCACCCTATATTCCCAGTCAGGTCGTGCTGAATTTAGACCCTGAGGTTACTAATCATGAACCTCATCAAGCATTAGATGGCGGTAATGATGGGCTAGATGATATTCGCCTGCTGATTGATCAGGCTCCCAGATTTTTACAGCCCGGTGGGCTTTGGTTAACAGAGCATATGCAAGGCCAGGCTCAGGTCATTGCAGCATTACTAGCTGCCAAAGGCGTCTATAAAGATATTCAAATTCACTCAGATTTAGCCGGTATCAACCGTTTTGTATCAGCTACGTTTTGTTCTGCAGAATAGGTGCTTCGCAATCGGCTAGCGTCTTGCAAGGAGTGACATCCAAAAACTATGGCATTTGCCCCAGTTGAACTGTCGGTCGATAATCTGCAATGGCCGAGCAAGTTTGAAAGAGTATGCCTCCACAGAAGCGATGGGCCAGTTTGGATTCCATCCCGCGTCATCCGCCTGTATCGTAGGGTTTCCCGCTAGAATGGACTCACTGCGGGCAACCCATTACGGGCAACCGCTTTTGTGGTGTGGACTATGGTTTCGTTAGCCCGTAAAAACTTACTTAAGGATTTACCTCGATTTTTAGTCGCCCAGGCTGGCATTATGTTTGCTGTCAGTCTAGTCACTATTCAAACAGGCATTCTAAAGGGGTTCACTCGCTCCACAACATTATTAATTGATAGCTCGGATGCCGATATTTGGGTTGCTTCAGAAAATATCGTTAATTTTGAGCTGACTGAACCATTTCCCTATGTCCAGGTACGGCAAGCTCAAGACATTGAAGGTGTTGCTCGGGCTGAAGCCCTAACGATTGGTTCAGGTCGTTGGTATTCAGACGGTAAATTAACAACGCTGCGAGTATTTGGATTTGACCCGAACGGTGAGCTGTTTCGCCCTGGTCAAGCTTCTGACACAGCGCTTCAAGCTCTAAATGCCCCCTATGCTGCTCTGATTGATCGCACCAATATGCGCTCTTTTCGCATTGATGGTGTGGGTGATACGGCCCGTATTCGTCAGCTGCCGGTGATGGTTGTGGGCTTTACCCGTGATACCCAGTCTTTGGTCTCGAGTAAGTTTGTTTTTACCTCATTAGTCAATGCCAATGCTTATATTAGTTCTGGCTTTTCCGCAGGACTAACCTGTCAGCTGGGTGAGGGTGATATTACCTGTGTGAATGCGTTTCAGCGCGATCCAGATGCGGCGGCAGAGGACGTGAGCGATCCAGAGCCGCTGAATGCAGATGCGCCCGTCACCTATATTTTGGTGAAAGCCGCACCGGGAGAGAATTTACAAATTCTTAAACAGCGCATAGAGACTTCGCTGTCAGGCACCAAAGCATTTACCAAAAATGAGCTAATCGATACCACTCAATCGTACTGGCAAAATCGTACTGGGATTGGTTTTATTCTGGGATTAGGAGCCATTGTTGGTGTCATGGTTGGCATGGTGGTGGTGGCCCAGATTCTATATACGTCAGTTTCTGAAAATCTACGCGAATTTGGCACTCTTAAGGCGATGGGAGCGTCAGATTGGGATATCTACAGTGTAATTTTGGAGCAATCGTTGTGGATGGCAATTTTGGGCTATGTACCAGGACTGCTGCTTTGCTGGGGTGTAGGTACCTGGACAGCCGCGACTCAGGGAATTGTCGTGTTGATTACGCCCTTGAGCGCTGTGGGTGTTTTTGGGATTACCGTGGTGATGTGTGTTGGCTCTGCGGTGGTTGCTATTCAAAAAGTCACCCGTGTGGACCCCGGTATTGTCTTTAAGTCATAGCATCCTAGGGTGTAGATATAGATGAAACTGTCTGAGGTGTGAGTTTAAGAATTAATGGTTGCGATCGCAGCACAAAACATCCAAATGTCGTTTATGTCGGGCACCACCGAAACCAAGGTGCTTAAAGGCATTGATCTCGCCATTCCCTCAGGACAAATCCGTCTAATGATGGGACCGTCAGGTTCAGGTAAAACAACGCTGCTATCGATTTTGGCCGGTATTTTGACCCCAACGGCAGGCCAGGTACAGCTGCTGGGTCAAGAAATTACAACGCTCTCACGAAAAAAACTGACTGTCTTTCGTCGCGACCATATTGGCTTTATTTTTCAAAGCTTTAACCTATTTCCGGCTCTCACGGCTCTAGAAAATATTGAGCTAGCGTTACAGCTAAAGGGATATAAGGGGTCAGGCAATAAGGAACAGGCATTTGACCTACTAAAGCAGGTAGGTCTAGGCGATCGGGTTAATAGTCTGCCAGCGGATTTGTCGGGAGGACAAAAGCAGAGAGTTGCGATCGCTCGCGCTTTAGCCGGTGAGCCAGAATTAATCATGGCCGATGAACC
>JBHJIV010000062.1:0-41845 GCA_050043105.1 Leptolyngbyaceae cyanobacterium | reverse complement strand
AGGAGACAGCGACGGTGAGGAAGTTAGCGCCTTCCAGGTAGGAAGAGGCGAGTCCATGGGTATACCAGGACGTAATAAAGGTGGTGCCAGTAAGCCAGCCGCCGACGGCCAAGAAGGCGCAGGGGAACAGCAGCAAACCGGACCAGCCAACGAAGACAAATCTATCGCGCTTGAGCCAGTCATCGACGACGTCGAAGACGCCTCGATTAGCTCCAGCACGGCCCATTGCAATGGTCATCTCAAATCCTCGAATGTGATCTTTTGGCTAGTAAGGAGTAAGCAAAAACGCTATTCAGACGACCGAGGGCATGAAATAAAAAATATGTAATCCGCATGGCGGAATAATGCCTTAGGTTATTCGTTCGCCTTTCTGAGCAGAAATTTACTTATCTTTACTATTCTTCTCATTATAGGGGGATCTTTCCTAAAGGCTACTGTCATTTTTGGAAGCCGCACTTTCTTTTAAGATTCTGCAACGGGCATTTCTTTGGAATTATTGGTGCCTTAGTTGTCGGCCATTTTTGACATACTAGAGACCGGACTTCTCAGAAAGATTAATTTTTGCTCATGTATATAGTCGAACTATCAATGAAGCATACGGCCTTACCCATGTCGGTGCAGAAGAAGACGTTAGAAGCCGCAAATGAGGCTTACGGTAAGGTTGTCGAGGCCCTTAAGACCGGTCAGCCCGTCATTTTGGAGATGAGCTGTGATCAGCAAGAGGGCAAAAAGCTATCTATCTTGGTGAGTGAGCTGGCGGCTGTACAGGTTTATGAAAAATCTGGAGGCACATCCTCATCTGGTAAGGCGGCTGGATTTTTTGCGATGGCTAATGAGTAGTGTCTATCAGCACTAAATAGTTTGGTCGGGGCAGCTAACTCTATGAACCGATTGCAGCCGTGAATGTTGTGAGGCGATCGTATCTGTCTGTTGCCCTAGCCCTGGTTCTGACAGCTGATTTTGATATGCAAGTGGGTGCAATGCTTTTGATTAGATGCTTTACAAACGACTTAAGGTTTGATGATTGATCCGTCGTATGCGATCGCAATTGACGATTTGCACTTTAGTTGGGATTCAGGGGCTTCAGTGCTGTCTGGTTGTTCATTACAGGTGCCACCAGGGGAGTTTTGTATGCTGCTGGGGACAAACGGTAGCGGAAAATCGACTCTGTTGAGACTACTAGCCGGGTTATTAGACGCTCCTCAAGGCGCAATCTATCTAAAAAAACCTGTAGGATTTGTCTTTCAAAATCCAGACCATCAGCTGGTGATGCCGACTGTCGGAGCCGATGTCGCTTTTGGGCTGGTTGATGAGGATATGCCCTATGAAGTGGTGCGTAAACGAGTAGACGACGCCCTGGCTATGGTCAATTTGCTACATCTCAAGCGACGTCCTATCTATGCCTTGAGCGGAGGTCAGAAACAACGAGTTGCGATCGCAGGGGCTTTAGCGCAGCATTGCCGTGTCCTTTTATTTGATGAACCGACTGCCCTGCTTGACCCTGATAGTCAACTAGAGCTGGTAGCTCAAGTACGCGACTTAGTAAAGCATCAGGGGATTACGGCCCTGTGGGTGACACATCGATTAGTAGAATTAGATTATTGCGATCGCGCTATTTTGCTTGAACAAGGTCGCGTTGCGACTCAAGGTGAGCCTGCTCAGGTCAAACAGGCATTACAAAATCTGCACCTAGCCTAAGAAAAATCGCCTGAATCGCTTGTTTCGCTGGTAACGAACGCTAAGCTAGAGGGATGATTGGCTTACACGTTACTCAGGCACCCACAGATGAAGCGTTCCACCTCACAGGCAATTTTGTTGGTTGACGGGTATAACGTGATTGGTGCATGGCCTGAGCTCACTGAGCTACGTGATCTACAGGGGCTAGAATTTGCCCGCACCAGCCTAGCTGAAACGTTAGCGAACTATAGCGCCTACAGTGGATTTGAGACCTTGTTGGTGTTTGATGCCTATGGTCAGCCTCAGGCCCATCGCATTGAAAAATATACACAGCACCTGTCTATTCATTTCACCAGCTTTGGTCAGACAGCAGATAGCTATATAGAAATATCCTGCGCTAAGTTTCGAAATGACCTTCGTAAATTTGAAACGCGGCTGATTGTAGCCACTTCTGATCGGGCCCAGCGGCTTACTGTCGTTGGCTATGGTGCTGAGTGGATGTCAGCCACTCAGCTAAATGCGGATGTCAACCTGTCTGTTCAGAAAGTGAAGCATCGCCAAAAACCCAAAAAGCAGTCTAAACAGCGTTTTCTAGCTAAGTCCCTAAATGCAGAAACCCAGGCAAAGCTGGCGAAGCTGCGTTCTAAACTGACAGATTAATTAATAAAGTTAAGGCTGAGATGCTTTGTCATGATGCCTGTTCATCGGGCAGCATCAAATTTTTCTAGGAAAGGTTAAAAACCTGCTTGCGAAACTGGCCTAAAATTGCCTATATTAATAAAGCTGAATAATCCTCAGTAGCTCAGTGGTAGAGCGGTCGACTGTTAATCGATTGGTCGTAGGTTCGAATCCTACCTGGGGAGTTTCTAAAGATTTAATACGTTTAGTTTTGTTGCCTGCGCGATTTATTTCATGCTGAGGAATTTCTTTTTGGCTTGCATGCTAACTAGGGATGCCTGATATAAGCGGGTTAGCGAGGCCGATGGCTGTCATCGTGAAGGTTGGCTCAACAGCCATAACGTGAATTAAACCTTAAGCTATCATTGATGTAACTGATTGTAGCGATATTATACATTTGGGATAAAATTTGTCTCTCATTACTAAAAATATTTTATTTTTGGAAGAGCAAATTAAAAGATGCCTTCACCCATGGGGTTTCTGAATTCCATATTAAAAACTCTCTGTCTTTTAAGATGCCTCGTATACTTGTCATCGATGATGATCCGGCTATTTCAGAACTGGTGGCAGTTAACCTGGAAATGGCTGGATATGACGTCAGTCAGGCTGAGGACGGTGTGAGGGGACAAGCGCTGGCTGTGCAGCTCCTGCCCGACCTGATTATGCTTGATTTGATGTTACCCAAGGTGGACGGCCTTACCGTTTGCCAACGTGTTCGCCGAGATGAGCGAACGGCTGATATTCCGGTTTTAATGCTGACTGCTTTAGGGCAAACCCAAGATAAGGTCGACGGATTTAATGCTGGTGCGGATGACTATCTAACCAAGCCGTTTGAGCTTGAAGAGATGTTGGCCCGTGTAAGAGCATTGCTCCGACGCACTGATCGTATTCCCCAGGCGGCAAAGCATAGCGAAATTCTTAGCTATGGCCCATTAACATTAGTGCCTGAGCGCTTTGAAGCCATTTGGTTTGAGCATACGGTTAAGCTGACTCATTTAGAGTTCGAGCTGCTTCACTGTCTTTTGCAGCGACATGGTCAGACTGTTGCACCCAGCGAAATTTTGAAAGAAGTTTGGGGATATGACCCAAATGACGACATCGAAACTATTCGTGTTCACATTCGTCATCTGCGCACCAAACTAGAGCCAGATCCACGTCATCCGAAGTTTATTAAGACTGTCTACGGTGCTGGCTACTGTCTGGAGTTGCCACAAGATGAGCAGGCGTTTGCTACTCGTGCTGCAAGCTAGCACGAGTAGCAAACATGGTGTAAGGGCAAAATTTTGGTTTTACCTTTTTGTAAGCTGCTGTACATCTGGAGGGTATGGCGTAACAAAATGTCAATAGTCTTTAAAGGGAGGTTGATGGGCCTCCCTTTTTGATGGATGCCACAAAATGCAATCAAAGCTTCTGTGTCTAAAGCTTTCAGCGGGTACCATTTTTGTGAGCTATATGCGCAAAGCAAAACCCGCTCGATAAATTTATCGAGCGGGTTTTTAGTCGTCAAAGGCTAAGAGGTCGTTTACTTAGTAACGACTTCTACTGGGTAATACTCAGCTGGAGCTAGAGCATTACCACGAATCAAACTGCCAATGGTTTTGGCTGTAATTTTCATCTGAGTCAGAGGGTTTGCGGGTACGACAGTCTTGTAAAGATAGCTATCGAACGTCAGCTTCTGAACATCGATGTCAGAGCACATTTCTACAAAGGCTTCGCGAGTTGCGTCAGACCGATAGAAGACTCTCTGCAGAATATCCAGTACGAGATAGGTAACCCCATACTGCTTATCCCAGCGTTTGATATAGGTCTTAAGCTCTTTTTCGGTTAGAGCCTGCTCACCACTGTTGGAAAGTTCAACGATGGTTTCTGCACACATGCGGCCAGACTTCGCTGCAAAGTAAATACCTTCACCAGAAGACTTGGTTACGGTACCAGCAGCGTCACCCACTAGGGCGACACGACCCACAACCCGACGAGGTCTGGGATGTTCAGGAATTGGATGTGCTTCTACTTTAATAATTTCACCGCCCTCAAGACGGTTGGCTGCACGCTCGCGAATGCCCTTCTGTAGCTGCTTAATTTTGGCCTGGTTCACTCGCATGGTGCCAGTCCCGACAGCCACATGGTCGTACTTCGGAAATACCCAAGCGTAAAAGTCAGGAGAGACGTCGTCACCGACATACATCTCAGCTAGCTCTTCGTAGTAGCCCATTTTGTCTTCGGGTAGGCGGATGCGCTCTTGGAATGCGATCGCATAGTTATAGTCACCCGCATCAATGGCTCGAGCAACACGAGAGTTCGCACCGTCAGCACCAATCACCATATCCACCTGCAGAGTTTTAGCATCGCCCTGCAGCGTACCGTTGGAATGATCAGCGTAGTGAAGCGTGTAGGGATCTTTATCGTTGGATGGGATCTCTAGCTTGTGAACTGTGCCATTAATGACCTTTGTGCCCAGCTTTTCTGCACGCTCACGCAGAAAACCATCTAGCACCTCACGACGGCACATGCCGATGTACTCATCGTCCTTGAGAGTGCCGCCGATATTCACCTCAATATTTGAAGGAGAAATCATCTTCATCTTACGTACGCGACGATCGATGATTTCGGGAGGCAAATCAAACTCATCCACCATGCATAGAGGAATCGCTCCACCACAGGGCTTAGCGTTGTCTAACTTGCGCTCAAAAAGATAAGTTTCAATACCTGCTTTTACTAATGTCTCAGCAGCAGAAGACCCTGCTGGACCACCGCCAACAACCGCAACCCGAAGTGCCAAGGTTTTTCTCCAAATCGTTTAAAAGCTATGGTCAGTATGCTATCACGCAGATTTGAGCCGTTAGGAAACACTCGCCTAGATGTAACAAAAATGAAACACGATATGGATAATCTCAATGATGTTCTTAGAGCCTGGGCTGATTGAGAATCTAGCCGCTCAGAGAGTATAAATACTCACCGTTAGTAGTTAATGAGAGAGCTGGTCAGACTGTTGTGTCTGCAGCTGTGTTTGTAGGGAGCGCAAAATTAGACCGCCGCCCAGGGTGCTCGCCACTAACCAAAGCCAAAACTGATGGGCCATGGCATGGTCTAAAGCCCAGCCACCTAGGGGTGGTCCAATCAAGTAGCCCACCGCCCAACACATAGAGTTTACTGACAGATACACTCCTCGCAAGTTAGGTGGGGCAATGCCCACCACCAGGGCTGAGGCAATTGGTGTGTAGGCCACTGTCCCCAGGGCCATGGCTGTTAGCCCGACAATTACAAATAACAATGGCGGGATGAACTGTTGACCCACTAACCATGTGGTTAAAAAGGTGATAGCCCAGAAGACTAACGCAATCATCAGTGCATGGGGCTGAGTAAAGCGGTTGAGCCAGCGAACCATCGGTAGCTGACAGAGCGCTGTCAGGACAATGGCCCAGGTAAAAATTCCGCCCACTGCTGCGTGATTATCGAGACTGGTAAAGCGATTGAGATAGAGGGGAAGCGTGCTCTGTGACTGCGAGAGATATAGGGTAAACAAACTGTTGACGACGACATAAATTTGGAGAGTGCGATCGCAAACCGCTATGCGCCAGCCCTGCCAGAAACTGCCTGAGCTGGTTTTGGCGCTAAGAGTCTCACTGATGGCAACGGCAACAACAGCATAAAACACTAAAAATGTGATGCCATCTAGGGCAAATAGGAGGCGATATGCCTTAAATGCTGCAATAACAACACCCCCTAGCACTACACCGGCGCTTAATCCCAGGCTGTCTGCCAAGCGTACGATTGCAAATGCCTCATTACGATTTTTGTCGCTGGTGAGATCGGCGACGACTGCTTCAGTGGCAGGCCAATAAAGACCAACACCTAACCCCATTAACAAATTGGCAACAACAAAGCCAGCAAAACCAGTAGTGAGAACAAAACAACCATCGGCTACAGCTGAAATCGCGGCCGATAACAACAGGGTTCGTCGTCTGCCCCACCGATGTGAGTCGGCCATGGAGCCTCCGGCAAATCGACCGATGAGCCCAGATAGAGACTGGCTGCCTAACCCTAGACCAATGGCTGTGGCCGATAACCCGACATCATCAGTAAAAAATAGAGGCGCATAAAACAGGGTGAATCCGATGCCAATCTGCGAGAGTAAGCGACCTGCGGCCAAAATCCAAAGCCGACGATCAAGGGTAGGAAAAAGCGTCACTGCTGGTAAAAGATGGGACAAATCTGTCTGACAATCTGATTGTTACTGGTTTTAAATTGAATAGCTTTACTCCTTACGACATAGAACGAGCAAGCTTAATTACTGGGAAGGTCAGCCTTACAGTGTATACACACTCCAGCCCATTAATAATAGAGTTCACCATTCGATGGATTTGCTTAGATTATGGCGGCCTAAAAATTGCAAAGCACACGGCTGATTTCCTCAGGTAGAATTCAGATTGCTTATCCGGCATTTTTTCATTGATATAGTACGCAAACGCTATGGCAGAAGCAATTCCAGACACTCTACGACAGCGGGCAGTGGAGCTGCGATCGCAGCTGCAAAAAGCTAGCTATGCCTACTATGTTCTGGATGCGCCCGATTTGCCAGACGAAGTCTACGATCGGCTCTATCGCCAGCTCCAAGAGTTAGAAAATCAGTATCCAGATCTCATCACACCCGATAGCCCGACTCAGCGGATTGGTGAACGCCCCGCTAGCCAGTTCACAGCGATAGAGCACAATATTCCGCTTTACAGTCTTGAGAATGCGTTTGATCTCGATGAGTACCGTCAGTGGGAAGTACGCTGGCAGCGCCAAGCGCCAGATATTAACCAGGCGACTGTCGTTGCTGAACTAAAAATTGACGGTAACGCCCTGGCACTGACTTATGAGAATGGCTTGCTAACTAAAGGCGTTACCCGAGGAGACGGTGTCAGTGGTGAAGACATTACCCAGAATATCCGCACGATTCGCTCTATTCCACTGCGGCTGCAGATCGAGAATCCGCCACCCCGGGTTGAGGTTCGAGGCGAAGCCTTTATCCCCAACGATGTATTTGAGCGCATTAATGCTGATCGTCAGGCTAACGATGAAGCGTTATTTGCCAACCCCCGCAATGCCGCAGCCGGAACATTGCGTCAGCTAGATTCGCGAGTGGTGGCGCAGCGTCGTCTCGATTTTTTTGCCTATACTCTGCTACTGCCTGAGGGGACGGGTGGGCTGACGCTGCCCCAAACTCAGGAAGAGTCTCTGACGATTCTTCAAGCCCTCGGATTTAAGGTCAATCCCAATCGAAAACTGTGCCCGGTCACTGCAGATGTAGCTCAGTTTTATGACGACTGGGACCAGACCCGGACTGAGCTACCGTATCTGACCGATGGGGTGGTGGTTAAGCTCAACGACCTGGCTCTGCAGGAGCGGTTGGGGTTTACCCAAAAATTTCCCCGCTGGGCCATTGCTCTAAAATATCCGGCTGAAGAAGCACCTACCATTCTCAAAGATATGACGGTGCAGGTAGGGCGCACAGGCGCGGTCACCCCGGTGGCTGAGTTAGCCCCTGTGCAATTAGCGGGCACAACCGTCGCGCGTGCCACATTACACAATGCCGATCGCCTTGCTGAACTTAATTTGCACAAAGGCGATACGGTTATTGTTCGCAAGGCTGGCGAGATTATTCCAGAAGTGGTCAGGGTACTCTTTGATCTGCGTCCTGCCGATGCTGAACCCTGCCGCCTACCCACCCACTGTCCGGAATGCGGTGAAAAATTGGTGAGGCCAGTCGATGAGGCGGTAACCCGCTGTATCAATCCATTATGTCCGGCGATTGTCAGAGGCGATCTCATCCATTGGACCAGTCGTCAGGCGTTAGATATCGTAGGTTTGGGTGAAAAGTGGGTGCAGCAACTGGTGGAGCTAAGGTTAGTGCGTTCTATTGCCGACCTCTATGACCTAACTGTAGAGGACTTATTACCACTAGATCGTATGGGTCAGCAGCTGGCCCAGAAACTGATAGACGCCATCCAAGCATCTAAGTCACAGTCTTGGTCACGGGTGCTGTTTGGATTAGGCATTCGCCATGTGGGTGCCGTCAATGCCCAGCTGTTGGCCCAAGAGTTCTACACAGTAGATCGGTTGGCTGCAGCAGATCCAAAGGAAATTGAGGCAGTGTATGGTATTGGTCCAGAAATTGCCTATTCGGTGCATGAATGGTTTCAAAGCAGTGCCAATCAGCAACTAATCACGCGCCTGAAAGAAAAAAAACTCAATCTAGAAGGCCCCCCACAAGAACCCGAAACCACTGATCGACCCATGGCCGGAAAAACCTTTGTACTCACAGGCACTCTACCTACTTTGAGCCGTCGTGAAGCTAAGGCAAAAATTGAAGAAAGCGGCGGTAAAGTGACTGGGTCAGTGAGTTCAAAAACAAGCTATGTTGTGGTCGGCATAGATGCCGGATCAAAGCTAGCTAAGGCTGAAAAGCTGGGTATTCAGCGTTTGAGTGAAGACGATTTGTTGGCATTGCTGGAAAAAACGGCATCTGTCTGAGTTTGTTTCTGGGTGTGATCTGGCTACAAATATACGGTTATCTATGAAACGAGTGTGCGTGTCGGCGGCAATAAAAGGCTTTCAACGTTTAACCCTGGGGCTGGGAATGGTCTGTGTGGCGGCCTTCCCCGGTGCGGCTGCAGAACGAATTACCTTTGCGTTTGGCCCGATTGAACGATCTATTGAGCTAGCAGACTTAGATCAGCTGGCTGAAGAGGGTGTGCTCAGTGATGATCTTGCTTATTACGCACAGTTTTTGCCAGAAGACTATGGCGTTGAAGAAATTAGACAAGCACTTACCTGGCGCGTAGAGCGGGATATCGACACGATTGATGTTGATGTGGTGCTGCTGGATCGATTTTTCTATACAAAGCAGGGGGAATATCTGCTGAATATTGCCGCTGACTTTATTCGTACAGAAGCTCGGCGTAGCGATTTCAGAGCGCTGCGGGGGGCTATTTTGGTCGCTGTTGCGGATGAGAACGAAGGGCTGACGCTATTGAATGCTATCCGTAAGTTTCCCTCGCCAGCCATGCGTATTGAGCTAGATCGGGGACTGGAACTACTGCGGGAGATTAATCGCGCCGTTTATGAGACGGATGCTTCCATTGCCCTACTAGAACGCTTGGGAACAGCAACAGAAGAGCTATCAGAGGTGCAGCAAGCTAATCTTTTGGTCTTAGCGACTCAGGCTAGGCAGTCGGGGCCTTACCAGGTTGACCGCCAGCAGCTATCGGCAGATTCGCCGATTCCTGCCGATATTTATTTGCCTACACTCCAGGAGCAGCGTCAGCGTAATCGCCCGACGGTGATTATTTCCCACGGTTTGGGGAATGATCGCACGTCTTATGCGTATTTGGGCCAACATCTGGCATCCCATGGGTTTGTGGTGCTAGCTGTGGAACACCCAGGGAGTAATGCGGCTCAAATTAATGCACTGCTGGTGGGTCGGTCGGCTGATGTAGTGCCCAATGAAGAATTTATCGATCGTCCACGACAAATTTCTGCACTGCTCAACTATCTAGAGCGAGAGGCTACTCAATACGGCAATCTTATTAACTTTGCTCAAGTAGGGTTGGTGGGCCAATCGTTTGGCGGCTACACGGCGCTGGCGTTAGCGGGGGCCAGTCTTGACTTTGAGGTGTTGAGGGAGAGTTGTCCACCCAGTTCACTATCGCTGAATGTATCTCTGTTGCTACAGTGCCAGGCCAGCCAGCTGGCTGAGCCAAGTGAAACCACTCTGTCATTACAGGATGGAAGGATACGGGCTGCGATCGCAATCAATCCCATCACCAGCGTGCTGTTTGGGGAAGAAAGTATGGGACAAATCACCACCCCCACCATGATTGTTTCCAGCGGCGCCGATACCGTTGCACCGGCACTTCAAGAACAGCTAGTGCCATTTACCTGGCTGGCCCAACCCGAGCGCTATTTGCTATTGATGCGTCAGGGCACCCACTTTTCCACGATTGCTGTGACTGAAACCGGTAGCGAAGCCTTTGACCTACCCACTGAGATCATTGGTCCCGACCCAGAGCTGGCGCAAGACTATCTCAATGCCTCTAGCCTGGCATTTTTAACGGCCCATCTCAGTGATGAAACGACCTATCAGCCATTACTGACAGCAGAAGGTATTACCCAGCTCAGTCAAGAGCCAATTCAGCTAACACTGGTTCAAAGCCTTACTGGCCCCTCTTTAGTTGAGCAACTGGGTAGACCACCACGCTCAGCTGCAGATGTAATTGAGTCTCCTGAATCCTCCGGTGAGCCACCAACTTTGCCTATATCACCAGATGCTGAACCACAGCTGTCACCTGAACTAACCACACCGTCACCTCAGCAGCCCTGATACCATAGCTGTTGATCTGTGTTCTTTTACGGTTACTCCTGTGGCTGGCCTCGATGGCTTTCTTAACCTTTACAAACCTGCCGGTTGGACTTCCCACGATTGTGTTGCCAAGCTGCGGCAACTGCTTAAGACCAAAAAAATTGGCCATGCCGGTACCCTAGACCCGGCTGCCACTGGTGTTTTACCAATGGCTGTTGGTAGAGCCACCCGTTTGCTTCAGTATTTACCCAGTGACAAAACATATCGCGCTGTTGTCCGATTTGGAACTACGACGGATACAGATGATTTAGACGGCACCGTTTTAACCCAGACTCCGGCCATTCATCTCACCAAAGCCGACGTAGTCGCTCAGCTAGTGCACTTCCAAGGTGAGATTCAGCAAGTACCCCCGATGTACAGTGCTATCCATGTGCAAGGGCAGCGACTTTATGATTTGGCCCGTCGCGGCAGTGTTGAAACAGCCGATATTCCCCGCCGTATCGTTGCTATACATCGTGTTGACGTAGTGGGCTGGAAACCTGGAAAGTCACCCGAAATTACCTTAGATATTGCCTGTGGGGCCGGTACCTACATTCGCTCCATCGCGCGAGATTTGGGTCAGCGCTTAGCTGTCGGTGGGACACTGGCTTCGCTGCTGCGCATCCAAAGTAGCGGTTTTAATCTAGATACAAGTGTTTCGTTTGAAACCCTATCAGTTCAGCCAGACCAAGTGAATTTGATCACTCCAGCGGTGGCAATGCAGCATTTGCCTAAGATTGTGCTGTGCCATGAGCTGGCGCGTCGATGGTGTCTCGGGCAGCGATTACCCAGTGTCCCAACTATCGCTTTAGAGCAACCTCTACGAGTTATTACTGAGACCTCTGAGTTCCTTGGCATCGGTGTCTTTCGATTAAAAGACGAGCAGCTCTGTTTGGCACCTAAAATGGTATTCGCTCAACCCTCCTAGCAACCCCTGATTACTCGCCACTGCATTAAAATTAAGTAATTATCCTTAGCCGTAACAAAGGACTTGTAGACAATAGGGAAACCAAATTTATATTAGATGTGTCTTTTAACTGTGCATCCCCGTGATTTTTCCTAGCTAACTATTGTCGTTCACTGGGTGAGACATCCATGTCTAACTGGGGTTCCTCCTCTGCGCTCAAGCACTTTCAGATGGGTGAGACTATTTTCTCTGAGGGAGACCCCGGAGATTGGGCCTACATCATTGAGTCGGGTCGGGTAGAAGTTGCCGTCAGCGATAATGGGCAGCCACGCACACTACGAATATTAACCAGCGGCGATGTCCTGGGTGAAATGGCCGTTATGGACACCGCACCCCGTTCAGCGTCCGCTAAAGCACTCGAAGAGACCGTCTGCGTTGCGATTTCTAGCCAACAAATTTCAGATCGGGTGCAAGATGCAGATCCCGTTGTAAAACTTTTGGTAAACACGCTGCTGCACCGTATACGGAACACATCCCAGGTGGCCTCGTTGTCACACTTAAAAATTCCCATCGGTCGACAAGAACCCTCCTCAGAAGAGGATGATAAAGGGCTTGATAAAATGCGGCTTGAGTCAGAGCTTAGGGCTGCGCTTGATAATCAGCAGCTACGCCCCCACTATCAACCGCTCGTCAATATTCAAACCTGTCAGATTCTAGGGTTTGAAGCGTTAATCCGTTGGTTTAGCCCAACTCGCGGTCATGTCTCACCTGGTGAATTTACGAGTATTGCTGAAGAAACATCATTGATTATTCCCATCGGTCAGCAGACAATTGAGCAGGCCTGTCGCGATCTGGTGCAGCTTCAAGCTGTCTGTCCAAATAGCTCATTGTTTATGAGCATTAATGTTGCTCCCCGACAGCTGTCAGAAACTGATTTTTTGAATGACTTGCAAGCTGTAACCAATCAATACGCACTGGAGCCATCTCAAATAAAACTTGAGGTAACTGAGCGGGTTTTTATGGAAGACCCTGATGCGCTAGCAACCCTCAAAGAGTGCCGTCAGGCTGGTTTTTATGTTGCACTAGATGACTTTGGTACCGGTTTTTCTAGCCTGAACTATCTAACTCGTTTTGAGGTAGATGGGTTCAAGATTGATCGGGCGTTTGTTCAAGAGATTCTGACGAATCAGCGTACCCAGGTATTGCTGACGAGCATGCTAGCCATGGCCCGTGGGTTGGGTATGCAAACAGTGGTAGAGGGGATCGAATCGCAAGAACAGCTCGAGGCACTGCAGCAGTCTGGCTGTGATATTGGTCAAGGCTATCTGTTTGGTAAGCCATTGCCGTTTGATGCGGTTAAGCAATTGCTGAATCAAGAACTCGTTCACAATTCCAGCAAGCCGTAGCGATTTCCCTGGTCTATCAGCAGCATTGCTGGCTGTTGACTATTCCTTTCTATAACCGCTAGCAACCTATGTTGTTGGTTAATATCGCTGTATAGCAGCGTGCCAGAGTTGGAGAGAATCAAGGTTTTACCCTGGGGCAACGATAAGTCAGCCGGTACCCCAGGGCCAATTGAGAAGATATGTTCTGGCTTTAAATCGGCATTGATGTCTAATCTGGCATAGGCCAAATAGGGGTATATCTCTGCTGTTTGTTCGGCGGTTAGTCCTAACTGGTGCCCAATTGTGTCAGTCATTCCATCATTGGGTTCAGGCTCTGTCAGCGGTAGTGTGTCGTCTGTCAAAGTATTGTCAACGGCAGCAGGCAGTGCCGGAGCTGTCTGCCATGGAAGCGTTGGTAACCAGCGCAGACTGTTGCTAGCGGTTACCAATGTAGGCCCTTCTACCTGCGGGCCAATGGCTAACAGCGATAGCCGAGAACTACTGCCCTTGACACCATGGATGGTAATGCCGCCAGCCAGCTGATTGTTGTTAAATAGCTGGGTCTGGCGTCTTAGAGACAGTGACTCGGCCCAAAAGTTGGCGGCTGTAAGATTTCCTGGCAGTAGCCCCCAACCTGAACTGTCTTGAAGAAGCTGGACATCAATCTGATACCAGGTTTGTCCAGGCAGCGGATTGGGGAGGGTTGGCGATCGCAACCACCCATTCCCTGGTGCACTAACCGCTGTGGCCTGACCAATCAGACTGAGATAGCGCCCAGCTGTATCAGGTAACGGCGCAGCTGCCACCCGAGGTGTTGGCACGGTGTCGGCACCGTCATCATCCGGTTTACCCAATGCTTGCAGTCGCTCCAGCGTTGGTTTTGATGATGTCTTTTTTTTCAGCCAGGCTTCACCCGCTTCTGGGGACTGGCGCGATGTCACGAGCATTGCACCCCAGATCTGTGTGCTGACATCGTTTGGGTGTACTTGCAAATGGGTGGTCACCCCGCGCCACAGTGAGTCAAAATCACGTTCTAAGCGCTTAAGGGTGGCATCATAGATGGCTGGCTGATCTTCGAGTGCTTTTAATGCCTGATCCCACTGACCATCAATTAGATAGGCCCAAATGTGCTGCTGCTGACTCGACCAGGTCTGTTCAGTCTGGGCCTTGGTCCGTTGAGCATGAAGCCGGATTAAATCGAGTTGAGCCTCAGCTCCGGTAGACCAGTCTTGACCAATGGCGGTTTTAGCAGACTCCATCATCTGCAGACTGTGGAACCATACTGCTCCCTGGGCTAGTTTTAAGGCTTTGTCATAGAGAGAGGTGCTGAGATCAGAGTTGTAAACCGAGCTGTACAGTGAGATTTCTTTGAGCTGAGGTGGATCGTTGGGCACCAGCTGGTATATCAGAAAACTGGGCCGCAGCCCCACCGTTTGATTGATCACCAATTGATCGCCAGTCGAGCTGGTTTGCCACTGGGGTGATTGCCCGGCAGAACTCGACCAGTTGAGGAGGCGATGTAATCGCTGGTTTTGGGGTTGATAGCTCAAAATTTGGCCATAGCGCATGGTGATATTGCCATAGCGCCGCTGGCCTTCTAGTAAAAGCCAGGGGGCTGACTTCCCCTTTGCCTGGCCAGATATCAGGCGCACTGAAGAGAAGGTGGCCTTACTATTTACACTGGCGACCTGCGAGGCGGTTCCCACCAGCGGTGTCGTGATAAACGACTCCCGCATGGGGCGAATGGACACTTGGTCAACTCGCTGTTGCCGATTGCCCCGCACCTGGTAGACCCAGAGTTCTCGAATGGTTCTGCCATCCTGACTCAAAATCGGATAGAGCCAAGCTTTAGGGTTGTCTGCCTGGGGCCAGGGGATCGGCTGATCGGCTGTAATATTTTGCGATCGTAGCTCAGCTTGAATTTCTTCTGCCGTTTGGGGAGCTGCCTCAAAGCTATTGACCAGGCCAGGAAAAACTGTCTTTAACCAGTTGGGACTGTAGGGATCAACAATGAGCTTTGCCCCCGACAGACTGACAACTGTCAGAAAAATTGCACCGCTACCTAAGGCTAGCCAGCTTAGCAATGACCAGGGGATCCGCCCCGATTTTGGACTGACTAAGAGTTTTACTTGAGCGGTGGGTGGATTAGATTTACTCAGACCCATGGAACTTTGTTGCGGCCTACGCAATTTTCCCTAGGAGGATAGCACTTGAGCGTATCGTTGCCCGAGGCTCTCCCAGTTAAATTCTGCTTCAATCATTTGACGCGCATTCTGGGAAAGTTGTTGGCGTAATGTGGCATCTTCAAATAGTTGCCCAATAGCCTTTACATATTCTTGGGGACTATTGGCCCGTAGCGCTCGTAGCGGCATATCTTTTACATCAACGTTCATGCCCTCTAGACCACGATCGCTGCCCACAACAGGCACACCTACTGCCATAGACTCCAGGGTTTTAGTTTTGATGCCAATACCGGCCCGCAGCGGCACTACACTGACGGTTGACTGCTGCAGACATGCCGTAATTGCCGGCACACGCCCGGTCACCGACACACCGGGAATGCTATCTAATTCTTTTACCGCTGGCACAGGGCGTGTGCCCACCAGGCTTAGTTTTGCTTCAGGATACTGCTGTTTAACCAGGGGAAAGATCTCCCGCGCTAGATAGCAGGCCGCGTCGATATTATGAGAAGAATCCATCGCTCCAATAAAAATCAACGATTGCCCACCCGGATCATAAGAGCGATAGGGCGAGGTTTCTAAATCAACACCCGTTGAGACAATATTGATTCTGGCATCTGGCACTAACCCGTGAATGTGGCTGCGGTCATCTGGTGTGGTGACCACTAAATGGGTAAATTTAGCGCAATATCGCTTCTCATACCGGGCTAAAAGGGGCAGATAGAGACGATCGCGTAGCGGATTCTCAGAGGCCCCAGCGTCTAGATGATCGAGCACCCAGCCATAAACAGAGCTGTGAATATCTGCCACTGTTTTAACGCGCTCTCGAAACTTGGGATGTACGTACATCTCATTGACGCCGTGTTCACAGATGACGGCATCGTAGTTGCCAGTATTCACCTGTTCTATCACCCAGATGTAAACCTCTGGTGAGAATCGAAAGGTCACGCTTGGTGGTGTACCGGTGATGACAAACTGTGCCAGTCGTAGCGCCTGCTTGAGTGGATTTCGATGTTGGTTGGGGTCTTTTTTGTGAGGGACTGGAAACGTCTTGATTTCCTTAACCCATTTTTTTAAGGTCTGAATATTTTCCTCAGTTGCATTCTGGGTTTTGTGGGCCACAAGGGTAATGTCGTGCAGCGGACCAATTTGTCTGAGTAAATTAAACGTGCGCACCTCAGCCGCACCGTGGCTGGGGGGATAGGGAAACGTGTTTAGAGAAAGAACAAGCAGACGCATTGGGTGAGGGGAGTGAGTAATGTTTGAGTTATTAGTTTTTGGGGTAAGCAAAGGTGCTTTAAGCCAGCCAGGCTGTCAGTTCAAAATTAAAGACTAATCACTTTCTAACCGGGCAATATCTTCAGCATTTTCCGGTAGTCGGGATTCTCTCTGTCCTAAAGTCCGAGCGCGAAAGCAATATAAACCAACAGGTGTCATGGCTAAATCAATTAGATCGGCTTTACCCATAACCAGTTTGAGCACACCTGCAGGGAGTTCCTTAAATAGCCAGCGGGCCATGGTGTAGCGTACCTCGTGGGGCATCAGCGGTCGGGTTAGCTTGATGCCATGGAGCTGATGAAGATAGCGATTTGAGCGGCCATAGCGATACCACTGTTTGTAGAGTTCTTCGAGCGTGGCGCGGTGATGGTGCTGAACTATTGCAGTCTTGGCGTAGTGTAGCTGCCAGCCGCCGTCCTGCTGCAGTCGCCAACAGATATCCGCATCACCTCCTGTAGTCATGTACGGTCGAAACAACCCAATTTTTCTAAAAGCGCAGGCCCGTACCGCAATGTTGGCTGTCTGGCCATAGGGGCAAAATGGGTGATTGAGAGTGTCCTGCTGGGACATAATATTTTTGCGCTCGGCGTAGCGCTCAAGCCATGTGGTGCCGGGTAGTGCTGTAATTTCTCCGACACAGAGCCCAACGGCATCGTCTTTGAACCCTTGCACCAGATTTTCAAGCCAGGTGTCGGCAGGATAACAATCGGCATCGGTAAAGGCTAAAACGTCGCCTGTTGCTATTCGAATAGCTGCATTACGAGCCGCATAGGCACTTTGGATCTGGGTCTCGCTGAGATGCTTAACGTTAAGATTTTGGGTCTGGGCCTGGATGACGGCCTCTTTGAGAATTGCAGGGGTGCGATCGCAACTGCCATTGTCCACCAGCAGATATTCCACCCTATCGGCTGGGTAAGTCTGGCACAGCAAACACTCAATCAAACCTGGCAAATCATTTTCGCCGTTGTAGATAGGTACGATAACTGAAACCGTCGGCAAACCCTTGACTGACTCGACGGATATTTCGTTGGCAACCATAGAAGCTTGGGGCATTGGTTCTCAACTTAATCTACAGCGACATCCATAAGTAGTTTTGCCACCAATTGCTTGAGAATCAACATAATTTATTCTCTTTGGGGCATTGCTTTATAAACTGCACCAATTTTGGCAGTTTACATAAAACCAATACATTGGCTGTGGATGATCTTTATGTAATCCTCACTGACATTAAGCCGGTTCAAGGGTCAGTAAACTAGCCAATATTGCTCTAATCCATATATCGAAATTTGCTGTGCCTAAAGTCAGTATTTGTATACCTACCTATAATCGGGCTCATATTTTGCCCTACGCCGTAGAGAGCGTGCTCAATCAGACCTTTACGGATTTTGAGCTGCTTATTTGTGATGATGCCTCCCCCGACAATACTGCTGAGATTATTGCCCAGTGGGACGATCCACGTATTCGCTATATCCATCATCCACAAAATATTAAACGTAGCCGTAATATGCGCTCAGGGTATGACGCTGCCCAAGGCACCTATTTCATCAAGTTTGATGATGACGATGCCCTGACGCCAACATTTTTGGAACGCACAGTTGCAGTAATGGAAGCTCAGCCTAAGATAGATTTTGTCTGCACCGATCACTGGGTAATTAATGCCCGTAATCAACGAGATGAGGCGGCTACAACGGCTAATTCTGCCAAGTGGGGTAAAGATCGGCTGTCTGAAGCGATTATTGACGATTTGCTCAAAGAAACCTTTGTCCATCAGAGTTTGCAAGTAGGGTCTACGCTCTTTCGCAAAGCGTGTTTGGCTGAGGTGGACTTTATGCGATTTGAGGCCGATGGGTGTGAAGACTTTGATCTTTTAGTTCGTTTAGCGATCGCTGGTAAAACGGGGTATTTTATTCCCGAGCGACTGATGGAATATCGATTTCACGGAGGGCAAACCAGCCTCAAGCAAGATATTCACTTTCTCTCTGCCAAAGTATTTTGTCTAGAAGGCTATCGTTTTACCGAGCGTCCTGAGCTAGAAACTAGTCGCCTCTATAAACTCAACGGCTTAAAGCAGGTGCTAGCCATGCGTCTGATCGAAAAAGGTGAAACACAGCGAGGTCGTCAGCTAATTCATGAGCTAGCTACTAATGGAGCTTTGTCATCCAAAGCTAAGTTTGGCAAACTTTTGTCGTATCTACCCCTAGGTTTGCGTCAGCTAATTTTTCAAGGGGTTCGTCAGCTGCGCCCCGTCGACTACAGTGAGCGTGTCCGCAATGCAGCTGGATAAGCGGTCCGGTTTGAAACTGTCCCTCTGTATGGGTTTGGCCGTTATGCTGACTCAATGCACTGTGTCGTCTGAGCAAGCTATCGTATCTCAAGAATCCATTGTTACTCCATCTCCAGAGTTGGCAATTGCCGAACCCACACTTAAAATTCAGAACTGGCCTAATGATGAGGCACCGGTTGCCCGTGTTCATGTAGTGACCATTCCAGCCAGCTTGTCACTGGAGGTAGCGATTAGTGACGACCTTAAACCGATCAACACATTCGCCACTGAGACCGGGGCGATGGCCGTTATTAACGGTGGCTTTTTTGACCCATACAATGCCCAAACCACTTCGTTTGTGACAGTAAATGGCACTTTGGTGGCGAATCCGCAAGACAACCGACGGTTAATCGATAATCCTGCTCTGACTCCCTATCTTGACCAAATTTTCAACCGCTCCGAGTTCCGTCGCTACGCCTGTGGGGAGGCGGTCCGTTACGACATTACCCAACACAGTGCGCCCGTTCCTGATGGCTGCATGCTGCACAGCGCTCTGGGAGCTGGGCCGCAGCTTTTGCCAGAGGATACCTCGCAACAAGAGGGCTTTACTGACTACGTTGACAGTACTCTGATCCGTGATGCCATCGGTAGCCAGCAGCGCAATGCTCGCAGCGCTATCGGTATCGCCCAAGATGGCACAGTAGTTTGGATTATGGTGGTCCAGGCTCAGCCATCGGGGGGAATGACCCTGGCTGAGCTGGCGACATTTATGACCACTTTAGGGATGCAGAAGTCGCTGAATTTAGACGGCGGCAGCTCAGCCTCGCTATATTTTGCTTCGACCGAAGAAGGCCAAACCTACTTTGGACGATTGGATAATAATGGCCAGCCAATACGCAGACCGGTTAAATCCGTACTGCTGATTAGATAAATTGGCCGTAGCCTAAGAATCTTTGGTGTATACGTCAGCTTGCTGCAGATATCCAAGCTGAATCAGTACCCAACAGATGACACCATAGAGGGCCCCGGCGGTAATTAGAATCCTGTACCCTGGGTCGACGATAACCTGCATTGCAGGTGGAGTTAAAATTAGCCCCGACAGCGTTGATGTTGTGATGGATGTGAATACAAACGTAAATGACCCAATCCCTCGTCTAGAAATTTTGGTAGGAACTTGACATGAACGTTTAATTCGGTTGGGTAGCGACCGAATTTTGCTCATTAGCAAATTTGCCTGGGGCCACAACCGCATACCGGCCATAAATGCAGTAGGCAACATTAAAAAACCCACAACCCCTGACCACTGAGAATATGGAGCGACTGTGGCAGTTAAATGAGTACCGCCACAGCTGCCACCAAATAAAAGGAGAGCCGATGTAAAAAAATTAACTGTTGGTCTTGGTGAGGGAGAGGAAGACATGAGGAAAGGTAAACTTTTGTTGCGCCTGTTACGTTTACGGTCTCATCAAAGCAATGTACGGACATCCATCATGAACTTATGGATAAATGTTCTTTGAACTTCCATCACCAATTCAATAAAGTCACGCTTGTCAGCCATCCTTTCGGCTAATAGATATCAATTTTTTTGGACAATTTGTTAGAAAATATTTCTGAGGGTCCGACGGTTATCTAAAACAGGCGCTCACTGATGGCTAAAGGCATGGGTAGAACCAGCAAAACTAGCAATGTCATAGCTATCAGTCCAAAGGCATCTCGTAACCCATCTAGTTCACTGACATCATCCAGGGCTGGGTCATCGCGACTAGGCATAAAGATGAGGAGTAATGCCCACAGCAGATACTCTGCTTGGACGAATGCCATAGCCGCAACTAAAATGCGGGCGATATTGCCGATAGCTGCCCCGCCCCAACGACCGTACATGGCATGGACAATGTGCCCGCCGTCTAGCTGCCCGACAGGCATGAGGTTTAGCGCTGTGAGTACCAGACCTAAGCATCCTGCGATCGCAACCGAATGTAACGCCATCCCCTGATCCATCTGTAATGTATTTCCCAGGGCGAGCTTGCTGAGTAGCGCCAACAAAATTGACCCCCTTGGATCTAAGGACTGAAAATTAAATAGACTAGATTCCTCGGTTAAATCCACGATCTGAGAATGGGCTAATCCCCAGATTACAATTGGCAGGGTGACAATAAAGCCAGCCAATGGGCCAGCCAGCCCTAAGTCAAATAGAGCCCGACGATGAGGTGCAGGGGCCTTAATCTTTACAAAAGCGCCGACAGTCCCTAAAAAGTACGGCACAGGAATAAAGTAGGGCGGTGAGGCTGGAATATGATGACGACGAGCCATGGCGTAGTGGGCAATTTCTCTGACTGCCAAAATTATCATCACGGCCAGACTATAGCCCAGACCTTTAAATAACGTTACAGGTTGCGATCTCAGTTCCGACAGCGACAGCTCGCCAACTAGCAATAGCCCTGCCAGGGTAGTAGTCCCCAGGGTCAAGACAAATAGCACTATAGATAGCAGCCAACTGCTGTTTTTAGCCGAGGTTTCGTTGTGTTGATTGGGCACAAGGGTAAACACCGGATGCCCATTACGCTCCTCTTGTAAAACCACCAAAAACTGGTTGCCAAATTGCGATCGCACGTTTTGCTGCACCGTGCTGTGGGCAACCGCTGGTGCCGCTTTGAGGCGACCGCGACAGATCATCATTTGTTGACGATGTTCAATCGTCTGCAAAAAATAAACAGACCACGGAAAACATGCCCGCAAGCGCTCTTCGGCTTCTCGCTCCAGAACGGGCGGCGGTTCTGGTCGGGGGCGAGATGTCTGGGGCTGAGGACGTCTTCCCAACAAGACAACCCAGGCATACAACAATGGGCAAACGATAAATAGCCCCAGAATGAAAATATTAGGAGGTGCGTATCTGCCATATCTTAGAACCCAGACGGTCAGCGCTAAAATCGGCATCATGATGATCAGCCACAACAGCCAGACGGGTGAGCGCGTCATGGTCGCTACACCACGGCGAATGACCCAGTAGGCCAAGATTCCCAGTAATATCGATAACAGTACAAACGTCATAAACCCACATTGCCACCCCTGCTAAGGCTCTGATTTAACATACCAGGCAGGGCCTGGGGTTAAAGAGAATGGCCTTTTTTTGGAGAGCTTGGTGTCTATTTCAAAAACAAACCTGGGCAATAGCCCTGCGACTAGCGAAACAGCTCGCTCAACCACAAAACTGCCTCAATCAGTATTTGGTATCGATACTACTGTCCATGCGTTTCCGCCTAATCGCGAAACCTTAGGTGGCACAGCTTATTTAATAACGGATACCTCTGCATCAGATGGCAATTCTTCTATAAGAAACAACATTTTAGTTGACTGTCCTGCCTGGACCGATGCCAACGTAGACTTTATCGCTCGGCAAGGAGGTCTGCGCTGGTTGGTGATAACCCATCGGGGGGGGAGTAGCCGTGTGCGTGACTGGCAAACTCGGTTTGAGTGCGATGTGGTTGTTCAAGAGCAAGAAGCCTATCTGTTGCCGCAGATTGACACAAAAACCTTTCATCGAGACTTAGTATTGACCCCTCATCATCGTCTACTTTGGACCCCCGGTCATTCGCCTGGGTCGGCCTGTCTATATAGTTCAGAGCAAGGGGGCATCCTGTTCACTGGACGACATATTTTGCCCACTCGCCAAGGCGACGCTGCCCCGTTACGAGTTTCAAAAACGTTTCACTGGCCCCGTCAGCTCCAGCACATTCAGCGGCTGGTGAATGAATTTACACCGCAAACCCTCAGCTATATCTGCCCAGGTGCAAATATTGGCTTTCTCCGAGGTCAGCGATTTATTGATAGGGCGTACAATCGTTTGGCGACTCTAAATTTTCAGGAGTTAGCTAAAAATCAAGCGCTGCTCTGAAAAGTTTTGCTTACTCTTGGTTCAGCTACCTCAGCGGACATTCCACACTCAAACGTTAGTTACCTTTAGTAGTGTTGGTATCTACTAATTCAAACTTTTGTAGAATCTCAGCCGTTGGCATATCAGCTGGATGCAGTAGCCATGTTCGATGACAGGGTTGAATTAACGTTTGCACCAGGGGAGATAGCTGGCTAATTGCCACCAGTCCTTCTGGGGTTTTGAGTTTGATACCGCGCTGATAAAGTGTGTAGCCACGGTTGCGTATGTGGCGCAGACTAACGTAAACATCAGTATCTGGGACCTGCTCATAGGCCTGACACCGTGCTGCTGACAGAATGTCTTGCTGCTGTGCATAGGTATATTGACTAATGTCTGTTGCCTTTGGGAGACGGCGGTTAACAAATCGCTGGCACAAGTCAGCCAGTATTAAGTCCTTATGGGTCTGCCAGCGCTGCAGATGGTAGTACAAACCATAGTCATCTTGGGCCAGATACTGGTCTAGCGGCAGCATATCAATCTCGCAGCTTAGCCATGCGGTCATGGTGTCATCGGCCTCCAGCTTGCCTGCTGCCATCAATATGCGTGCCCGACTGATGAGCTGTTCTAAAACCCAGGTGGCGACTAAATTTTTTGGATGGTTGTAAATCTGTGCGTACATAAAGTAGCGCACCACCAGGTAATGTTCGATGGCCCCTAGCCCTTTTCTGGCCACAATTAGCTGCTGGCTAGCTGGATCGTAGTCTAGGGCCAAGATAATGCGGTCCAAATCTAGCTGACCATAGGACGCTCCAGTGGAGTAGCTGTCACGCATAAGATAGTCGATGCGATCGCAGTCCAACTGACTCGACACCAGCTGCCAGACACAGGGCACAGGATGCTGATGTCGATAAATTTGCTCAATCTCAGATCGCAGTGTGGGCGAAAAGTGATCTAAGCGCTCACGTATTTCGGCAGCCTGTTCCAAAATACGCACCGTCCAATGCTCATGATGACCCCCAAAGACTTCTTCAGCCGTGTGGCTAAACGGACCATGACCCACATCATGGAGTAATGCCGCACACAGGACCGCTGCACGATGGCTCTTTAACTCTGAGTACATCACTGCTAAGCGATCAAACGCGCGGCGAGCAATCACCATAACCCCTAAGGAGTGAGTGAATCGCGAACTTTCAGCCCCGTGAAATGTCAGATTAGCCGTACCCAGCTGCCGAATACGTCGCAGTCGCTGAAAAGGAGACGTATCAATTAACCCTATGAGTAGTGCCTCCACCGGATCGGTCCTATCTAGTGTGATAGCCCCATGCAATGGATCATGATACGTACGAGTTTTTGACGACACGGTTTATGTCATTGGTTGCACTAACGTTTGCTCTAATGTTTCAACAGCTGCTTGATATTGCTCATCTTCACTGGTAGCAAACTGGTTGCGTGTGAGTGGCTCACTGGTCACGATGAGATCGGGCGTAATGCCAAGCTTATTAATGTCGTGGTGGTCAGGTGTCTCATACTTGGCAACTGTCACCGCCAGGCCAGAACCGTGGGGTAAATCAAATAGCGATTGAATCAAGCCCTTGCCAAATGTGGTCTCACCCACCAGCTGAGCCCGATGATTATCCTGAAGGGCCCCAGCCAAAATCTCACTCGCGCTAGCCGTGCCATTATTAACTAGCAAAACCAGTGGCTTTTGAGTCAAGGCGTCAGGCCCCGCATCAAAACTCTCTAAGATGCCTTGACGATTGACGGTATAGACAATGGTGCTGTCATCTAACCACAGTCGAGCAATCTCAATGCCTGCCTGCAATAAACCACCTGGATTGTTCCTCAAATCTAAAATGTAGCCAGCTGCATTTTGCTGCTCTAACTCAGTGAGCGCTGTACGAATATCTACCACAGCATTCCCATTAAACTGACCCAACCGGATATAGCCAACTGAATGCCCATTTTCAGAATGCAATTCCGAAAATACAGGGTTTAAGTTGATCAACTCACGGGTCAAATTGACCTCAAATGGCTCAAGTCCAGTTCGTTCGATACCGAGAGTAACGATCGTTCCTGCGGGGCCACGCATCCGTGCAGCCGCTTCGTCTAGTGAAAATGACTGGGTAGACACCCCATTAATGGCAACGATCGCATCCTTTGGTGATACCCCTGCTCGCTCTGCTGGAGACCCTACAATGGGTGCGATTACCTGTAAATGCTGATTGTCATCGTCCTTGGCAATTTGTAAGCCAACTCCCAGGAGTTCTCCGGAAGTGTTTGTTTGCAAGCTTTGATATTGCTCGGGAGGTAAGAAGCGTGTGTAGGGATCATCGAGCTTTTGCAGCATTGCCTGCGCTTCTTCATAGGCGTCATCCCAACTATTGAGGGGACGCTTGAGCGTCTTTTCGCGAGTAAACCACCAGTTTTGATGATTAAAGGTTTCATCCAAGTAGGCGCGATTAACAATTCGCCACACCTCCATCACTAGCTTCTGCTGCTCTGTAAAAGCAAACGCTGGTGAATTGACAAGCCCCAAACTCAGGAATGTTGCGATTCCCACCGCACAGACACCCAAAAGAACCACATGTAGCAGCCCAGTTTTTCTCATTCTTCGCTACAGCTCAAACAACACCGTTGCTCAACTACCTGGAAAACCTTTGGCATTGAGCTAATTAGGATACCTATGTTGACGTTCCTCTTAGCAGGATAACGACTTCCTCAGAATACTGTGGTCCTTTCAGTACCGGTGGCCTGAATTTGTCGAAGTCTTAATTCGTTGATGTAGGGTTAATATTTGTAAATTATTCTCATCAAAATAATCATCTCCTCTATTGGTGGTTCGATTATCGCCAACCGTACTGAGATCCTTGTTTCTTAAGCGATTTCAGGCTGTGTGCTGTGTTCGTGCCCAGTGTGAAAGTTTCAAAATAGCCAGTTTCTCAAGGTTGGTTGTGTTACATTTTTTAGTAACGGCATAGATCTATTTTATATCCGCGCTTCATGTTTACTAAGCAAGTCACCGACTCTAAAGCCTACCAATGGTTTAATGAGCGTCTTGAGATTCAGGCTCTTGCCGACGATATCTCCAGTAAGTATGTGCCACCCCACGTCAATATTTTCTATTGCCTTGGCGGTATCACTCTAACCTGCTTCATTATCCAGTTTGCGACTGGTTTTGCGATGACCTTTTACTACAAGCCAACTGTAGTAGAAGCGTTCAGTTCAGTTCAGTACCTAATGACTGATGTTAGCTTTGGTTGGTTGATTCGTTCCATCCATCGCTGGTCTGCCAGCATGATGGTTCTGATGATGATTCTTCATGTTTTTCGGGTCTATCTTACCGGCGGATTCAAGAATCCCCGTGAGCTTACCTGGTTAACTGGCGTGATTATGGCCGTCGTTACCGTCTCCTTCGGGGTTACTGGTTACTCCTTGCCCTGGGACCAAGTTGGTTACTGGGCTGTGAAAATCGTCTCCGGTGTACCGAGCGCCATACCTGTTGTAGGCGGTTTGATGGTCGAGTTTATTCGCGGTGGTGAAAGTGTTGGTCAGGCTACCCTGACGCGCTTCTACAGTCTGCATACGTTTGTGTTGCCTTGGCTGATGGCCGTGTTTATGTTGACTCACTTCTTGATGATTCGTAAGCAGGGTATTTCCGGTCCTTTGTAAGGAGTGGACAGAGCTAACCTTGAGCTAAGGCTTTGTAACTTTCTGATATATGCAAATATTTTAGTTAGTTGCTTTGAGTAGCTTCGAATTTAGTTCAGGGTTAAGCTGTTACTCGAATCTCACATTCTTTTCAGAGAAAAATTAGGAGATAATTTGAGCTATGGCAACGATTAAGAAGCCTGACCTCAGTGATCCTCAACTTAGAGAGAAGCTGAAGCAGGGCATGGGTCACAACTACTACGGTGAGCCTGCTTGGCCTAACGACTTGCTTTACATCTTCCCTGTAGTAATTCTGGGTAGTATTGCATGTTGCGTGGCGCTGGCAGTTTTGGACCCTGCACTTGTGGGTGAGCCTGCTAATCCCTTTGCAACTCCCCTCGAAATTCTTCCTGAGTGGTATCTGTACCCTGCGTTTCAGATTTTGCGAATTGTACCTAACAAACTTCTGGGAATTGCTCTACAAACTGCCATTCCTCTTGGTTTGATGCTAATTCCTTTCATTGAGAATGTGAATAAGTTTCAGCACCCGTTCCGTCGTCCTGTAGCGACTGCTGTGTTCTTGTTTGGTACTCTAGCCACTCTTTGGTTGGGTGTTGGTGCAGCTCTTCCTATTGATAAGTCCTTGACTCTAGGTCTTTTCTAGTCATCATTAGAGCTGTCATTGGTTAGTTATTTACGGGCTTCTTGAGAATTCGCTCTGAAAGGTGCGGATTTTCAAGAAGCTTTTTAATGTGTCAAGATACGGCTAAGACATCTGTTTCTGCAGACCTATCTATCGATTTTTTGGTTGATTTCGGGCAAACTAATGGTGCGAACGTGCCGGCTAGTCGGACATGTTAAAGCAAGATCAGTTAATAGTTCAAAGTAAGCTAGAAGAACTCACTCAAGTACAGCAGTGGTTTGATCGTTTTTGTTCAGCATCACAGCTACCCTGGCTTGAGACAGTCTTCGATCAAGTCAATCTAGCTCTGGCAGAAGGATTTACCAATGCTGTCAGACATGCCCATGCTAATTTGCCAACAGATACTCCCATCGAAATAGATTTGTTTCTTTGGAAGGAAAGATTGGAGGTGCAGGTCTGGGATATGGGGGAGCCTTTTGATCCTGATAAGTTAGCTGAGCCAGAGCCAGGAACTCTTAAGGTAGGCGGTTATGGCTGGTTTTTGATGCGTCGACTGGCTGATGTGAATTATGAACGTAATGATTTAGGTCGGAACTGCCTGCGAATAGTTAAGTGTTCAAAAGCTTCATAGGTGTTTGCTAACGCGCTTGCGTTTGCCATAACTTTCTTGGACATTTCTGAGCTTTAAGACTATTCTATTTGTCCAATTAGAAAATGATGGGCATCCTACATAACCTTATAAAACTGGGGCTTTGCAGATGCAGTTAGCTCGTCGCCCATGTGCAAAAGATACATTCGTCTTTATTGAAGTATTTGGTTGTGAAGGTGGCATTCAGTCATATATCAAAGACGTTCTGATAGCTTATGCGTCTTTGAATATCGTTGAGACGGCGGATATTTTTTTGCTTCGCGATCGCATCGAAAGTATTCCACCTGAATTTACCTCTCGCTTCAATATCTACTGTTTTCAGTCGGGTCGACCCATGCTGGACAGAATTCGGATGACCTTGGCACTAGCGCTACATTTGCTGCTAAAGCGTCCACGACGTCTTTTTTGTGGTCACATCAACCTAGCTGTAATGGCAGGTCAGTTAGCCAAACTCACACGAGTACCCTACACCGTACTCACCTATGGAAAAGAGGTCTGGTTTCCCCTAAAACAGTCTGAAGGTAATGCTCTACGCAATGCCGATCATATTTGGACCATTAGTCGGTACAGCCGTACGTTAGCTTGTAAGGCAAATCAGTTAGACGCCAAGCGTATTGATATTTTGCCTTGTACTGTTGATGGCCATGAGTTTACCCCAGCAGTGTCATCTTTTGAATTCTGTCAACAGTATGGTCTTTCAGATGCCCGAGTGCTGATGACGGTGGCACGTCTTTGGAAGGGAGACCCCTATAAAGGAGTTGACGTAACCATACGAGCGTTACCTGCGATCGCAAAGGTTTTTCCAGCTGTTAAGTATTTAGTCATTGGTCGTGGTGATGACCAGCCGCGGTTGGCCCAGCTAGCGCAAGATCTAGGAGTGGCTGAGCGAGTTGTCTTTGCTGGCTTTGTCCCTAATGAAGATTTGGTCAAACACTATCGCCTTGCAGATGTGTATGTAATGCCTTCCCAAGAAGGCTTTGGCATTGTCTATTTAGAAGCTATGGCCTGTGGTATTCCTGTGATTTCTGGGAACGACGATGGCTCAGCTGACCCACTACAAGATGGCCGTTTGGGTTGGCGTGTGCCTCACCGTAGTCCGGAAGCTGTCGCAGTTGCCTGTATTGAGGCATTACGAGGTAACGACTGCCGCTGTGATAGTGCTTGGTTACGAAAGCAAACACTGGCTAAATTTAGTAAGGATGCTCTAGCGGATCAACTAAAACAGCTTTTAGAAGCCCCATCAATGTCCAAAGCGAATACCCTTAGCCAATCAGGCAGTCACATCTAAACAAACTCAATCGAGCTATTAGGGCAGACGCTATAGAATAAAGATCCAGTGCCGCCATAGGAGGCGATAGCGTGGCTCCCAAAGGGTTTAGACAGTTACAGCTCAATTTCTCAGGCATGGGATGTTGGTTAACTCTAGCGATTGGGTTTGTTCTGCTGACCACCGTAGGGCTTGGCTGGCTATTAAAATCGCTGCTGGCCATCATTGCAATTCTATTTTTTATTCCCATCGTCTTAATCATCGTTGCGCAGATTTGGATAAGACGTAATTTAGTTGAGGGAGCCTGTCCATCATGTTCACAACCATTAACAGGCTTTAAACCCATTCAGCTATCATGTCCTAACTGTGGTGTTGCACTACAGGCCCGTGAAGGTACTTTTACTAGAGTTACGCCTGAAGGCACTATTGATGTTGACGTGGTTGATGTTGAATCATCTGGCAGTAGCTCTGCAGAAAATGTAACTGTTGTAGATGTAGAAGTCCTACCTCCTGCTGATCAGTAGATTAGAAGGAGCAAATTCGCAACTTAAAAATCGGTCTTTCATAGATCCGCAAGAGGCATGAAAGACCGATTTAACTTTAGAGCTTGGCAGAAATTACTGCTGCACAGTTAAGGTAAACGGCGCACCTGAACCGTCGATATCACCAACGTAGAGATCGTAGGTTCCTTGCTTGTATAGTCCTCTAGATTGAATTGCACCCCCATCAAAATCATGGGCTAGGATGCACTCGCGTGAATTATCAGGGCCTACCATCAGCAATGTGTAATCATCCGTGCCAGATACTTCAATCGATACTGAAGCTGCTGACTGAGTGATATTAAAGGAGTGATGAGGCCGCGCAGGTAAAAAGCCGCAATCTGCGGATGTCTGAGGGCCACCGCTAGTGCCGCTGACTTCCGCTGCTGATTGACCGTAAACAGCAGTAGTGGGTGCAGCAGCCACAGTGGCAGCAATTAGAAGAGAAGCGATGTTTTTTGTGGCAATATTTTTCATCAATAGCACCTCGGCAACTTATGGGGTAGCCTTACGAGAACACTAGGTCTTTGTCTGAATAACATTCCTCAAGAATGTATATCTCAATACTAGAGATAAGATACAGCTAACGCTACGACATATGTGCCAGTTTGCCAATAGTTAACAAAGTGGAATTGTTGTATAGCCTGTATTATCTGAGTCAGACGATTTATCTGTTAGTGCCAATCCACCAATCTGACTTGGTTGAATTGGGATAATCCTCTCTAGGTTATTTAAAGACGTCAAGGGTGCTAAATGGCTCAGCAAATCATCAAGGCTCAGAATGCAATGGTCCTTGTCCCTAGGATGCAGTCAGTTAAGGTGGCGTGTAGACGTTTGATCGCCTGGAGTTTGGAGGTAGGACTGGTGGCCATAAGTGCTGCAGTTCCTTGGGGAGCAGGTCACTATGTGCTGGTAGCTGAGACGGTCAACATCATTCCAGTCGAAGATACAGCTGAAGCTTCACCTAGTCAGTCAGTCTGGCAAGATACCGTCACCTTAAATCCGTTGGTTAGTCATGCTCAAAAAAGATGGGCTTGGATGGCTCAAATACCTCCCTATCAACTGGTTCGAACGGTACCTCGCCTGACCAATATCTTCTGGACTATTGGGTTGATCGCTCCTGTGGTGGTAGCTGGGGCGCAACTGATACAGCTAAGCCTCACTGGACAGACATGGTCAAAGCGATGGCTGCAGCTACGAATGATCTCAATGACTGGTGAGTCGTTGTCCATGGTGCAAGTCATTACTCGTGAGGGTGTGCGTTGGGGCGGAGCCCTCATGGTGGTGATGGGAGTCACTGTAATTACAGGATTTTCCATTGGATCTTGGACTCCTGCTGTGATGTGCCTGCTTGTTTTGCTTGAGGGGGGGACAGTGCTGACCCCCAGTAAGCGTTCTTGGCATGATCGCCTTGCTAATACTCAAGTGGTGATGGCCACTGCTGGGTATTTACCTCTTTCCAAAGAAACTCTAAGCTATTCGTTGCCACTTGATGGTGCGTATTCATTCCTAGAAAGCAATTCCATCCAGGAAAGCACTTCAATTCAACTGTATGGAGAATCGAATGATGACGACTGGAGGCTGCGCGAGGCTGAAGGGGAATTGACCTCATTAGTCTTACCGCCTCGCAACGATCAAAGTGCCGGCAGTTTATTAGTGGTTTCAGACCCTAAGCGGTCGTCCGGTCGGTCATGGTGGCTTATGGCTGGAGGCATGATGCTTGCCTGTCTGACTGGCTTTGGAATCGGGCGTGTAGTGCAAACGCCTGCTACCGTTGCGGCTGAAGATGATGCCTTTTGGCAGACAGTTCAGACACTGATGACTCAAGCTCAGTCCGATGGCGATTATAACGCGGCTATTTTAACGCTAGCCCAAATAGATGATCCTAGAGCCAGCAGCTATTTGACCGATTTGTTGAGTCAAAGTTCTCAACCAGAAACGTTAGCTGCAATTCAGCAAGCATTAATTAGTCAGGGGTTAGAGAGCTTACCTGCTTTGTTGGCTTTGGGGCATGTGCTTGAGAATGATCTACGCCAGTCGCTCGATGGAGACACGCGTTCTTTGCGATTAGAACAGCGCCATGTTGTACAGGGTGCGATCGCAAAGCTCCTGTCTGTCCATAGTGATAAGTTGGATGGGATTGATCTAGATCGCGTTAATTTAGGACGCTATCAGGATTCAGATCGGGCCTTTCGCCTGATTCAGCCTGGGTTATTTGCGGCGGGCACAAGCTGGCAAAAAGCCAATCTCGATCATGCAAATCTAGCTACAGCGAGCTTTTTTGATGAAGGTGCCGATGGCAAACCCAATTCCTACGACGATATTATTAGCGACTTTCGCAATGCTAGCTTGGTGGCTGCCAGTCTGGAGCAGGCTAATCTACAAGGAGCACAGCTAGATGGTGCCAACCTAAGGCGAGCTAAGTTAACGGATGCTAACCTGGCCTACGCCAGTTTAGAAGGAGCGCAGTTAACGAATGCGCGGTTGATTCAGGCGAATGCTCCCTACAGCCGCTGGTTGGGTAGTAACTTAGTTGGTGCAGATTTGACCCAGGCCGTGCTGGATGCCGCTGATTTGAGCAAAGCCCGACTCAACCGCATTGAAGCGGCCCACAGTAGTTGGCAAAATGCGACGTTACCGCAGTCAGACTGGGTCGGTGCCAATTTGATCGGTGCCAATTTTAATCGAGCCAATTTGACTGGAGCAGATTTGCAAGGGGCAAAACTTGACGGTGTAGATTTTACCCAGGCTGATCTACGGCTGGCTAATTTACGCGATGCCAACCTGAGACAGGCCACATTGACGGGAGTGAATCTAGCCGAAGCAGACTTAGCAGGTGCTATTTTTGATGACGGTAACGTTGTGACGGGCAGTTTTATTACTCCCAATACCCAGCTAAGCGCCAATCGGCACCTCCAGGGGGTAAACTTCAGCCGTGTCCGTAATCTAGATAATCGCCAGTTGAATTACATTTGTGCCCATGGCGGTATTCATCCAAGCTGTCAGAATTTGCTGGATGATAATTGACTATGGTGTTGCTAAGCCGAACTGTGATAAAACGCTGATGCACGTTTTATCACAGTTCGGCTTATTTCTTAAATCGGCGGCTTATACTTTAGCTAGGGCAGTCAGCGGCAATTGAGGCCATGCAGCGTACTCGATTAAGCACATTAGTAGGACAGGCAAGCCAGCGCTTTAGTCAGTGGATTTTTAACCCCTGGCGGCGGATTTCGTTGGCTGTGATTAGTCTATTATTTGGCAATTTCTTTGCGACAGCGATTTCGGCCACCGCCGGACAAACAGCAGAGATTGATATTTTGATCGCCGCCATTTTAGTGGCCATGGTGGAACTTATTAGCTGGCTATATCACCGCTCTCGTTCAGTCGAGCAGCGTACGGTTTTACCTGAGCTGCTGAACTCATTTAAGTTGGGTATGGTTTACGGTCTGTTTGTTGAGGCCTTTAAGCTTGGCAGTTAGGTGGCTTGATTCTAGTGCTTCGACCAGACGAGCAGCCTGCTGCTGGATAGCGTTCCAATTTTGATGGCGTATATGCTCAGCTCGAAATAAACCGCTGGAAATTCCAAATGCCGTTGCACCAGCTGCTAATAAATCAATCACATTTTCAGGCATGACACCGCCTGAGGGAATTAGGGGGATGTGTCCTAGAGGACCCTGTAAACACTCAATATAAGTGCCTCCTCCCAAGGCTTTAATGGGAAAAACTTTGATGCTGGCGGCTCCCGCTTCCCATGCGGTCAAAATTTCGGTTGGAGTCATAGCCCCTGCCACCATTGGTATATGCACGGTGCTCCCATGACGTAGTAATGCTAGCGAGGTATGGGGGCTAAAGCAAAATTGTGCACCGGTTGCGATCGCAATCCGTAGTTCCTCTTCAGCCAAAATCGTGCCAACCCCTATAGTGCAGTGGGGTAATGCTCGCTGAATGGCCTGTAGTAAAGCGACTGGCTGATAGCTGTTCCAAGTGACTTCTATCAGGTGAATGCCGCCCTGGGCAGCAGCTAGAGCCATATTCAGCCCACTTTCCACTGTTTCGGCCCTAATCACAGCAATGATGCGATGGGTCTGTAGCGTCTGGAGCCATCGCTGCTGATACTCAGCGGCATGATGCGACTTGGGTGGAGCTGAATGTAATACTCTCATGGCCTGAGGTGGAGTGCTAAGCCTATTGTGCAAGGGCTAACCACCTCTGTTGGCAGCTCTTAGGCTTTTAGACCAATTTGCAATACAGAAATTCTTGCTTTTGTAAGCGCTGCTAACGATTCACCAATCCATGTAACAAAAGTGCAACAGCGTAACAAAAAGCCGCAGACACGTCTGCGGCTTTGGGTATCAAACTCTTTAGGAGTAAGACCAGAAAACGCTTCCTAGAAACTCATCTAGAGATCTAAGCAATGCTTGCCATACTGACATTGTTATCAATCAACAGACGCTGCAGCTCATCAGAGTCAACCGTCTCCTTATCAACTAGCATCTCTGCCAGCTGATCAAGTACGTTACGGTTCTCAACCAAAACTTGCTTAGCGCGACTGTAGGCAACATCCACAAGGCTACGGACCTCGGCATCGATTACAGCGGCGGTCTCTTCAGAAAAGTCTCGCTCAGTTGCAATGTCACGACCTAGGAAAGGGTTACCTTGCTGACGACCCAGAGCAACAGGTCCAAGCTTACTACTCATACCAAAACGAGTAACCATTTGGCGAGCTACGCGAGCCACTTGCTGCAGGTCGTTGGAAGCACCTGTGGTAACTTCCTCATCACCGAAGATAATTTCCTCAGCCAGACGTCCCCCTAAGGCTACAGCCATCTGATTCTTTAGGTAGGAACGAGAGTATAAACCTGACTCTAGGCGCTCCTCACTAGGTGTAAACCAGGTAAGTCCCCCTGCTTGACCGCGAGGGATAATGCTGATCTTTTGTACAGGGTCATAGTCGGGCATTAATGCACCCACCAGGGCATGACCGGCTTCATGGTAGGCCACCAAAGACTTGCGCTTCTCGCTCATTACCCGGTCTTTCTTCTCAGGACCGGCTAGAACGCGATCAATCGCGTCGTTTACCTCATCCATGGAAATCTCGGTCAGGTTACGACGAGCCGCTAAAATTGCAGCCTCATTTAGTAAATTAGACAGGTCAGCACCTGTAAACCCAGGGGTACGACGAGCAATCTTCTCAAGGTCGACATCTTTGCTAAAGGTCTTACCACGGGAGTGAACCTTCAGAATTTCTAGACGACCGGAGTAGTCAGGACGATCAACCACTACCTGACGGTCAAAACGACCAGGACGTAGTAAAGCTGCATCGAGTACATCAGGACGGTTAGTCGCTGCGATGATGATGATGCCGGTGTTACCCTCAAAACCATCCATCTCGGTAAGCAACTGGTTCAGAGTCTGCTCACGCTCATCGTTACCACCACCAAGGCCAGCACCACGCTGACGACCAACCGCGTCAATCTCGTCGATGAATACGATACAAGGAGCGTTGGTCTTAGCCTGTTCAAACAGGTCGCGAACGCGAGAAGCACCCACACCCACAAACATCTCTACGAACTCAGAACCTGAGATAGAGAAGAACGGCACACCTGCTTCACCAGCAACGGCCTTCGCTAGCAGGGTTTTACCAGTACCAGGAGGGCCCACAAGCAGCACGCCCTTAGGAATTTTTGCACCAACTGCTGTGAAGCGATCAGCGTTCTTTAAGAAGTCAACGACCTCAGTTAGCTCAAGCTTAGCCTGGTCAATACCAGCTACATCCCCAAAGGTTACTTGAGTCTGAGGTTCCATCTGGACGCGAGCCTTTGACTTGCCAAAGTTCATGGCTTGGCTACCAGGGCCATTTTGAGCACGTCTTAATACAAAGAACAGTACTACGAGCAGCAAGATTGGAATAAGTAGGGTGCTGAGTACCTGCAGCAACCGATTTTCCTCAGCCTGACGCTGGACTTCAATATCCACAGAGTTTTCAGTGAGGATATCAACAAGACCAGGATCGCTGGGCAAGTTAACTACGATCCGACGCTCTTCACCAGTCGGATCAGGAAAACGAGCCTGAGTTCGATCGGCGCTAATGTAAACCTTCTCAATTGCCCCCTCTTCAATCTGATTGACAAAGCGGCTGTAGCGCCATGCTTCTGTTTCAATTCGAGGTTGTGCAAAGAATGCGGTAGCCAGTGCGATAACGACAACTACCAAAAGTACGTAGAGTCCTGCGTTTCTCCAGCGCTTATTCACAGGGAGTAAGCCTCCTAAAGTTTCTAATTGTCAGCTATTTAGCGAGCTCGCTTATGCTGAACTGAGATTTATTAACTTATGTTAACGCATTTCAGGATTCTGCATGTATGCTCAGCAGTTGTGATCGCACGAAGGACTGTGAAATATCCGTTTGAGGGAGGTAAGACCTTCGTGGGTAGAACTATAGTTTAGTTTAATATTCCTGGTCACAACTGTGTGGATTGGCAGAAGCTCCACCACGCAGTTGCTGTAGGCTAAACATTCAAATTGATGCACAAGATTGGGGGTCCAAGGTATATCGATAATGCCCTGGGCACCCAATGCTTTTAATAACCTGGCTCGGCTGATGCCTGACAATAAGCCAGATGTCAGGGGTGGTGTGTGCCAACGACCATGGCTGTATCCCCATAGATTGCCAGTACTGGTTTCTAGCCACTCTCCAGACGTAGCTGTCAAGATGGCATCACGCGCCCCGTGGGTTTTGGCTGCCTGCATTGCTAACCAGCAGGGGAGGTAGTTACTTGTTTTATGGCATGGCAGACTGCGCTGATACTTGGGCTCTGTGGCGACCCAAGCCGTTACGCCTTCTTTTTGTTGCTTGTCTAGATTTAGGGGCAGTAGGCGACCTGTGATAATTTCACGACCATCGGCAAGGATAGTTAGTCTTAGCACTGGATAGTGGGCTAGCAACATTTGGCAGCCTGTGATGATGCGCGGCCAGTCGGGTTGCGGCCAGGCAAAGAAATGAAGCGATTGGGAGATGCGATCGCGATGCCAGTCCCAGGCTGTTAGCGGATGCTCTAAACTCCTCTCATAAATCCGCATTGTTGTGAATACGCTAGCCCCGTACGCCAACGCTGGGTCGCTGACTGCAATCGTTATCTGGTCATCTTTATGGAGATGACCTGCAAACCAATATGTCATTTGTCAGGTTTCTTAGAAAACTTGGAAGCAGATCCTGAGCTGCAAAGCGCGTCTCAATCTTAGAAGATGAGACTAGTTGGCTAAACAAATGCATGGTGCAAAAAACAACAGTACAGCTCAGTCAATATAGGGCAGCCTATTTGGAGTGCGGTGCAAAAGATCGGCCCGTGCTGCTATTTCTCCATGGTTTTCTAGGGGAATGCAGTTTGTGGTGTCCGTTGATGGACCGTTTGGCTGACCGCTACCGCTGTATCGCATTGGATTTACTTGGATTTGGTGGTTCCTCTAAGCCCAAGCTCAAGTACACGATTTGGCATCAAACAGCCTTTGTGGGTGAATTTATAGCTACATTGGCACTCACCGATGTCACCCTCATTGGCCATTCCTATGGGGGGTGGACCAGTTCGGCTTTGGCCATTGAGCAGGCTAATACTTCTTTAATCAGCCATCTTGTCCTGATTGCACCAGCTGGGATTCGAGACGATAGTTTTGTGGGCCGCTACAACTATATGCGTCCGATTTTATGGGAATCACCGGTTGTCGATTGGGTTCTGGCTGGCCTAAAACCTATTGCCAGGGTTACGGGGCAGCAAAAGACCTACGATCAGGTCGCCATGGCCAGACGGGAGTTTGGCAAACAGCCTGTCGCTAAGTCCTTTATTGTTGACCGACTGCGGCCAGAGGACGCCATCGATACGGTGGAGAAGGAAATTCACATGATCTCTGTACCTACCCTGGTCATTGCTGGAGCCCAAGATACGACGATACCTTTGTGGCATTGTGAAACCTATGGTCGAGGCGTGCCGGGTGCAAAGTTTGAGGTAGTGCCTGAGGCTGACCATGATTTGATTCGAACAGAGTGCGATCGCATTGCCACCTTGATTGCTCAATTTGTTTGAGGCTGCCCACTCGGAGAAGGACTTAAGTAGCTTCAGATCTCTTCTGGATCGATACCTTGCGATCTCAGCAGCGCCTCTAATTGTTCAGCTCGTTGGCGTTCTTGTTCAGCTCGTTGGCGTTCTTGCTCAGCTCGTTGGCGTTCTTGCTCGGCTTGTTCGGAACTCCAGAGCAGTAAACTACCGTCGCTTTTCCACCAGCGCAGCCAGTTAATTGTTTGGGATAGTCGTTCTCCGTGCCAGACTCCTAGAAATAAATCCATTTGTGGAATCCAGAATTGACCTGCTGGATTGGGAGTTTGTAAAACATAGCAGCCTTGGTCAAGACAGCGAACCTCTAATGTGGCCTCTGTTGGGTCGTAGATGACATAGGTCGGCACTTGCAAAATCTGTTCGTAGAAATAGAGTTTGCCGTAGGGAGGTGTTGAACGCAGCGATAGCTCACCGTTATCTTCGGCTGAGAGAAACTCCATGACCACAGCAATCGGACTGCCCTCTAGATTTTGAGTGTAGCTGCGACGAATAGTCTGGGGCTCCAATGGGTGCACCTTAGGAACATAAAACCAATCGGGCGCCTTAACTACAATCTTTTTGCGGACAGTAGCTACCAGACCAAAATTTGAGCCTGTCAACATATCTGGCTGCAGCCATTGAGCAGCTCCTAGGGCATCAGTCAGAGCGGCTGCCAGGGGTGGCTGTTGAATATTTTCCACTGGGTCATCAGGTAATGGATAATCAGCAGGTAGCCGTTCCCAGGTAACAATGGGCTTTCTGGGTTGGTTGATAGGAGGCTGAGCAATAACCATGGCCAGATATTCTCATGAATCTGTCTTCAAATCTTAGCGTTGGAGACGCTTAAGTATTTACCATCGCACAAAGGTATGCACATTTTGCCCAACATAGGTGCTAGCGAGGCTTCTAACTCATGCCTTCAATCATGGGATGAAAAAAGAAAGCTAATCCAATAATGATGTAGGTCGCCAGCAGTAACGTTCCTTCAAGCCAGTTGGAGCTGCCGTCACTGCTGATGGAGTTAGCAATCAGAATTGATACAGCTACTGCAATCAGCTCAAAGTTATTAAAGTCTAGGTCCATTGGCTGACCCATAAACCATCCGGCAATTACCAATACAGGTGCTACAAAGAGTGCGATCTGCATGCTGGAACCCACAGCCACTGATAAAGACAGGTCCATTTTATTTTTGAGCGCTACCGTCACGGCGGTAGCGTGCTCTGCTGCGTTACCAATGATGGGTAGTAAAATCACGCCAGTAAACAGCTGGGATAGACCAAGCTGCTCGGTCGCAACCTCTAGAGATCCGACTAGCCATTCGGATTCGATCGCAACCACGAGTGTGGCAGCCAAAAGTACGCCAATCCAGAGGGTGAGGTTAGGTGTTTCGTGCTGCTCTGTTTCCACGCCTTCTTCTTCGGCGGTGCCCACATCATAGAGATAGGCGTGGGTCTTCATGGAAAACAGTAGAGTAAGTCCGTAGACCAGCATTAGCACAACGGCCACTGATACCGATAGACGCTGTAGTGTGGGTTCAGAGATGGATGGCGAGGTGAAGTCCACAGCTGTTGGCAACAGAATTGCAATGACCGCTAAATTCATTGATGATGCGTTCATGCGGGCAATGACCGGTTGGAAATCTTGTTCTTTGAACTTGATGCCGCCCAGCAACATTGATAGCCCCATTACCAACAGCAGGTTGCCGATGATTGAGCCGGTAATGCTGGATTTTACAACTGTAATCAGACCTTCATTCAGGGCTACCAGGGCAATGATTAACTCTGTTGCATTTCCTAAGGTGGCAGTGAGCAACCCCCCTAAGGAGGGGCCTGAAACCACTGCAATTTCTTCTGTAGCTTGGCCCATCCATCCTGCGAGAGGAATGATGGCGATGGCTGCTGTAATGAAAACAGTTAGCTCCCCCCAGCCGAGAAAATGGGCGGCTGCAGAAACGGGCACAAATATAAGCAGACCGAAGAAAATGAGGTTTTTGACAGACATGAAGGTCTTAAATCATTGTTTGACTTGAGCAGCGGACAGCTTTATTTAGACATGACAAATGCTTGAATTTCGGCATTTGCAAAATCTACTTCAATCTCTAGCTCGATAAGCATCATCAGATTACCCAAAGGTGCACCATGTCGAGAAATGTTTCCATCTATTCTTGGGATGAACTTTACAAGTTATGCAGGTATCTGAAGACTCTGGCATTCGGGCTTTAGATTTGTACTGGTGTTGAATCTGAAGAGGATGACATGGTGTGGAAGCTAATTTTGCTAGGTCTAGGGTCATTGACGCTTGCCTTGGTAGTGTTCTATGTCTGGGCCACCTCCGGTAGCTACCCTCGTGAAAAATATACGGAAACCCTCACCTATGACGTTGAGGTTGCTAGCTCTGATGCCAGTACTTTGTCTTTGGTGTCATACAACATTGGTTATCTGTCAGGGTTAACCAATCAAGAGGCGGTAGAACGACCTAAGAGCCTGTTTGATGGACATCTAAAGGGTGCGATCGCAACGTTCCGCCCACTCAACCCAGATATCATCGCCTTTCAAGAGATCGACATTGATTCCAAACGTTCCTACAGCGTCAACCAGCTAGAGACGTTAGCCAATGCTCTTGGATTAGCTCATGCCGGTTTGGCCATCAATTGGAATAAAAACTATGTGCCATTTCCCTATTGGCCAATATCGGCTCACTTTGGCAAAATTGTGTCCGCTCAGGCTGTGCTTAGTCGCTATCCGGTTGAAGACAATCAGCGTGTTGTTTTAGAAAAAGTTGCTGACCGTCCGTTTTTCTACAATGCCCTCTATTTGGACCGTCTGGCGCAGGTCACTAAGCTGGATATCAACGGGCGGTCCTTGATTGTCATCAACGTGCACCTCGAAGCGTTTATCAACCCCACTCGGTTTAATCAAACCCATACCGTTCGTAACCTGGCTGAAACCTACGCTAAGGACTATCCTGTGCTGCTTGTCGGGGATTTTAACAGTGCGCTCAATCGACCTGAAGAAGGGGAGCGGTCGATTGAAGTGATGGCGGAATCAGAACTCTTTACATCTGCCGTACCCAAAGACCAATGGACTAGCCAGCCTACATTTCCATCTGAACCAGCTCAATATAAGCTCGATTATCTGTTTTATACACCCGCAACGATTGAGCTTAGTAACGCTCGTGTAATTACAGAGGTAGGTACAGCGTCGGATCATCTTCCCTTGATGATGACCTTTACTCTGAAGTGAGCGGTCTTTGGTTATCAGCAAAGACCGTGTTCTCTGATGAAGTCATCACTGTCCAAATATGCGTCACATCCTATGGAGCAGCTGAAGTATTCCCTGGGACCATTTGAACTCTTTGCCGCGATTGTAGGTGGCTCGCCGTTTATTTTGGCGGGGTTTCTTATCTACAACCCGGTTGCTAGTGTTGTCGATCTGGTGCCGGTGATTCAGAGTAGTGGGACGGTTGCGATCTCGCTAACGTTGATCTTCTTGAGCTACATCATTGGGGGCACTATCCAAGGGCTAAGTTGGAGATACTTTTTATTTCTATGTCGTCTGCTTAAAAAGGACTACTTTTACTTTGGTAATCAGCTAACAGAGAGGTTTCAAACCCTTAATAAACCAGAGTTTAATGACTCTAAAACCTTAGAATTTGAAGACCGTTTGGTGATTAAACTCCAAGAGAAAATCGGTATCCCTAAAAAAATGAACTGGATGGACAATCGCCTCAAAGCGTATCTACGCGAGCGCAATAGTCCTGCCGTTGGAGCCGCAGATACCTATGTTGCCTCCCACATTATGTATCGCATCCTATCTCTGGGGTGCTTAGTCCTCTGTGGGGTGAGTTTTATGAATTCTATTCGAGTCATGTCCCTAGAATTATTGTTGCTTACTCCGTTGACAGGCTATTTGGCCTATCTGATGTTTCTGAGATCTGTAAGCTTCAAAAAGTGGCAAAATCGTACATTAATTTTGGGTTTTTACTTTGCGGCAACCCAAGCCGCTAGCGTCGAAGAGAATCCCTAGAGTCTGGTAACGTTGATGGGCGGAGTCGTAGCTATTGAGGCAAAGACTCTCCATAAATTGTTCTTGCGGCATTGCTTCATGTTCGGCTTGGCACTCCATACCTCTACACCTGAGCTGGGTTTAACCATCAGCGATTTTGATACGCTCCATCGTTTTCAAACCTGGGATTTAGGGCGTGATTTATCGAGTCAGCTCCATGCTCGACTCCAAGCATTTTTTGCTCCTCAGCACTGTCAGGAGCTAACATTTATTGCCGTCTGTATCGGTCCTGGTGGATTTACCGGTACCCGTATTGGGGTGACTACGGCTCGTACCCTGGCACAGCAGCTAGATATTCCTTTGTTGGGTGTCTCTGCTCTAGCTGCCGT
>JBHJIV010000061.1:0-33569 GCA_050043105.1 Leptolyngbyaceae cyanobacterium | reverse complement strand
CGTTTCAATCTCGTATGCTCTTAAGACCAGATGGGATCGTCGGATTCCTGACATGGCAGGCGCTTTTAACCGACGTCCCGGTTAATATGCCAACGTTGCAACCGGGGTGTTATGGCAGTGCAGTCGAGTCGGTGCAAGAGTTGCTTTCCATTGACTTGTACTACACCAATACAGTTAATGGGCAATTTGGCCCTGATATGCACCAGGCAGTTAAACGCTTTCAGTTAGATCAGGGGCTACCGATCAGTGGAACAGTCGACACGTTAACTTGGCGAGCACTCAGCGAGATTTAAACTCTCACTGAGCACTGACCCTATGGGTATAGGAGAATGCCGATGGCACCAGCGACGGGAATAATCAAAGCTACTTCGATTTTCCACTTCAGCAGTGCTGCCATGGACCCTGCAAAAATTACGGCTGTAACTAGATAGGCTACCGCAGGTTGACCAAGCTCTAACATGGGCTGGGCAAAGGATATACCTGCCACAAAAATAAGACCGACTACAGCCGGGCGAATCCCTTTGAGCGCCGCCTGGATTGCAAACGAGCGCTTAATACGCTGCAGTAAATGTGAGCAGGTTAGCATCAGCACAGCGGGTGGGAAGAAAATACCAACCGTTGCGACTAGGGAGCCCAAAATGCCCTTAACTGAGTAACCAATGGCAGCTGCACTAATCAGGATTGGACCTGGAGTTAGCTGGCCCAGTGCGATCGCATTTGTAAATTCTGGCTGACTGATCCAGCCGTAGGTGTTGACCACCAGCTCCTGAATCATGGGAATAAACACATAGCCACTGCCGAACAACAGCAGACTCATACCTGAGAATGTAATAAATAACTGAGCCAGACTGTCATTGCTGATAAAGGGCAATGGCACGACGTACAACACCAAAAAGAAGCTCAGAAATACAAACGAAGCAATAATGTCGCCCTAAGTAACGTTAGACTCAGGTGCCGGGGCTGGGTTTTCCTCTAAGGCCGCCTGTCGCCTAACCTCGTTAAAGTACCAGAAATAACCAACAACACCAGAGATCGCCACAATCAACAGTGTGGTGTAAAAGCCACCCACAAACCTTAAGAACAGGGCAGATACCACTGCAATTGAGATCGCCCGCCAGTTACGAATTGACTTAATCGTTTTCTTACCCATACGCCAGGCGGCTGCCAAAATAATCGCCACCATGGCAGGGATAAATGCCATAAACGCCTTCTCTACAGCTGGGATAGATTCAAATCGCTCAGCGTAGATAGAGAAGATCACCAGAATTAGATAGGAGGGTAACAACGAACTAACGCTGGTAACCAGTGCGCCCAAGTTACCGCGAATTCGATAGCCCACATAGGCAATTACGTTGGCCGCCATGGGACCGGGCAGAACAGCGGCTAGAGAAATACCGTCCAGCATATCTTCGTGGGTCATCAGCTTACGTCGCTGCACCACAAAGCTCTCTACCACAGAGATCAACGACATAAATCCGCCAAAGGCGGTGCTGCCGATCTTAAGAAATGTCCAAAACAAGTAGCTAAGGCTAACCGTCTCCTTTTTACTTGTAAATTCACTCGGACCCTCGGACTGAGTGACCATAGTGTTCTTAGTCATGGGTACTGCAGATAAGATGTGCTATTGACTAACCTCAAATGATGGATTGGGACGATCCCAACCCATCACTATCGTTTTACTCAGACAGTTACGGCTAGACAGCGGCTAGGGAACCACGGTCTTTAATTGCCTGAAGCAAGGCAGCCTGGCGCTCACGGCGTGCCCTATCCTCCGCATCCATGGTCTCTTTCTTCTCAGCTTTCAAACGCTGATTCTCGGCATCAAACTGGGCGATCTCCTCAGCGCTGAAATCAGCCACATCATCTGAAGAGGTCTGAGTACGCTCATACCCCAGAGCGTCTAATACATCACCAGCCACCAGTTCAAAGATTCTCACTTCTTCTTCAGAAGCCTGCTTCAAAAACTTCTTGGTGTTTTGATTCATGATGGGCTTAGTTACGTTGTCCCAAAGAGAACTTGAGGAAGCCGTGTTTTTAGCTTCACTCGACTCATGGAAGCTCATCATAGATGGGCTGTATTCTACTTCCAAAAACTTACACAGAGCCTTGAGACTTTCTTCGGGGGACCCGGTTAAAGACTCATAGCTGATGCTAAAGAACTGACTCTCATCAAATTTCTGACGCATCTTGAGTGCTGCACGCTGAGCTTTTGCCCAGTCCTGTGCAATGTGGTAGAAGTGCTTTTGACCAACAACAGCCTTCTTAAAGGACACCGCTACATCTCTACCGTCTCTGTACAGGTAAAGGTACTTGGCCTTAGGAAGATACTCATCAATTTCAGGCACATAGTGGACATTGGACAGACTCTTACAGCACCAAGTTTCTGCATCGCGAGTTTCTGCTAGAACATCATAAACAGCAGAAAACACAGCAACCAAAGAGTTTTGGGTGCAGCGATTGGCGATGTCTTGTCTATCTAGAACAACGCCTTCCCAAGGAACAGGATTAAGCTCGACCAGCTGACAAACATCGTCGACTAGCTGAGCAAATGTAGATGCATCTGAGAGATCTTTATAGGAAGACATCAGAGGCATTAATCTCTGCAAAATGTGGGGTGGGTGTGGTGCCTCAATAGTGGGTATCTGGTTCAACATTAATCTCATTAAGTTGGAACCTGAACGCTGAGTACCAATCATTAATATAGACATAGCCCTGCCTTACTCCGCAAAAACTGATTTAGAACAAATAGACCTTAAACAATGCATCAGCTTACAAAATTGTACGCTATAGCGTACTAAAGCTGAAGCCAGTAAGCAACCCTTCGATGCGATCGCAAACGCTAACAATCGATTGTTGTTAAAATAGCGCAAATGCAACAGTTTAGTCAGTATACATAGACTCACTTTGTAACCGAAAATCAGCTCCAAGAGTATTCAAACATCAGATCTAAAGTACTCTCATCACCTCTACCACAGCACGGTGACACATCAATACCGTTGAAACAGCCAGGGAAACAACTGACTGCCCAAAGAAAGTGTGCCGACTACGAGATTATGATCATCACAGGCAGCAGCCGCTCGAAGAGTCTGCATGAGACAAACCTCAACAACAAAAGTAAAGCGCTCGAACTAAATATAGAACACTAAACATTCTTTTCAACACAAACGTTGACAGCCCGAAAGGCCTTTTTACGTAGGCCAGTTATCAACACCAAATCAAACTTCCAGATAGTCATTAGATAGCGTGAATAACTAAAAACTAAACACTAGAAGCAAAGCTAAAAGACTGAGGAAATCCCGAAAAACTGCCTAGGCAAGATTTCAGGAATAAAAAGTAGCCGTCATACAGTTTTTCAATATGCCAAACACTTTTATTTATCTAGAGACCAAACGTTTAACACTTAAGAATTAAGCGAACTCCCCTGATAAGAAGAATCCGTGCCTAAACCCATAATAGCCCTGAAAGCGTATCCATCCGCCATTTGGCTGAAAGAACATAAAGCTTTTATGGGACTTCAGGATTTCTTAAAAATCAGACGTTAGTAGAAATAATAGCAGCTTTATCTGATTTTTGTTAACTTTCATTTTTTTTGAACTAGCCCGCCATATGTATGAAGATATCAAGAACATAGCCTCAGAATATTAAGGATTCGTCCCTGGCGATATCTCGCAGTTAGCATTACCCAAAGGATTAATTTACTTTGAGTAAATGATTTTTGCTTTATCAGATACCCTAAATATCAATGCTTTTAGAATGAGTGTAAATTCCGATACAAATTATCAAGTTGTTTTTACTGACCGACATAGAGTTATTTTTATACTCTGAGTTTCGGTGCAGAAAACAAAGTCAATAATTGATTCTGAGTGAATAAAAATATTTAGAAGATTAGACGTTGTCAATTTTCTAATAATTGAGCTAAACAAGTATTGTTTGGGCTATACCAGAGCTTGTGTATATGACTATGACTAAAAAAAATGAAGAGGAGTCATCGCGCTTGGTATCGATAGCGGCTGGTATTTGAGCAGGCTATGCAATCCATAGAGTTATTAGAAAATACGCTGTGCTGACTGTAACGGTGCTTTGTCTACAATCGCTTACTTTTAAAATGTAGGCAGTTGATAGCCATCTACTATTTGATAAAAATATCCTTGGCTAAGCTTTTTCATGAGCTTTAAGAACCTATGCTGAACTGAAAAAAGTAACCGCCAATAACAACTGTGATCAAGTGATGTGTATCACGAAAGACAGCAATCTAGATAATTAGAAGATAATCTGCACTTGAGCGAAAAACTATGTTGAACGAATAGAGCAAGATAAAGCGCGGATATCCTAATCGCGATAGTCTTGTCTATCCTGGTTTCATAACGTTTAAGCTAGTTATTCTCGGAAGCTGGTAAAGCAGAGGCTGCTGTTTGGATGATTTTGGCTAATTGTATGCAACAGTTATCGTCCATCTCTGTTATTGGCTGAGAACGTTTTACCCTAACTATTTTGCACTACTCAAGAAAAGGTTAGTTAGTGCTCAAAATACACTTGATGATCGTCACTCAGAAATTTTTCACTAGAATAAACTGCGAAAAACTGCTTAATTAGAGAAGAGAAGAACATTCATAGGGTTAAGTCTTAGGCTTGTTTTCTCGATTTTATTGTTGAATGTATTCTGGGTTAAGAATAAAGACGCAAAGGAGATACACTATGTCTGTAGGTTTGATTGAGCCCCATGGTAAGCAATTAATTAATCGCTCTTTAGAGGGCAATGAGCGTCAGGATGCATTTGAGCAGGCTCATGCACTACCGCGCATTACACTCTCTACGCGCAATATCGCTGACTTGCAGTGTATTGCAACCGGTATCTACAGTCCTTTAGAGGGATTTGTTAATGAGTCTGAATATACCCTAATTGTTAATGAAATGCGTCTTAGCAGCGGGTTAGCGTGGTCTATTCCCGTAACGCTACAGATTCCTGAATCAGAGGCTGCAAAGTGTCGTCTGGATAGTCAGATTGCTCTAGCTCATCCCAATGGAGATATTCTGGCGGTGATGACGGTTGAGAGTAAGTTTACTCCTGATCAAGACCATGAAGCCCAGCAGGTTTATCTCACCACTGAGGATGCTCATCCTGGTGTAAAAGCAATGAAAGCTGAGGGTCCGGTTTATCTGGGAGGCCCTATCTCATTAGTTAATGATATTCCCTACGATAACTTTCAAGAGTATCGTTTAAGCCCAGTGCAGACACGGCTTGAGTTTGCAAATCGAGAGTGGAACACGGTTGTTGCTTTCCAGACGCGCAATCCGATTCACCGGGCCCATGAGTACATTACTAAAACGGCTCTTGAGACTGTTGATGGTCTCTTTATTAACCCTTTGGTGGGTATGACCAAGGCCGATGACATTCCTGCCGATGTTCGGGTTAAGTGTTATGAGACTATTATGCGTCTTTACTATCCCAAGGATCGTACGTTGCTAGGTGTATTCCCAGCGGCGATGCGCTACGCCGGGCCTCGGGAAGCGATTATGCATGCGATCGCACGTCAAAACTATGGCTGTACTCACTTTATTGTGGGTCGTGATCATGCCGGTGTCGGTGACTACTACGGCACCTACGACGCCCATAAGCTGTTTAACGAATTCAATTCGAATGAGCTAAAAATTCAGCCCGTTAAGTTTGAGCATGCTTTCTACTGCACTCGCACTAACGGCATGGCCACTGCCAAAACTAGCCCCAGCACTAAGGAAGAGCGCATCCACCTGTCTGGTACTAAGGTTCGAGCAATGCTCAAAGAGGGTAAAAAGCCCCCTGCCGAGTTTACTCGCCCCGAGATTGCCGAGATTTTGATTGACTCCATGCAGACTCCTGCACTGAGCGCAGTCTAATTAGGCTTCTAGACAATTAATTTTCTCAAGCAGCCACCTGTGACTTACACAGGTGGCTGCTTTGGTATGGTTGCGGTCCACCAGTGTATGAGCCTCAAGATAGTGGCCGTGAGGAGCCGCAACGGAGCTAGGTAGCTCTCAACTATTGCTCCGCAATGCTTATAAAAGCTTTGTATAAAGCAGAACCAACCTTAAAGCTTGCGGCAATCTAGGATCGTCTTTTCTGAGACTAGACCCAGTGTTTGTTGAACTTAGCAAGCATGTGGCCCCCCAGCTAATTACAGACTATAGATTGACGACCAAGCTTAAAATCTGACTTAATGCTCAAATCAAAAAAGTGGCTGTCCTGGATTTTACCTGGGCTGGTATTCATAATCGGCATCGGACTCAGTCTGGCCCTGCAGATCCACAGCCGCGATGGAGTATTTTTTAGCAGTGATGCTGGCCTCAAGGCACTACTGGCCCAGCAGTTTAGTACGGGCAACTGGCAAGCATCGCTAGAGATTTCACAGCCAGATTGGGTGCAGACCCTCTGGCGACAAGGGCTTTATCCCTTTGCTCCCCCCTATGTCTACGAGCAACAGGGCAATTACTTTATTACCTTTCCATTTACGTTTCCAGCCATTACGGCTCCGTTTTATGCGCTGATGGGACACCACGGTCTGTATGTGGTGCCGCTCATATCGCTGTGGGTTACCTGGCTACGGCTGTGGCATGTGTGCAGCGTCTGGCGAATCCATTCAGGAATTACAGCAATTGGTATGGCGGTAGTGATTGTGGCATCGCCGCTCACACTCTATGGAGCGATGTATTGGGAGCATACCCTGGCCGTAGCACTGGCATTTTGGGGACTCTCAGGGATGTTGCTACATGCTCTGCCTAAAGGCCAAACCAACCGCATTAGTGTTAATCAGGCCCTGGTGAACGGTGTTTGTGTTGGTCTGGCGGTTTGGTTTCGGCCTGAATTTTTATGTCTGGTGCTGATTTTAGGCACACTTACAGGGACCAGTCGTTTGTCTCAGCTACCGGTATGGTGTCGAGCGGTATTGCCCCGTCGACTCACTCTGAGTTTGGTGATTGCCTTTACTGGGGCCATGGTGCTGACTGTTTTGGGATTATTGGGGATAAACACTGTCGCCTATGGTAGCCCCATGGGGGTGTATGTGGAACAAGGAGCTGAGTCCTTGGGCCAAAGATTAGGCCAAATTGGGGGCAACTATGGTCACATGGTGATGTCGCTACTGCGCTATTTCCCGGCTAGTTTACTGGGTCTCGGTCTGCCCTGGCTGCTGCGAGGCAGGGCTCGCTCTACGGGGCTTATTTTGTTGGCCATTGGTGGCGTGTTTGCGATCGCAGCTCCAGTAATCTCACCTCCGGCCACCCACGATCTGCAATGGGGGCCTAGACAATATTTAATTTTGGTCCCAATTACGGGGCTATTGGTGGCCGCGGGCCTGCAGCACCTGTGGCCAGTTGGCCAAAATCGATGGGGTCTGCTGGGTGCGATCGCGTTTGTGATGGCACTAGGTATTCATACCAATCTGGTGAACGGTGGGCTGCAGCCCTATCGCGATCGGTTAACCAATTCCACCTCACTGCCCAGCACCTATGAGCCTGTTGCCCCGGCAATTGTTGCCCTGGCTAATTATGAAGAGCGTTGGGTTGCCATGTCTCAGCAGCAGGTGGCCCATCAGCTCTGGCCCAGTGTCCAGCTAAAAACATTTTTTCGCACTGAAACCGATGAAGCCCTAAAGCAGCTGGCCACAGAATTAGTCAATCAGGGTGAATCTTCATTTTTATATATTTGCGCTTCAGACACCCCCTGCCCCGTAGCAGATCAGGGCATGCTTACATTGCGGCAAATCAAGGGGAATAATAATGATGAAGTGCCAATGCGTGTATCCTTTAAGTCGTTGGGTACATTTGGTAAATATCCGTTTTATCGCGGACTTATACAAATTAATAAATCGTCTAAGTAGCTACTGAAATTTATTATCCAAGTTCAGGATAGTCCCTGGGCAATCGCCCCCTCTAGATGAGGGCTAAAAGACTTTATCGGTCTTACCTACAATTTCTGCCGACTACTTATAAAATTTCTTTGCTGTGGCAGCATTGTCTGCTGCCGCACCCTATACGTCCTATATCAATGACTTATCTCTCTGAGCTAGTTAAGCCTCCCCAAGGGCCGTTAAGGATTGCATCTACATCCACCGAGCTGCCGTTTTCTTTGGTGATTCCCACCTATAACGAAAGCAAAAATGTCGGCAAGCTCGTGTCTCATCTATCTGCACTGTTGGATAACCTGTTGCCAGACCAGTATGAGCTAATTGTTGTGGATGACAACAGTCCTGATCAGACCTGGGAAGTTGCCCAGCAGCTAACCTCTCACTATCCGCAACTGCGGGTCATGCGGCGACAGCAGGAACGGGGACTATCTTCTGCCGTGATTCGTGGTTGGCAGGTGGCCCGTGGTGAAATTTTGGGTGTCATTGATGCCGATTTGCAGCATCCCCCCGAGACCCTAAAACAGATGGTGCAACACATCCAAACAGGGGCCGATCTGGCGGTGGCCAGCCGTCATGTGGAAGGCGGTGGTGTTAGCGACTGGAGTCCTCTACGCCGGTTTTTATCGCGGGGGGCGCAAATGTTGGGGTTGTTGATTTTGCCCAGCGTGGTTGGTCGGGTGAGCGACCCCATGAGCGGTTATTTTATGGTGCGTCGCCGTGCCATTGCCGGGCATACTCTAAATCCGCTTGGGTACAAAATTTTGCTAGAGGTAATCGGTCGTGGTCAGGTGGGGGACATTGCTGAGGTGGGCTATGTTTTTCAAGAGCGCAAGGCGGGGGAAAGCAAAGTTACCTGGAAACAGTATGTGGAGTATTTGGGGCATTTAGTCAGACTGCGATCGCAAGGACGGATTGCTCGGTTTCGTCAAACGTTTCCCATCGGTCGCTTTTTGCGATTTGGTGTTGTGGGTCTAAGCGGTGTGTTTGTGGATATGGTGGTGCTCTATCTACTGAGTGACCCCAGCACCCTGGCCTGGGGTCTAACCCGCAGTAAAATTGTTGCCGGTGAAGTCGCCATTCTCAATAACTTTTTGTGGAATGATGCCTGGACCTTTGCCGATATCGCCAAATCACAGCAGGGAACCGGGGCGCGGCTCAAACGATTTTTGAAGTTTAATATTGTTTGTCTGTCGGGGCTAGTGCTCAATGTGCTGCTGCTAAACCTGATCTTTAATGTGGTCTTTGGTCAGCAGTATCGGTATTTGGCAAACTTGATTGCGATCGCAGTGGTCACCGCCTGGAATTTCTGGATGAACCTCAAGCTCAGCTGGCGAGTGACTCAAGTAAAAAAATAGACCCATAGCTGTGGATAACCATAACGCCAAAGGTGTCAGCACCAAGATTCTTAGTTTGCGCTTTAGCTGCTTCCATAAGCCGATGGCCCAGTCGCTGTCCTCGACACTCTAGAAACACTAGCTAACGCCTCGACAATCATGTCAGCCTGGGGCGCGAGAAAATCCAACGCCTACAGTTAGCGAGTGAGCCCGAAACTTAAAAAATCATGTTCCACGAAGCGCTAGCTGTGAGCTATGTAATCTAGATGCAAGAGGAGCCGTCTAGCTTTTATTTTCTACGATTTCGACTGCCGCCAGATACGGTGCTGTTAGGTTTACCACTAGGGCGAGGCTTGTAGAGGCTTTGGATCTGAGTGTTGGGTATTTCCTGGGTAAAACGGTGGAACACTCGCTTGGCAGCAGTAACGATGGTTTGTTTAAGATTATTGAGATTATACATAGGGCTTTGGGTAAGATGCAAGACAAGAAATTGACGTGTTAACAGTTGTTATCTAGGGGTTGTGTAACAGAAACAGCTGAACGCCTCTAAATACATATGGTTGAAAGCTTGCTAACACTGTTGTTCCGACAGAAATACACGCGCGCGCTTGCTTCCTTGATAACTACTAATCGTAAACACCTATAGACTCACACACAGCACCCTTGTGGGTACTCTACTCTTATGAAGCACGGATTACATAGCATTTTTAGCAGATCGGTCCATCCTAATAAATCAGCAATGCCTATCAAGTTATTGTTAGTCAAATACAGCAAGACAGAAATCACTGAGTTGCCTTCTGAAGGGTCGACAGTAGAACCCATCCGGATTCTGAATTGATAGGATTATTGCACCCCAACCAGATTGCATCTGTCGTGTCGCTGTCAGTAGACCGTCTAGGTCTACTGACAGCGACACGCAATCAGAGTTCAAACTTCGCTTCGCTTATGAAGCAGGAAGTTCTGTAAACTCAATGTCATTCAAGTCTGGATCGCGTATGAAATTTGAGGTTTTACCATCGCCAAAAGTTACAGGCCCTCCGCTTATCTTGATATCAATAGACTCAAAAAAAGCTTTGGCATCTAACACAGACTCCACCTCAATCGCGTAGTGGGTATAGCCAGGGTATCGTTCTTCCACATCCATCAAGATGTTTTGCTGATCGAAACTGTTATCACCGTGAGCAATCAGGTTAATCTCGATCCCACTTGAATGCTTTACAACAAAGACCTGTTCTTCGTAGTCTTTGCGCGTGATGTGAAACCCAAGAGTTGTATAAAACTGCATGGATTTGTCAGCATCCATTACTCGGATGCCAACATGATCTAATTTTTTAATGTGCATGGGTAGCTTTGTGAAATCAGTATCAAAAGAGTTTATTCATTCAAACCGGGTGCCACAGCAACGGCGTCGATTTCAAAAAGTACGCCGGGAGCGTAGAGTTCTGGCACCGGAATCAAAGTACTAGCCGGGGGATTGTCTCCGAAAAAGGCTTTACGCTTTTCCACCAGGTAGGCGAGTTTCTCCGCATCATGATCCACAATCAACAGCGTAATCTTGGCGACGTTATCAGGATTGGTGCCAGCAACATCTAAGGTTGCAGCCAGTGCGTCAAAGGCACGATCAACCTGGCTTTCAAAGTCGTTTGGACCGTCTTCGGTAATACCGACCTGCCCAGCAACGTGAACAAGTTGAGCATTTGCTGTGGTGATCGTTGCTTGTGAATAACCGTACTGCAAAGAGTTTGCTAATTCGGGCGGATTCAGCGCTCTTTTCAACTTTTCCTGAGCCGTAACAGAGGTCAGTAGCAGCCCTGATGCCAGTAGTCCGACAAAGAAGCCCGTTACCTGAAATTTAGTAAGTGTAAGTTTCATGTTCAAAGTCCTTATGTGTACTGAATTGCGTTTGGCTGCGCCACCGCCAAACGCATCTTTCGAGAAAGAGAAAACTTCCTGTTTGAAATTTATCTTAATTTCAAGATAGCCAATGTAAAGATAAATATCAAGTATCTTGAGATAGAGATACAATGTCTCCATGACTCAAGACACTATCGATAAAATTCTGGCTCAGTGGAAACACGAAGCCCCTGCTTTAGATGTTTCATCCCTAGCCGTCGTGGGGCGGGTTTTACAGCTTGCTCAATTGCTGAGCAAGCATCGAGAAACCGTGCTGGCCGACTTTGACTTAACAGTGTGGTCTTTCGATATGTTGGCCACATTGCGGCGTCAGGGACCTCCTTATCAACTCAAGCCGACTGAGCTATATCAGTGGCTGATGCTTTCTTCGGGGGCCATGACTAATCGTATTGATCGGCTTGAAAAGAATGGATTAGTAACGCGGCTGCGAGATCCTGATGATCGTCGTAGCATTATTGTGCAACTCTCTGACACTGGCGCGGAGCGAATCGATGCGGCAATGCCGATATTGTTCGAGCGGGAAAAGCAGTTTTTAGCAGACTTGAGTCAGACCGAAACGACAGATTTGATAACGCTACTACGGCAATTTTTAGCGACGGTGCATCAACAAGTCTCTTAAACATCACGGTTTTGAGAGGACTTGTCTCATCCTAATTTTTTGAGAATTTGTCTCTAATACAAGTGAGACTGTTCAAAATACTCCCAATCATGAAAATTTTTAACTCCTCAGACTTAAAAAGTAGAGAGTTTTTAAGTCTGAGGAGTTAAAAAAAATCTTATGTCTAGTACATTCGAGGCTACATCTTATTTCACAACAAGCGACAGAATCTTGTAAGATCCTGTCGCTTTTATTAAAAGAGATTTATTGAGACTTCTTATTGCGATTAACCTAGCATCTCTTTTACTTTGGCAACAATGCCTGCAGAATCAATGCCTTGGTGAGGGAACTGTTCCCAAAGGCCGCCGCTGCCCTCAATGTGGGTGCCGATGTGGGCGTATTTGGGAGTTAACCCACGCTCTAGTAGCCAGGAACCCATGCGGCTACCGAGACCGGTGCGACGGTTAAAGGCTTCTACCACAAGCACCATGGGGGAACCACCAAATTTAGCGATAGACTCTTCGTCTACTACATTCAGAGTACCTTTGTTGATCAGGCCAACATCAATCCCTTCTGCCTTGAGTTTCTCAACAGCATCTAGGGCACGGTACAGAGCGGCACCAAAGGTGACCACATAGCCAGCGGTACCTTCACGGACGATGTCATCTTTACCAGAGGTAAAGGTGTAATCGTCTGCAAACATTTCATTGCCGCTGGTGTCCAAAATCATGGGCACCTTCGCACGGGTAGAGAAGATAAAACGCAGGCCGGGGTCGTTAAAGACTGACTTCACACAGGCGCGCATTTGGTTCGCGTCAGCGGGGAAGTAAACGTTGGTGGGATGGCTGTCGTCTAAACCATTGTCGGCAAACAGGTTGTTCATACCAAAATGGCAGGTGTTGTCGGCCATGTCATCAATGCCGGCATGGGAGAAATGACACAACAGATTGGAATAGTTTAGTCGGGCCATGGTGATCTCAGAGATACACATCTCTAAGAAGGCGCTAAAGGTGGCAAAGATACCTTGCTTACCTTGTTCCATACCAAAACCGGCTGCTGCCGACAGGTTACCCCGCTCTTGAATACCGCCGCTGATAAACACTTCAGGATGAGCTTTGTGGATAGCATCTAGACCACAGGAGCCCTCTAGATCGCTGTCTACAACAAGTACGTTATTTTTGCGGTCTGCTTCGCTCATGGCGCTGAGTATTTCAACCACAGCGGCACCAAACACCTTACGGTTGGCATCTGATTTGTCAGATGAGCCCTGGTAGGTATTGGGGTTCTTGGGTTTCTCAGTGTTTTTGAGAATGTCGGCGGCTTGATGGCTGCGAGATTCTAGATAGGTGATAGCGGCAGGAACAGAAATCACGTCGTGACCGTGGTTAGACCCTTCTAGACCCTCAATACCAGGACACATGGGCCGCTTGAGGATGACGGCGATAGGGCCGGGGGTATTGATGGCTTCGCAGATGTTGGTGTAGTGGGCGGCAACGTCTTCACCGTTGCACTCAAGTACCTTTAGACCGTGGCCTTCAAGGGTTCTCTTGACGCTGTAGCCGGGTAGATATTTGGAAGGATTACCGGCAATCGTAACGTCGTTGTCGTCAATCAGCAGCTTGACGTTGATGTGTTGAGCCACGGCTAGACGAGCGGCTTCAGCATCGTTACCTTCTTGCTGAGAACCGTCTGAACCGAGACAGAAAACAGCTTTGCCTGGGTTTGCTAGGGCCACACCATTGACGTAGGGCCACATGTGCCCCAATCGACCGGAGCTAAATTTTACCCCTGGGGTTAAGCCTAGCTCGGGGTGTCCGGGTAGATGAGAACCGGCTGCCCGGTAGTTCATCAGATGCTCGGCCGGCAGGTCACCATTGAGGGCGGCCATTAAATATTGGGTGCCGACACGGTGACCGGCTTCATCAAAGAAGGTGGGGACATAGCTGTCAGGTGCACCTCGGAAAATGGCATCCAGCAGCATGACCTCGGGCACGGTATCGTAGGGACCGCCGGTGTGACCGCCGACACCGCGGGCAGCACCAGTGGCTGTAAAGAAGACAATGGCATCACGGCAAAGTTGGATATTTGCTTTGATGGCCTCACGCTGCTCATCGGTCAGCGTTGGCGTAGACGGGTCAAGACTAATGCGCTTATATGCGCCTAAGTCAATTGGAAATGCAGCCATGTCGTATCTCCCTTGTGGCGTCGTCAATGGGTATTCTCGCATTCCATGGAGCCGGTTGGATGGAATTTGAGGAGTTTTGTGTTAAGGGATACTGAAGTTGTTTTTGATATGAAGTTTTGGGATGGTGCCTAATTGGAGGTGGGGAAAAGTATTAATAGTGAAGGGTTTGAACGGATTTTTTAGTTGAGTATCTAGGCCGTTCCCATTAAGGCTTTGAGCAGTAGCTTACCGTCAGTACCCACACCGCCAAGCAGTCCGCCACGGACTGGATTGGTGGTGTGACCAAACATGGTGGCCATGGCCATCACTAGCTCAAACGGGGATAGGGTATCGGCTAAAAAGCCGGACCACTGGGATTTGGGAAGTTTGAAAAAGCTGTCAAAGAACTGACAGAGTTCACGGTGGTTAAACCGCATGACGGTTTCTAAACCAAATTGATAGATGTGGTGTTTACGGAGGCGCTCGGTATTCCATAGGGTTGTCCACCCGGTTTTTGCGATCGCATCCCCCACATCGCCTCTTGCAATGGACGCTGCGATCGCACTAGCCACATCTGGTGCCCGTCGCAGCATCGCCCCCATCATGTAGCCGGTGGCCGGGTGCACCATACTGGCGGACCCGCCAAACCCCAGCACTCGCTGGTTTAAGTCTGGCAGCGGCTGATTCATCGGGAATAGACAGTGTTCTGTGTGATGAACTTCGCTGACAGTGACACCGTCAGCACTGAGGCGCTGCTGCAGCCGGTTCTTTAGCCGGTCGTAGTCCATCGCTGGGGTGAGGGCTAGAGACGTCTCTTCGATAAAAAATACGTCGTTTCCCAGGTCCATGGCGTAGAGAAATGTGGGTGGCTCGGGCAGCTCCTCTGCCGACAGGTGCTCGGCTCGGTAGTCCATCAGTGAAAACTGCCCGGGTGCTACGGGCGGATTAGAAAATTTGCCAATGATGCCATAGGCCACTTGATAGGCCACAGGATAGGTTGCTGATGAAGAGCGCTGAATTAGGGCCGGATTGTGCCCTGTGGTATCAATCACCAGTTTGGCCTGCAGGTCTTCTCCGGCTTTGGTGGTGACACAGCTATGGTCGGCTTTGTGGGTGATGGTGGCCGCTTTGCCACGGTGCCAGGTCACAGTTTGCAGCTGGTCTAGCAAATGTTGATGTAGCTTGTGTTTATCAAACAGACCATAGCCACGGCGATGCTGGGTGGGTTGAGTGGCAGCGGCTCGACCAAAGTAGCTGACGGTATTGTGCCAACGGTGACCTAACAAGTCGGTCCGACCCAGGGCTTCTAGCTCGTCACACCAGACACCGTAGGTATTTGGCCAGGGAGTATCCGGTGCTGTCGGCGACAATCCTTGAAGAGACAAACCATGGCTTGCTAAGGTCGATGCCATGATCAGTGCGGCAGGCCCTGCTCCAATGATTAGTACGTCAAACACCGTGTTGATTCTCCCGAATACGTTGATCCATAAGATTATTATCACCCTAACGGAAAATCGCCCCCGTAGGGACGTGCTATAGAACGTCCCTACGGGGGCGATTTTGGGTCGAGATTTCCAGAATTGGCAAATCCAGAACTTTTTGCTCACTATGGCCAATCGATACATCTGAGGTCGTTTATATTGACTAGAAATCGGGCTATGCTTTCCTCCACATCTACCGTTATGGTCAATCAAACCGATCTGCTGCAGGACTTATTTGCGGCGGCTGTTGCGGCGGCTATGCCTCAAGAACAGGTGGCGCTGGCGCTGACCCCCTATCTCAAACCCAGACCTGCTGGGCGGGTCGTGGTGGTCGGTATCGGTAAATCGGCAGCAGCCATGGCAAAAGCGGTGGAGGATGTCTGGGCTGAGGCTGGCTGTGCAGACCCGATGGTAGGACTGGTGACGACACGCTATGGCCACAGCGTACCAACCCAGTCGATTGAGGTGATTGAAGCGGGGCATCCGGTACCGGATAAAAATGGCATGGCAGGGGCTCGGCGGATCCTGCAGCTCGTTGAGCCGCTGACGGGTAACGACCTGGTGATTTGTTTGATTTCTGGTGGCGGCTCAGCATTGTTTACTCTGCCGCCAGAGGGCATCAGCCTAGAAAATTTGACAGATATCAATCGACAGCTGCTGACCTCAGGTGCGGATATTACTGCCATGAATACGGTGCGTAAGTGGCTATCTTGTTCGGCTGGCGGAAGGCTGTCGGCAGCCGCCCATCCGGCCCAGGTAGTGTCGCTGATTATTTCTGATGTGGCCGGGGATAGTCTGAGTGCGATCGCATCCGGACCCACCGTGGGTGATAGCGCGACAGCCGCCGATGCATTAGAAATTATCGATCGCTACCGCATCACTGTCCCTGAGCATATTCGCGACTATTTGCAGCGCAACCCTAATCCGGTTATTGCCCCCGATGATGACCGGCTCAGCACAACCACCAATCATTTAATTGCCACACCGCAGCAGTCTTTGGAAGCCGCCGCTGAAGTTGCGATCGCCCGTGGCTACACCCCCCTTATTTTGAGTGATGCCATTGAAGGCGAAGCTCGTGATGTTGCGCTGGTGCATGGAGCCATTGCTCGCCAGGCCAAACGTCATCACCAGCCGGTTGCCCCACCCTGCATAATTTTGTCGGGGGGTGAAACCACCGTCACTGTGAAACAAAGCCCTGGCAAAGGCGGGCGCAACAGTGAATTTTTGCTGGCCCTGGCCTGCTATCTAAAGGGTGAACCTGGCATTACGGCGATTGCCTGTGACACCGACGGCATTGACGGTAGCGAAGACAATGCTGGAGCCCTAATTACGCCCGAACTTTGGCAAACGGGTCAGACTCCTCAAAATTATCTCAACGCCCACGATAGCTACAGTTTTTTTGACTCTATCGATGCATTGGTAACCACCGGACCCACGTTGACCAATGTGAATGATTTTCGAGCAATTGTTATTGAATGAGTTCTCTTACTCATCACACCCCTCATCCGTTGCCGCCAATACCGCTGCTAACACTCCCGGAAACCTGGCTTCTAGTTCATCTGTACGCAACGAATTCAAATGTTGGGTACCCACCTTCTCGGTATAGACGATACCGGCTTCGCGAAGAATCTTAAAATGGTGCGACAGTGTGGACTTAGCAATCTCATCACCGCCACAGCTGCGACAAGCTTGCTCACCATTTTGGGCGATGGTTTTGACAATCTTTAGCCGGATTGGATCGCCCAGGGCATACAGTACGTCTGCCAGGGTTATTTGGTTCGTATCTGGATGGGAAATGGGACGCATACCTGCATTATGACATGGGTCTATTACGGGAAACCAAGGCTAAGGATCGGATGACCGACCCCGATTAGTTCAATTTTATGGAACTATAATTGAACAGTTAGAGAATGCAGAAGACCCATAATCGGACTACTGTATTACTGTCACGTTGATTTTCAGGAGATTAAAACGATGACTGAGAGTGTTTTAGTAAGTGAAGCGTCTGATGCTAATTTTCAGGCCGATGTATTAGAGAGTGCAGTACCCGTACTGGTTGACTTTTGGGCTCCCTGGTGTGGCCCTTGTCGAATGGTTGCCCCGATTGTTGACGAGGTGGCCAATAACTTTGAAGGACGGGTTAAAGTGCTCAAGCTAAATGTGGATGAAAATCCCAACAGTGCCAGTAACTACGGTGTGCGCAGCATTCCCACCCTGTTGGTATTTAAAGGGGGAGAGGTGGTTGACACATTAGTGGGTGCCGTACCTGCTAGCACCCTTTCAAGCACCCTGGAGAAATATTTGGACTAGGCCGCAAAGCTTGCGGTGCAAAACTTGCGGTACAAAACTCAAGAGAAGGTTTAGAATGGCGGCTTGCTCCTGGATATAGCCAGTATTACAGGAGCAGGCTTGCCCGGTTTGTTGATCAACGTTAGGTTATTAACCCCCATGAGCTACTCTGATCCCGATCCGTCTACTCCCAATCCACCCCCTGCACCTGAGCCGGTGACTGAGGAGTTTTCGGTAAACAGCGACAATTTGATGAATAAGGTGCAAGAATTGCTCAATGAGAGCAATATCCGGCGAATTGTGATTAAAAATGCTGAAGGCCGAGCGTTGCTTGAGGTTCCCCTAACAGCGGGTCTAGTAGGCGGAGCGGTTGGTATTGCATTTTTTGCACCCCTGGTTGCGATCTCATCGGTGGGGATGCTGGCCGCCCGCTTTACTCTGGTGGTCGAACGACGAGCTTGAGGCGCGCGTCTCTCTGCCGTAGCTATCTAGAATGTATACACTAAAAAACCGCTGTTTAATCTTCTCAGTAGAGAGATTAAACAGCGGTTTTGTTTTAGGATTATGCGTTTTGAGCAGAAAACCTGAACGTAAAAATTAGTGTCATACTGGAGCCTTAATTTTTGGCATGGCTGATCTTCGGAATGGTTTTAGTGTTGAGAGGCTACTAAGCTCCAGACCGGTTCCAGCAATCGCTAATTTTTAGTCTCTTGCTGTTTTACTCAACGGTTTACTATGTCAGGGTCATATCGATGGGATAACCGATATTGGTTTATTTTTCTGCTGATAGTATCGGCAGGATTTTTTATTCACTACAGCTTTTGGCAAACACCGGCTGAAGACCTGCAGGGCCATGATATGTACTATAGCTGGCTCGAAGGTAAGCGGATTATTAGTGGAGAAAATCCCTATGCCAGGGTTTTGGCCGGCAATCTTCGAGAAAATGATAAATATGCCACTTACTTTCCCATTGCCTATCTTTTGTCTGCATTGGTTCAAAAGCTAGGTTTTTTAGACTATCGCGACTGGCTATATTTTTGGCGGCCGATGTCGTTTATCTTTCATGCTGGCATTGTTGGTTTAACCCTGAGATATTTTCAACAACGACGGCTGTGGCTGCTGGGCACGGCGGCGGCGACGATTCTCATGCTGAGCCGCTGGAGTATTTATATTGTTCGCGTGCATCATCTAGAATTTGCAGCGATTTTCTTTTTGATTCTCTCGTTAGTTTTTTTGAGAGAAAAAACGCGACTAGCGTTATTTATGTTTAGTCTCTCTCTGGGGATTAAACAAATTGCTATATTTTTGCTGCCGCTGTATTTAATATTTTTGTGGAAAAAGCGAGATAAATACGGCAAAACCCTGATTTCTGGCTTTTTGATTATTTTGAGCGTGCCGCTGGTGACGTCTTTGCCCTTTATCGTTTGGAATGCTGAGGGGTTCTTTAAGTCTGTTTTATTTTCTGCAACGCGTTTGGGGGATTCTCACATTGAAGGGGCTCCCTCGATTGATATTATTCTTTCTCAGGACTATCCCTGGCTGGTGGGGCTCAGGGCTAAGCTGCTCATGCTGTTGCTGATGGGGTTGGCGTATTTGAGCTTCCTCAGAGAAAAAGTGGGTATCTTTACTGCCGCGACAGTGACGATGATGGCCTTTTTGTATTTTAATTCTGTACTGTTTTTGCAGTACTTTATTTGGCCGTTGAGTTTAGTGCCCTTTGCCATGGTGGAAGGGAGACGGCTGATAAAATCTTAAATCTCACCTGAGTGCGAAAGGGGTGATTTTTAAGTGAACCTTCAGACTAATTGAGGGTGAGCTTAGGCAACTGTTGGGAGTCTCTTAGATTAGCCGCTTAATTTAGGTAGCATCGTAATCTAAGTGCTTTTTCAATGGAATCATTGGATCGTTACACTCAAGCGGTGAATCGTTTGGCTGAGCAGGGGCTCGTTGATGCTGTTCCCAATCTATTCTCACTTGAGCCTGGAGAAACAGTTTTTCATGCCGAGGAACCGGCTGATCGCATCTTTGGTGTGCATACTGGAAAAATTCAGCTGGTGCGCTATTTGGAGAATGGACAAATGACCAACCAATATGCGTTAGAGAGCGGTCTATGGTTTGGGGAGAGTGCCTTATTTCATGATGTTTATCCAAATTCTGCGATCGCAACCCAACCCTCAGAGATCATTGCGATTCCCACCCACACATTTTTAACGCTGCTGCGTCATGAGTCAGACCTGTCTCTACTGTTTATGGCTCAGCTGGTAGAGCAGCTGCACATGGCCAAAGATATAATGGCACTGCGCTGTATCCGTTCGGCCTATGAGCGGGTGTTAGCCTATCTGTATGGTTTAAAAACACCCAATCAGCGAGTCTGTGTGCTAGACCGCTCCATCAAAGAGATTGCTGAACAAATCTGTTTGACACCTGAAGTCGTATCGCGATCGCTACGGAAGCTACAGGATGATGGCGTCATTCGCCGTAACCAGCGCAAGGTTACTTTTTTAAGAAGCTAGCGTTTTTACATTGGTCAAAGATTTCAAGTTTCTTAACGGACTTGATTTTAATCATGGATTCTCAGGAATTACTCATCTAAAATTCTGGGAAATCTCACTTGAGTGATTCTATGAGTGCGATGAATGAGTTTCAGCTCCAGACTGCCCCTATTCCCGCTCATCAAATGGAGTCTCGGTGGCTATCGGCCCTGATGTCGTTGCATTATAGAGCAGGCCATCTAGATGCCTATTTAGAGGAGCTAATATCGGGTTTGAGCCATGGGTTAGGCGCTAGCCGCGTCATGCTAGGTCAGCGTCTAGCGCCAGATTGCTATGACTTTATCGTGAGCCCAGAGCTACACCCGGGTGAGCCCGAAAACCGCGACGACTGGAACACCCTTGCCCAGGACATCATTGCTCAAAAAGCCTCGGCTACTGGCTCACTACAGCCTACGTTGAGCGTAGCCTATTGCGGTGTGCCCCTGGTAACACCCCGTGGGCACTGTTGTGGCGTGCTGTTGGCCCTTCGTCATGCCATTGAGCCTTTTCAAACCGAGGCTCAGCAGGTATTGACCTTAATGGCGAAGCAAGCTGCAATGGCGATGGAGCTAGAGCATTACTATCAGCCGGTTCCTCGCGAAGCGTTAGATGCCGCGACATCTTATGCCGCGACATCGGGGCACCCTCTACAGCTGCTTCAAGATAAGCTAGCTACCGTTAACCAACAGCTGACCCAAAAACTAGACCACTACCGTACCGAGCTTCAGCAGGTTTCAGCCCGACTGCAGGTAGAAAGTATTGCCCATTCATCACTAGAGCAGCGGTTTCGCAAAATTTTTGAAGGGTCCAACGATGCCATCTTTGTGATTGATCCGGCTCAAGATCAAATTTTAGAAGCCAACCTGCGGGCGACCGAGCTGCTTAACTATTCCCGTCAGGAACTGCTCAACTCCACCAAAATTTCTCAGGTTCATCCTGAGGAAATGCCTCAGCTGCTCAACTTTACCAAGGCTGTTTTTGACAACGGTCGAGGATGGACCGATGAACTCACCTGTTTAACAAAGTCAAAGCATAAGCTACCGGCTGAAATTTCTGCAGCGCCCATTGAATTTGAAGGGCGACCGTGTATTCTTGCCATGGTTCGAGATATTAGCGAGAGAAAACGGCTCGACACCAAACGCAAACAGGCTGAAGCCCACGCTAAAAAGGCTCTCTCCCACCTGGCGGAGGTTGGGGAACTCTCTTCTATGATTGTGCATGAAATTCGTAACCCCCTGACAACCGTGCTGATGGGGCTAACCAGCTTTCAAAAGCTAGACCTAGACAGTCGATTTAAGGCACGTTTAGATATTGCTTTAGATGAAGCGGATCGCTTGAAGCGATTGCTCAATGAAATTTTGCTGTTTTCTAAACCCCAGGCTCTCAACTGTAAACCGTTAGAGCTAAACCGGTGGAGCGCGGATCTGTTAAACTCTGTTCGCTCTCACCCTGCTGTCGTTGATCGCAACATAACGCTGGTGACTAATCCCACCTCGGCGATTGTGTCTGCCGATTCTGACAAGCTGAAACAGGTGTTTATCAATCTAATTAGCAATGCCTGCGAAGCCGTTAATGTTGGCGACAGTGTTACGTGGGAGATTATTCACCCCTCTAAAGCAGACTACCTGACGGTACAGGTCAAAAATGAGGGCAATCCAATCCCTCCTTCAATTTTAGAAAAGATTACCACACCCTTTTTTACAACCAAATCTAACGGCAACGGGTTAGGGTTAGCGATTGTTAAACGCATTGTTACCGCCCATCGAGGACAGTTAACCATCACGTCGAATACCACATCAGGGACAACGGTGACTATTACGCTGCCGATACTCAAAAGCCGCTAGCAGTCTGTATATGGGGCTGATAAAGCTATGGATCAGCAGTGTGCGCTCACAGGCTGTCACCAGGTCGGTGGGATAAAACTGTTTAGTTTTTAAGATGTGGGTCAGCAGCTTACGCAGGTCATTGACCCCGTGCAGCAGCAGCATCCAGGGGCGTTGCCAGTGTGGATAGCGCACGCGACGTAGGTGATAGCGGCTAACGCCAATACATTGAAACAGGTGTAGCAAATAGCTGGGGCACAGACGTTTTTGGGGAATTATGTGGGTCAGCCGCATCTGAGGATTGTGCCAGATGGGCCACTCCCCCTGACGGATATGGTTTAAGGTTTCTACATCTTCTCCCTTGGTCTGCAAACTGGTGCCACACACGCCTTTAAGGGCGGGCTCTGTGGGGACGCAGGTTAACCATGCCTGACGCCGGACAACCATCCCGGCCCCGGCAGGCAAAACTCCCTGTCTAGGATGATATTGAAAAGGGGTATCCCCTCGCTGAATCACGGCCAGACAGCTGGCGATGCGCTCAAACCCAGCGGGGGGTTCACTTTCATATCGTCCGTCAATGGCGCTGCCGTAGGCCCCTATGTGGGGATGATGTTGGCCAAATTGGTGAGCCTGGGCGACCCAGTCATTGGCGGGTAATGTGTCGTCATCTAAAAAGCCAATCAGCTCGCTGTTGACGGCCTGGATGGCACAGCGACGGGCATAGGCCAGGCCCTGACGCGGCTCAAATAGGTATCGCAGGGAAACAGGCTCGGGCCACTGTTGCTGATAGGTGTGAATACACTGGGCAGTTTGGTCGTGACTGTTGTTATCGACAATCAGGATTTCCCAGGTTAGGGAGTTAGGAAGGCGTTGCGATCGCAGTCGGTTTAGTAGAGTTGGCAGGCGAGATTCGCCATTGTAGGTGCAAATAACGACGGAAAAGTGAGTCACATTACAGGCAACGGGTGGTTATTAAAGGATGAAGAAAAATACCCAGAATAAAACCGGGATATCCCTGTGTTGAACGACACAATAGTATGCATGCTAGGTTAAGCTCAGACCAAGAAAGAGGGACGATACAGAAGTAATGCGGCGATATAGTTCTGCGCTAATTCTTAAGACCTGCATGGACAATGTGTTTTCAGCTGCGATCGCAGTATCAATTATTGCCGTTACTCATGGGTGTCAGCCAGTGCCAACCAATGCGTCTTTCCCAGAGCGTTTAGACGCCGCCCTAGCAGAGATTGAAGCTCAGAATCTAAATGTTATTGTTGCGGTGGCTCACGGTGATGGGCCCACACAGTACAGTGAGTTTGGGTCTCCGGCAGTCGATACAGTCCCACCGGAGCTGACGCAGGTGGATATTAATTCGATTACAAAAACGGTAACCGGTGTCATGGCGGCAAAACTGGTGCAGCAGGGCAAGGCACGTTTTGATGAAACACTGAGTGATATTTTTAACAACGTGCCAGAAGATAAGGCCGCGATTACGCTACACCAGCTGCTGACGCACTCAGCCGGTTTTTCGGAATCGGTGGGAGATGACGCAGAGCAGCTTGATAAGAATGACTTTCTTGAGCGAGCATTTGCATCATCGCTAGAGGCGCTACCTGGAGAAACCTACAGCTATTCCAATACTGGCTTTGGTATAGTTGCCGCCATTATTGAAGCGCGTTCGGGTAAACCCTATGAAGACTATCTGCGTGAAGATGTGATTGCTGGGCTGGGGTTAGACAATACGGGCTATGCCGCTGTCTATGACGACAGTCGTTCGCTGAGAACTAATAACGGTGAGTCTATTGAGCAGGCTAGCTGGGGAAACAATCGACCCTATTGGAATCTGATTGGTAATGGCGGGCTAGTTTCAACGGTGGACGATATGGTCCGATTTCGTCAGGTGGTTGTTGCGGGCAATGTGATCTCAACAGACCTGCTGGATATTGTGCAGACCCCCCATGTGCGTGAGTTTGAGGATGAGGATTGATTTTATGGTTATGGTCTGGTGGTAGAAGACATTGATGACATTGGCCGAGTCTATTGGCATGACGGGGGGAATGAGGTCTTTTCGGCTCACTGGACAGATTTTGCTGACCGGGACACGGTGATTTTTACAGCCGGTACCGATGAAGATGCATCTGAAGCCTTGGAGTTGTTAGAGACTTATTTAGACAGCGGTGATGCTAGTGCTGCAGAAAACCCTATGGCTGTGGTGAAATAGCCTTGCGATCGCACAAAAGATTTTGAGAGAATAGTGGGCGAGAAACTCGTCAAAGCTTAGGGATTTTTGTAGGTCGGCTACGAGGGTCATGGGCTACCCCAATTAATTACTCTCAGTGTATCAAACCCAGAGCAGAGGGCTGTGCTGCACTAGGTTTGTCCAAATTATTAGTGACATTTCATCGCAGATTAAGTTTGATGTGTTTAGCTAGCCGCAAGATCAAAACCAGTTTTAACGTATGCGTATTAATCATTTAACCAAGCTAGCCATTGCGCTTATCGGTCTAGGTTTTGCCGTAGGCTGTGCCCCCAGCAGCAACCTGGAGAGTTCTGCCACCCCCCAGCCCGCAGCAGTCGAGGTAGCCAAGTCCGAACCTAGCCTCGGCGCATCTCCTGTTGCCGAGGCACCGACTGCAGCTGAGACTGTTGCAGCTGAGACTGTTGCGGTTGAACCTGAGGAAACTATTCAATACTTTACTGACGGAGCTGGGCTAGCCATTCGCGGGACTGATCCAGTGGCCTATTTTACTGATGGTGGGCCTGTGGCGGGTAGCTCAGAGTTTACCTATACCTGGAACAATGCCACCTGGCAGTTTGCCAGTGCCGAAAACCGGGATCTGTTTGTCGCCAATCCTGCACAATATGCACCGCAGTATGGTGGGTACTGCGCCTGGGCCGTTAGTCAGGGATATACCGCTGCGATTGATCCCAATGCTTGGAAGATTGTAGATGGCAAGCTCTATCTCAACTTCAACACAGGAGTACAGCGTCGCTGGGAAAGGGATATTCCCGGCAACATTACAAGAGCTAATGCTAACTGGCCTGAGGTTCTAACAGAATCTTAGTAGGGTGCTTGTGCTGGCCTATGGGCAGCAGCGCGATGTTGTTACGTGGCTGCCGCTATTAACCCAAACAGAGGCGATGATTTTCTGAAGGGAAGCTTAACTCATAGTCAGCAAAACGTTGCGATCGCCCCTGTTTGCTTCACTTAAACGGTAGTTAAAAGCTGACTGCGTTCAGTCTGGTCAGACCGCTGATGAGTATGGGGTTTTAGATGTTTGTCAAGGAGTTTTAAGACCCGTTTTTCCTGAATTGGCTTACTGATAAAGCCCGATGCCCCCACAAATCTAGCTCGGACTCGATCAATGATGCCATCACTACTGGTAACAATAATGATCGGTGTTTTGCGTAGGGCAGACGTGCGCCGAATCTGAGCACATAGCTCATAGCCGTTGGTGTGCGGCATAACCAGGTCTAAAAAGATAAGCCCCGGTTTGGTTTCAAGCAGTGATGGGATAGCGTCTAAGGGCTGTGAGATATTGCTGTAGCCACAGTTAGCGGCACACACAATGTCGGCCATGGCCTGACTATCTAATGAACTATCGTCAATGTAGACCACATCGGAGCTAGCGGCTGAAGAGGTGCTTTTAGCGACCGACCGATATTTGGGAAAGAGTAGGGAATTGGATGCTTCTAAAATCTTGGGTGTAGAGTCAAGCAGAATTTTGGCCTTTGCTAAAACACTCTCTGGTTCAACAGGTTTAAACTCACAGGCATCACAGCCAGATGATTGAATTTTTGTGAAATCCCTATCTGCAGCCACCAGTGCAATCACGGGTATCTTTTGAGTTACCGTTGACGCCTTAAGTATTTGAATCGCTTGCCAGCCATTGATAACGGGTAAATCTGTATCGATTAAAATCAGATCTGGTGATTGGGTCACTGCCAACAAAATGCCTTCGTCACCTCCCTGAGTCGTAAATATCACATCGTAGTGATTTTGAGTCAGCCAAGGATGTAATGTGCTGCAAACTGATTGGTCAGTTGTGATTAAGAGAACTTTTTTAATCATACAGAATAGCCCTCAGCAAGATTTAAAGAAGAGATTTAAGTGAGTCATGGTGTCCTTACTGAGTAGGTTTTATGTATAAAACCTACAGCTGAGCCCACAGCAGTGGTGATAAAGCCTTAGATCACAACAGCTGCGGCGTAAACTCCTGAATACATTCAGTCGTTTCCAATATCCATTAGCAACCGAGCCATAAGACCCGGTTGCCGGAGCTTAAAACAACTAACAAGCGATCGTCTGTGTAAGTAGGACACTCACATTCATCAAGACGGTTTGATTATCCTCAATGTGGCAATTACTAGATCGGTTCAGTCGTTTGACGTATGTCGCCCTAGGTAAATAGCGCAGAAAAGAGTCAGAATTTCAATTTTTGTATCTGGTGATACAGTTTAATGTTTATTTCTTAAATGTTTGGAACAGCGGCTGATGTAAACCAGACCGCTGCCCCAACAGAGGTCTTAGGCTACTAATACAGTAAATACAGTTTCGCTTAAGGCTGTGGCAGTGATGCCAGTCAGCAAGGCGAGATCCTCAGTCCCCGATGAAATCACAGCACTATTGTCACGCTGACCAATGGACAGGTCTGAGAAGGTTAACCCATTCGCCAGGCCAATCAGGTCGGTCCCCACTTCAAAGTCGAGAATGGTATCTGTACCTTCACCGGCAGCCAAAACAAAGATATCAGTCCCGCTACCGCGGCCAAAGTCGTCGCCTACCAAGGTGTCGTTGCCCAAACCGCCATACAGCAGGTCATCACCATCATCTCCCCAGATTTGGTCATTGCCAGCATCGCCAAAGAGCAGGTCATTACCCCCTTTACCGCCGATGCGGTCGTTGCCGGCACCGCCAGAGATAACATCGTCGCTACCGATACCCGGCTGAGAACTACGGCTGTTTAGGTCACCCCGAAGAATGTCGTTACCGTCATCTCCATTAATGACGTCATCCCCTAAACCACCGGCAATGGTATTGTCGCTCACGGTGCCCTGCAGGATGTCATCACCGTCATCCCCGACAGTGACTGACTCAGGTATGGAAGCCACACCCAAACGAGAGTCGAGGTTTAATGGTTCATCCAGCTCTAGAGTAATGATTTCGTTGTTGTCAATTTCGACACCTGAGAAATCACGACCAATGGAGAATGGATAGTTGTTGTCGTTTGCCACCAGAATCGTCGTCTCGTCTAGGATCAGGACATCTTCAATGGTGACAAAGGGGAACGTAAAGGTGGTGTTGCCATCGCCATTGATATCGTTTGGATCAGCAATGTTGAGTAAATCAGCCACCAATTCTTTTTCAACAAAACCGTCGGCATCCACCTCAGACAGATCCACCTTAAAGATCTGCTTAAATGCCGCGTCGGCCCCCTGACGACCGTCGCGCTCGATTACTAAAAATTCGTCGTTATTGATGGGGGTAAAGTCTCCAATAGCGTGGTTCGGTTCTTCCATTTGATATAGACCCAGGATGCCCTCAAATGAGCTGCTGGCAACGTCAAATTCATAGATGCGCACGGCACCCTCTGGATCACCCAAAACAGTGCCCTCCAGCATTGGGTACAGAGTCTGACGGTCGGGGCTAAAGGCCAGGCCCTCATAGCCGCGAGAACCGCGCAGGTTGGCAAACTCTTCTGCGGTTTCAAACTGTTCAACCACAATGCGGCCTGTTTCGGGGAAGTCGGTAAAGAAGCCATCGGCCCCGAGTTCAATTAGCTGACGAAACTCATCGCCCGTGGTCAGAGGTGTGCCGTCTACGTTCAAGGTGAGAAACCGTTCTTCATCCCGCAGGGTATAGGGGTGCACCTGTAAACCGGCGGTGTGGGCAAAGTCAACTAGGGGCACCACCTCACCTGTGAGCTGAGTGGTGATTTCTGCAATGCCGTCGCCGTTGCCGTCAACGGGAGTATCTATCGGCTCACGCAGCAGGATGCTGTTTTTCCAGGGGCCGATACCGTCAGCGTAGCTGCTGATGGCGGCGATGGCCTCAGCATTGACCAGCGAATCATAGCCTGGAGCATCAAAGTCTAAAAACGGCAGCAGATCGCCGTAAATGGCTTCTCTCTCGGCGGCGGATAGAGCGGCATTGACCACTACATCATAGGGGATCGAGAAACCGCCACCGCCAGCGTTGGTAAAGGCCCCTTCGGTATCGCCAAAGAGCTGGACCAGCTGCAGGTCGTCTAAACCTGCTTTGGGCAGGATGTCGTTGCGCAGCTCGATCAGGTTCTGAATTTCAAAGGACTGGATAAAGATGCGATCGCGATTGGTAAAGCCAGTATCCACCAGCGTTTGCACCAGGGGTTCTTCTAACGAGAGACCCTGCTGATCAAAGAAGGTAGGGTGCTTGGTTTCAGGATAGATACCGATCTCATGCCCGACGTTGGCGCTGACCTCTTCAACCAGTTCAATCACTTCCTCAAAGGTGGGAATTTCAAACTCGCCGTTAAATTCCTGATTGCGGTAAGGTCGTGACTGAACCGCCCGCAGCTGTTTGATTTCTGCCAGGGTAAAGTCTTCTGCAAAATAAGCGGTGACCTCTTCCCCATCTAACAGCTTGGTGGACATGCGCTCGGGGCCAAACACCTCAGCCACATTTGTAGTGTCGTCTAACATGGGCTCGAGGCGAGCGATTAGGACACCATCAGAGGTGATTACCAGGTCAGGTTCCACAAAGTCGGCCCCCTGATAAATGGCCAGACGATAGGCTTCTAAGGTGTGCTCCGGGAAGTCTCCGCTGGCACCTCGGTGGCCTATGACTAAAGGCGTTTGACCGTTGAGGGTATCAAAGTCAAAGTCGGGGTTGTTGGGGGAGCGCACCTCATCAGCGGTTAGCCGATCAACCACAGGGTCGCCTGTACGGGGGAAGTCGGTAAAGAAGCCATCGGCCCCGATTTCCACCAGCTGCTGAACCTCTTGCTCTGCAGTTTGGGGCGTGCCATCGGCATTGAGGGTCAAGAACCGTTCTTTATCCCGCAGCGTGTAGGGGTGGACCTGCAGATTGGCATTGTGGGCATCGTCAATAAAGGAGGTGACCTCCCCTGTCAGCTGGGTGGTAATTTCGGCCACACCGTCGCCGTTGCCATCTACGGGGGTGTCGAATGTCTCGCGCAGCAGAATGTTGTTTTTCCAGGGACCGGCCCCTTCGGCATAGAGGTCGCTGATGACCTGCAAAAATTCGGGGCTGTCGAGGTCGCTGTAAACGGTGGTGCTAGACAGTGCGTTCTCAGCTGCTGCTAAAAAGTCTGCGCCGTAGATGGCCTCTAGATCGTTGCCCTGCTCTACATTAAAGCGAATATCAAAGGGTGCGGAGAAACCGCTACCTATTGGAGCATCGGGCAGGGTGTTGCCATAGAGCTGCACCAGGGGGATTTCCCCCAGACCGGCTTCGTCTAGCTGGCCCTGGAGGTCAATCAGGTTTTGAAATTCAAAGGATTGGATAAAGATCCGATCAGGGTCGGTAAACCCTGTGCGCTGTAGGGTTTCGAGCAGGGGTTCTTCTAAGGACAGACCCTGCTGGTCAAAGAAGGTAGGGTGTTTGGTTTCAGGATAGATACCCACTTGCACACCGGTTTCGGCTTCGACCGTTTGCACCAGTTCGATGACTTCTGCAAAGGTGGGAATCTCAAACAGGCCGTCAAAGGCAGGGTCGCGATAGTCACGAGATTGAATCGCCCGCAGCTGTTTGATTTCTTCGAGGGTAAAGTCTTCTGCAAAGTAGCCGGTGATTTCCGCACCGTCTAGCAGTTTGGTAGACATGCGCTCGGGGCCAAACACCTCGGCCACATTCGTGGTGTCGTCTAACAGAGGTTCATGACGGGCAATCAGCACACCGTCTGAGGTGATCACCAAATCGGGCTCGATAAAATCGGCACCGGCTGCGATCGCAGCGCGATAGGCTTCTAAGGTGTGTTCTGGGAAATCACCGCTAGCCCCCCGGTGGCCGATAACGAGCGGGTTCTGACCATTGAGGGTAGTTAGATCGACCGGATTTGGCGTGGGGATGGGAGCCTCTAGTAGCTCACCCTCACTGTTGAAGTGCAAAATGTACGGACCAAACTCTTCACCAACCCAGATATCGCCGTTACTATCGATAACAAATGACTCAATATCAAAATCGGCACCAGTTAAGAGCCGCTCGGTGCTGTCTTCATTTTGAATATCAAATGGAATCAGATTATTGGGGTCGCTTAGCCCTATAAATCCTTGAATATCCACGCTGCCGCCCTGGCCAAGAAAGTTGGGTCTAGCCTGATAAATGCGCAATAGATAATCGGTACTATTGCTTTCTCCACCAAAACCATTGTCAGATAAAAACCAGAATGTTTCCGCGTCGGTGTCGGGTGCAAACTGCACTCCGCTAAAGCCCTGCACTGGCTGGCCGTCAAAAGGACCACTGCGGCCATTGGCTGAGATGGGTTGAATACGGTTAACGGCATCGATGCGGCCGTTGTCTGCACCAGACGGAGGACCATCTGCGAAGGTATCGGCTGGTAGGGAAGCAAACCCTTTTAAGGTGACCATCTTTATTTCTAATATGTTTGATAGATAACTTGACATGGAGAATTTGCATACTTCCAAACGAAGTGAACAAAACAATCTCCGTCTTTTTGGACTTTAAAATCCCCCAAGGTAATATTTCGGAAGAAGGTTAACGGAAGATTTTCGGACCATTAAACAGGCAATATTTATTTATTTGAGATTAGGCATTGATTGTCTGATGAGGTTGCTTGATTCTGGAGAAAGACGATCCAAAGCCCTCAAACTTGGGGTTTGAGGGCATGAATAACTTTGGGTCACTTGGACAATTGATTGATCAGGCAAACATCTTTTGGCCAAAGAATTAACCCTTAGGGTGGGGGGGTATCTTTTAAGAAATTGGGTTAGGTAATAATTTTCATAAAGTAATATATGGGTGATTGCAGATTTCTGTTGTCGGTGAATGGCAAAACCAGCTGCTTGGGGTCCCTCTGAGTTCCCCAACCCACCTGGGCAGGGCATTCCGCCGCCCTACAACCCGCGGAAGAGCGTGAGTCACTCATGGCGTCTACATGATGGGTGGTCGGTTGGGTGGTTTAGAATTTTGCGCGCCGCGACAAAATTCTAAACGGAGAGGTTTTCGATGTAACCTCAGATTTGATGAAACCTGAGATTAATGAATAAGCCTTATTCGGAGCCCCACAACCTTAGCTTAAATGTTTCTAAAGAGAGTGCTTGAGATGTCTTCAGGTTGTTGACTTTGTGAATCGAATGCGATGAGCCCTGCTGAGACGTGATGAACTTTAACCTGTTTTAATCTCTTCTTTATCTATGTACGAAATAGTCTGCCGGGGGCTGGGTGCTCCATCAGCAGTACCACTAGCGTGTCTTTTCTCTTTAGCGGGTCTTGTAGGTATTCTGGTTTTTTGACGACGTGGCAACAGCTTAGGAATGGCCAGGTTGACTGTCAGCAGACACTCAGGGTATTGAGAGATGAGCAGGGGCGGTTCAATCTGACATTGCTGCCACCACACTCGTCACTTTGATGTCAATAGCATCGATATTAAGGGTTTAGCTCAGAAATCTGGCCTGCCCACGCGAATCAACGAGCCCTTACGCTTTGATAAGTATTGATATTTATCTAGCCAAACGGTTTATTAAAATTAATGTATTTTTACTAAACCGTTTAGTAAAATAAACCAAGCTGGCTAGTCGGCTTTAAGTAAAAGTGTGGATTTTATAGTTTGCGGCAAAGGTACACGAGGTCTACTCCAATGAATTTTTTTGGCAGGTTTCCCCTATGGCAATATTTTCAGCAGTCTTTATTTAATCCAGATTCTCCAGCCCTACTTAATCCCCACCGTTATTGGCAACGTTACTCCTATTTGAGGAAGCCCATCTGCAAGGGGCGAATTTTACGGGAGCCTATTTTGTTCAAGGCGATCGGTCTGATTACTTTAGAACAGTCGATGTAACAGTCTCATCTCCGCCTTTAGAGAAGTTTTTGTTAGTGCCATATACCCTACTAGAACAACTCAACGTTGCTCAATCTGCAAGCTAAAGAGCTCCATAAAGAGTGTGGGCGGTAACCGCTTTAGGCCAGCCGTTTGGCACTACAGGCACTCTCAAGATACGCTTTTGCGAAACTTTTCTCTGCAACACTACTGCTATTCTCTCCTATACAATGTCTTCTGAGATTCCTTACTCCCAGACTGATACAGTTCATAATCTTTCAGCATCTTCAGATACTGATATAGAAATTAATCAACAAACCAGCTCAGCTCGCTTTCGTCGACCTAAAAGATCTCTCTGGCCCGCCATTACTATATTGATGCTGCTCGTTACTGGCATTGTTGGCTGGCGAATCCATCGACGGTTAGTCTCATCAAATGTAGATAAAGCTGCCCCTTTGGTAGCACCCAGTCGTTTACCTGTGAGGGTGGTGGAGGTCCAAACAGGGTTAGCCCAGGCTTGGGTATTTGATGAAGGGACGGCCTGGCCACTACAGCGACAGGTGCTTAATTTTCAAGCCAGTGGTGACATTACCTATATTGATAACGTCAATGGCACAGAGCTACGGGAGGGAGATGGCGTTGCCCGAGGCCAGCTGTTGGCCACCATCGATGATCGCAGACAAAACTCTAGCATTCAAACAGCAGAAGCCGACATTGATGTGGCGGTCAATCAACGGAACCAGGCCAATGCTTCATTTTTGCAAACTGAGGCCAATTTAGAAAAGGCAAAATCTGACCTGGTCCTGGCGCAAAGTGAGCTACGACGCTATCAGTCTCTGTTTGAGCAGGGGGCAATTTCAGAAAGCGATCGCGACATTTATCAAAATCAGGTAGTCCAGGCCGAAGCTGCCCTTAAAACTGCAGAGCAAGATGTCCGCTCTGCTGAAGATGGCGTGCGCTCGTCAGAATCCTCTATTGGAGCGTCCCAAGCCAGGTTAAATGAAACAGAGATTGACCTTGAAGATACCCAGCTAGTCTCTCCCATTGACGGTATTGTTGCCTACATCAACATCCGTGAAGGCGAGTATTGGGACACCCGCTATCTAGATACCAGCAGCGCCCAGCGAGCGATTGAAACTGCACCGATTGTGGTGATGGACCCGCAATCGTTTGAAGTTGAGTTAGAAATTCAAACAGATTTCGCCGATGCCATTCGCCCAGGTCAGCGGGCCTATGTGGTGTTAGAACAACAGGTGAGCAGTTCCCAAGCTTCGGGAGCTTCGGAACAAATATTGCTCGATATCGCTCAACAGCGCGGTACCGAGGGGCAGGTGTTTTCAGTCAGCCCTTCTCAAACCCCTGGCAGTCGTGCCATCGAAGTCAGCATTCGAGACTTGCAACAGGTGCGTAACCTGCAGGTGGGTGGGCGCGTCTATGTTTGGATTGAAGTGGAAGCTAAACCCGATGCCGTTATGGTGCCGCTGGGGACGCTGGTTTCACGAGACCAGCAGTTTTATGCATTTGTGGTTAACGACGCCGATGGTACGGTTCAACGACGTC
>JBHJIV010000060.1:0-17060 GCA_050043105.1 Leptolyngbyaceae cyanobacterium | reverse complement strand
TGCGTTTTTACGCTATTCATAAGCGAGACCTTCACTAAATCTGCATGGTGCGGATTTGGTGGAGTTCTGCGCCTCATCAAATTCGTATCAGAGACCGTCGCAATCTGAGGAATTTGAGAGAAAGTTAGCTGCATTTACTGCCAGTCTGTTACTGATTACTGTTTCTGAGCTGGGTGATAAGACTTTTTTTATTGCCGCTATTTTGGCCATGCGCCATCGTCGCCGCTGGGTATTTTCAGGGGCGGTTGCGGCGTTAGCGTTAATGACACTGCTATCAGTACTAGTAGGTCAGGTAGCCACACTGCTACCGGATGCAATTGTTAAATGGGCTGAAGTTTGTTTGTTTATCATCTTTGGTATTCGCCTGCTATATCAGGCCAGTCAGATGACAGAAACAGGAGACGAAGAGAAAGATGCGGCTGAAGCGGTAGATAGAGCAGAAAAAAGTCAGAGAAAACCGAAGGAGACTCCCTTAGCAATTATGACCGAAGCCTTTGGGCTAGTTTTCGTGGCTGAGTGGGGCGATCGCACTCAAATTGCCACAATAGCGCTAGCGGCGGCCAACCCAGCCGGTGGGGTGGTGCGTGGGGCCGTGCTTGGCCATGCCATCTGTGCAGCCATTGCCACCAACTGTGGTCGCTGGCTCTGTGGTCGGGTTTCAGAACGCACCCTTACGGCCTTGGGGGGAGGGCTGTTTTTACTGTTTGGTAGCCTGGCTTTGTTAATGCCTAAAGCTTAGTTTCACAGAGATGGATTGCCTCTTCGTGTCTCTCCATCTCTGTGTCTCTCTAAAACTAAATGCATTTAGTCAAGATTTTCTAAGAGGCTAAATAGGATTTGTGAGAAGCTAAAGATAATTTTTTCATCTATTGAGATTATTTCCTATTAACATGGGCTCAGTTTCTTTGTCTACCTCTATGAGCCTCGACCTCACTCAGCAGGAAGTCAGTACTCTTTGGCGAGAAAATAATCAGCGAGCTGCACCTGTCACTTCGATTGATCGTTTAGAAACCTTTTACACCATTCCATCTCAATTGGGTCACGGCTACTGTCGAGTGATGGAACTACAGCCAGGATTGTGGTTGCGGATTGTGGACGGGACATTTTACGACTTGAACCAGCGTATTTCAGAAAACGAGCATCCAGTGCAATTTGTAGCCTGTTTATCGGGGACATTCGATAGCGGTGATTTTGTATTAATCAACCCAGCACAGGGATATGTGGGTGGCAGCGGCATTCAGCCCAGTCACGTTGTATTTACATCGCGATCGCAGCGGTTAATAGGAATAGATATTCGCATGACACCCCACTTACTACAGCAGTTCTTCGCCATGCCAGCGGGCGATCTCCCCACTGCACTGCAACCTCTAATACAGGCCAATGACTGGCAGCAACGTTTTTTGCCCAAAACCACCAGGGGCATCCGCTCAGTGGTGCAACAGATGGTCGATTGCCCATTTACGGGCGTGATCAAGCGCATGTACTTGCAGGGCAAAGCGTTTGAGCTAATGGCGCTACAGTTAGAAAGCATTCTTGACTTGAGTACAACACCCAAAAACGCAACGCTCAAACCGGATACAGCAGCACGGATTCATCAAGCAGCAGCCATTTTGCGATCGCGTCTGGAAAACCCACCCTCACAAACTGACTTAGCCCAGCACGTTGGAGTATGCAATCGCACACTCCAACGTGGCTTCAAGCAGATCTTTAATACAACATCAGTCGGTTACCTGACCCAGCACCGCTTGCAAAAGGCTGAACAGCTTCTACGGGAAGGTAACTGCACTGTGGCAGAAGTCGCCAACCAGGTCGGCTATGCCCATCTGGGTCATTTTGCTGCTGCCTTTAGGCAGCAGTTTGGCATTCTCCCTAGTCAGTGTTTAGCTGGCAGGTGTTCAAACCAGGGATCACAGCCGGGGTAATTGTCTTTTCTGAGTAAACTTTTGGAACAAATTGTCGTTTCTCGGATCAGTGTCGGTTTCAGGATAGACAGGCTTAATTCACCTCTCCTAAGCTTTCGGCAGTAGTTGTTAGGAGTTTTTTTACAACTATCGCTGTGTGTGAGGAAGTGTGATGAGGCTTTTAAGGATAGGTATAGCAGGCGTGTTGCTGGCTGGGGTGCCACAGATGGCTCAGGCACGCTTTAATGATCCAGTGCAGATCATCAACAGTCCAGTGGACATTGCTCAGTGGATAGCTCAGGTTGAAACGTCACAGGTGGAAATTATAGGTGTGCGCTTGGCTGAAACTGAAGTCGGCCTACGAGTAGTGTTAGAAATCACGGCCGGTGAGCTGACAGTTCCAACTACAGCTGTTTCGGGCAATGCTGTGACCGCCGAGATCCCCCATGCGGGGCTAACACTCCCTGACGGTGACGAATTTCTGCAGTTTGAGCCCATTGCGGGGATTGCGCTGGTGCAAGTATCAGAATTGCCCGATGATCGCGTGCAGGTGACGATTACAGGTAATGAAGCCGCGCCTGCCGTCGAAATTGTAGCTGGGGCGAGTGGACTGACGCTGAACGTGACGCCAGGAGTTGCCCAAGCAGGGCAGGCCAATGATCGGCTCAGAATTGTGGTGACTGGCGAAGGGGATGAAGGCTACAACCCATCGAGTGCTACAGTCGGTACGCGAACGGATACCCCTCTGCGCGATATTCCCCAGACAATTCAGGTGATTCCCCAAGCGGTCATCGAAGACCAGCAGGCCACCCAACTATCCGATGTCCTACAGAATGCGACGGGGGTGGCCCAAGGCCAGACATCGCCTCGCACTTTCAGTAACAACTTCTTGATCAGGGGGCTTGATTCGAGTGATAGTGTCTTGATCAATGGTTTGCCTGACCCCACGGGGCGGGATGTATCATTTGGGGCCAATATTGAGCAAGTAGAAGTGCTGCGGGGACCTGCCTCCGTGCTATTTGGACAGGGCCAGCTCGGTGGGGCTGTCAATCTAGTCACCAAGCAGCCCTTATCAGAGCCGTTCTATAGTCTCGATCTCGCGGGTGGAACCGAATATTTTTATCGGGGAGCCATTGATCTAAGCGGACCGATCAATGACAGCGGCTCAGTACTTTATCGGCTCTATGAATCGGCCCAAACAACTGAGAGTTTTGTCGATTTTTATGATCAACAGCGCTATCTGGTGGCCCCCGTTCTCAGCTGGCAGATTAGCGATCGCACTCAACTCACGCTAGAAGCTGACTATTCTGCCATCGAAGCCCCTTTTGATTTCGGAATTCCAGCGGAGGGCAGTGTCTTATCTAATCCCAATGGTGAAATTTCTCGGGATCTCTTTGTCGGAGAACCTGATATTGATAACAGCCAAAATCGGGTGTTTAGAATTGGCTATGATCTAGACCATCGTTTCAGCAACAATTGGCAATTCCGGAGTGTGTTTCGGACGTCGTTGACCAACCTAGATCGAGAGATTGTTTTTTCGACTGGTTTGGAAGATGATCTGCGGACGCTCAATCGAGCCTACGATCGACAAGACTATGATGACACTGTCTACAACATGGATAATTACGTTACCGGAGAATTCTCTACCGGTAGTCTTGAACATCAGCTGGTAGCCGGGATTAATCTATTCAGGCGAGACACCGATGCGATCGCATACCAAGCGCTAGTTGAACCGTTAGATATATTTGAGCCCGAGTATGGTGGTTCTCTCATCAGCGAAGAAGTTTTAGTCTATGACAGAACTAGCATGACTGAACAGGCAGGTCTGTATGTGCAAGATTTGATTTCACTAACAGACGACCTCAAGGTGCTACTAAGTGGTCGATTTGATATCGCCAATCAGGATTTTCAAGATACCGTATCCGGAGTTGATGAATTTAGCCAGGCAGAAGAGTTTAGCCCTCGGGTTGGTATTGTTTATCAACCGATTCAACCAGTTTCACTGTATGCCAGCTATGGCCAATCGTTTAATTTGGCGACCTCAACGTTAAGTGCAGCCCCTCCTGAACCGGAAGAAGGTGAGCAGTATGAAATTGGTGTAAAAGTAGACATTAGCGATCAATTATCGGCCACCTTAGCTCTGTATGATTTGACCCGCTCTAACGTCCCCACATCCGATCCAAACGATCCGACCCAGACAATTCAAGTTGGTGAACAGCGTAGTCGAGGCGTTGAGGTCGATATTGGGGGAGAGATTTTACCAGGCTGGAATGTGATTACAGGCTATGCCTACACAGATACAGAAGTTACCGAAGACAATACGTTTGACGAGGGAAATCGCTTAAATAACGTTCCCGAGCATGCGTTTAATCTCTGGACGACCTACGAGATTCAATCGGGAAATTTACAAGGACTGGGCTTTGGTTTAGGCATTATCTACGCTGGTGAGCGTCCAGGAGATTTAGATAACAGCTTTGAGTTGCCTAGCTATACTCGTACCGATGCAGCCGTGTTTTACCGTCGCGATAATTATCGGATTTCTCTCAATATTGAAAATCTGTTTGATATCGATTATTTTGTCGCTGCTCAAAACCGAAATCGGGTTTTCCCTGGCGAACCCTTAACCTTAGTCGGCAGTTTTTCCTGGGAATTCTAACTTATGAAACGCTTTTTTCGTAACTTTACGAGTTTATTGATTACTGGAATTTTGTTGTTTTTGTTGATCTCTGCATGTGGCAGAGTGATTGAGCGTCAGCCTACTGAACCCCAGGATATAGAGGCTAAGCCCGAGATAACTAATTGCCGCGTCGTACAACATACGATGGGCGAGATCTGCATTCCTCACAATCTAGAACGAGTTGTCACCCTAAGACCCGATCATTTCTTTAACTGTTTAGCCCTGGATATCCGACCCATTGCCTTTCCCTTCATCGATGGCATATTACTGCCAGAGGAAATTCAAGCTGATATAGAAGGTGTAGAGTCTGTGGGTAATTTAGATAGCCCTAATGTCGAAAAAATCTTACAGCTTCAGCCTGACTTAATTATCTCTAACTCTAGATTGGATGCAATTTATGATCAATTGTCACAAATTGCACCGACCGTTGTATTTGATGTACCCAAACCTCCCCTTCTCTGGAAGGAAGAATTAGCGCAGCTCGCTCAAGCCCTGAATAAAGAAGCTGAAAGTCAGCAATTGATGGACAACTATTGGCAGAGGATTGAAGAACTTAAGCAGGCTTTAGGCGCTCGCCGTAATGACATTGAAGTATCGTTTGCTGGCACTGCTTCAGGTACTGGAATTTGGGCCTATGGCAAACAGCACCCAGTAAGCGATATTTTGCATGATATTGGGCTGCAGCGCCCGCCTACCCAAAGGGATGACGTTTATTACGTAGATAATATATCTGCAGAAACGTTGACTGACATTGATGGCGATGTTATTTTCTTTACCTCCTGGGCTAGAACAGTCGATAGAGACGCACTCGAAATGATAACGCAAAAGCCCTTATGGCAAAAACTTAAGGCAGTTCAGCAACAACAGGCTTATATCGTAGATACTTATTGGCATAATGCGGGCAATATTGTTGCCATTAATCTCGTACTTGACGACTTGTTCAAGTACCTTGCGAACGGTTAATACCAGTTTTGAGTTTTGAAACTCTGGAACCGTCAGGGATAGCATTTTTTGAACTGTAGGTGCACTTTTTGGAATTGGTATAAGAGGGCTGCAAAAACAATGTTCCAGATGATGAAGGGCAATGGGCAGTAGGCAGTGGCTGTGCTCTATTTAGATATAAACGGCTAAGGGTTCTCGGACAAATCTTCTGTAGCTATAGCCCAATGATTTTAGATCACAGTCATGGGGGCTAAGTTTTAGTCAGTACTGGAGCTGCCACGGATATGGAGGTGTCTCTATTATCCGACCAATGGTTACTGACAAAGTCAACAATCAAAAAACATGACATAATGCAAAAAAATCTCATTAGATAGGCAGCTGGCAGCTTCAAGCATCATGACGACCCAACTTCAGCTGAATCATATCTTTGACTGTCTTTTGCCAGGCAGTCCTAGCGATCCACGTCTGTTACATTCAGATTCTGCTGACCAGGTTTTTTTCTATACGTCTGATTTAGGCGAGGGATATCGTCAGGAAATTCCCCTCAGGGATGATCTGACGCTGATGATCATTGATTACACCCCCAATCGGGACCTGCTGTTTGACCTGATGGGGGACGGTAGTCGGATCGAATTTGAGTTTCACTTAGCGGGTCCCTACAGCGGCTACAGTCTTTGCATTCCGTGCTTTCGCCTCAGGCAGTTTGGTGTCAGGCGGGCACATCGGCATATTTTTAAGGTTGAGGTGATCTTCAAACGCCCTACGCTAGTTGAGTACGCTCAGTCGTTTATAGAGCATCTTTCTCCTCGGGCCAACAGAGCCGCTGAACATATTTTGCAATCGATATATCGGCGGCAGGTGGGGGGCACTAGCTTTTCTACAGATGCGATGCTCGACCAGCTTTTTGACCCTGTAACCACGTTTTTTGAACAGGGCCTCAGCATAGAGCACATTTTGACCGACACTCTCTATGAGGAGTCAGCCATTCTTAGCTACGCAACGCGCTGTCCCATGACCCCTGGGATGAAATTGCTGATTGAGCAAATTCTTAGCTGTCCCTACGAGGGGATGACCCGCCGTACGTATCTGACTCAAAAAGTATTGAAACTGGTGGATCTTCGGCTAAATGCGTTGCTTCAGACTCCGTTTAGGGATGCTGATATGGGCTGCATCTTGCAAGCGGCGGCACTGCTCAGGGCTCAGTTGATCACACCGCCTTCATTAGAAACGCTCGCTCGGCAGGTGGGCACCAATCGACTGACACTTACTCAGGGGTTCCATAAACTTTACGGAACTACGCCCTTTGGCTATCTGCGTGACTGTCGCTTAAACCAGGCTCGACGACTGATGATGACCTCGGATCTATCGATTACGCAGGTGGCAGCCGCTGTGGGCTACACCAGCCGCAGCCGCTTTGCGACAGCTTTTCGTAAAAAAAATGGCATAAATCCTAAGCTGTTTCAGCTGCAGGCCTGGCAAAGTGCAGGCTGAGTCTCGTTTGGGCAGACGGGTGCGATCGCACCCGTCTGTACTCCAAACCACTATGGATAAAAAATTGCATTTGGGGCGCGAAATATCTAGCAAGTATCGGGCGACTTCCATAGACTAATCGATAATTATTGGCTTTAAGCCTAAATTTAGCTGCGCCCTGCCCCTGGGCGCATGGTGTGAGGAAACCGATGGAACGTTCACTGACAAGGTTAAATCTGCTGGCCCTATTAATAGCGGGAGGAAATCTGGTTGCGATAGAAACAGCATCAGCGAGATCGCATCCATTCAACGTAATTGCTCAGGCTAGCCCAGGACAAATCACAGGCATACGGATTGAAGGTACTGCAGCGGGTCTGCAGGTTTTGGTGGAAAGCCCCAACGAGCTAGCTACGCCAACGCTGAGAGTCTCTGGGAATGCCCTTATTGCCGAGATTGCCAATGCCACTTTGGCACTGCCTGAGGGTGACGAGATTTTAGAATCCAACCCAGCTGAAGCCATTGCCCTGCTCCAGGTAACCGCATTGCCAGACGAACGGGTGCAGGTGGTGATTACGGGTACCGACGCACCGCCCACCGCAGAAATCACTCCATCCTTAACAGGGCTCATGCTGAGCATAACCCCAGGGATTGCCCAGGCGGGTGAAACTGAGGAGTCGCTAAGGATTGTGGTGACGGGTGAAGATGATAACGATTATGTTGTGCCCGATAGCACCACAGCCACCCGCACCGATACGCCACTAATTGATGTACCCCAGTCAATTCAGGTGATCCCAGAGGCGGTTTTAGAAGACCAGCAGGTGATTCGCTTAAATGAGGCGTTGCGTAACGTACCTGGCGCGGTCCAAAGCAACACCTTTGGCGGCAGCGGCGATAACTTTGCAATTCGTGGGTTTGAAGGAGCCACAATTTTACGGAATGGATTGGGAACAACCGCATTCGGCTTAAATGGTGGCTTACGAGAAACGGCCAATATCGAACAAATAGAAGTGCTCCGAGGCCCTGCTTCAATTCTCTTTGGCAATGTTGAACCAGGTGGTGTGGTCAACTTGGTCACAAAACAACCCTTAGATACTCCGTTTGGCGAATTCACAGCCCAAATAGGCAGCTATGGACTGTTGCGACCCACCCTAGATGTTACCGGTCCTGTTAATGAATCGGGAAGTGCTCGCTATCGGTTGAATGCCGCTTTTGAACGGGGTGATGGATTTCGTGACTTTGATACCGATGTGGAGCGCACTTTTATTGCCCCAGTTATTGCCGTTGACATTGGCGAACGCACCGAGCTAACGCTGGAGCTAGAGTATCTCGATGACGAACGGCCCTTTGATCGCGGCATCCCGGCCCTTGGTGATGAGGTTGCCGATGTCGATCTTGATACCATTCTTGGAGAGCCTAATGACTTTGCTCGCAACGAAAGTACCAGTCTGGGCTACAGCTTAGAACATCGGTTTAGCGACAATTGGCAATTACGCAACCGTTTTCGCTATCAAAATACTAATTTTAACTCGCTGCGAGCTGAGCTAAATCAAACCTTAGGAGGGTTAGACCCAGTCACTGGCACTATTGTTCGTACCTTTACTTCGAACGATAACAACCTTAAAACCTACGAAGCTCAAACCGATATCCAGGGAGAGTTTTCGACCGGGTCCATCAACCATACCCTATTGGCTGGAGTTGATCTCTTTTTTACAGATTCCGACATTAACACCACCATCGACTTTGCTCCAACAGTCAATTTGTTTGATCCACAAATTGGACTAATTCCTGAGCCTGAACGACCGTTAAATTTGACCATCAGCGACTCTGTCAGCGAGCAGAGCCGGGTAGGACTGCTGCTGCAAAATCAAATTGAGCTGTTGCCTCAGCTTAATGTCCTACTCGGGGGGCGCGTTGATTTCTTTGAGCAAAGCAGTGAATCAGAAGCCATTTTTATTCCTGGACTGCTCAATACTCCAGCTCAAGACGTAGATCAATCAGATACAGTCTTTACACCCAGGGTGGGCATTGTCTATCAACCGATTGAGGAGCTGGCGTTTTACTCTAGCTACAGTCGGTCGTTCCAGCCAAATACATTAGATTCAACCACCATTGACGGAGACTTTCTTGACCCAGAAGAAGGTGAGCAATTTGAAGTGGGTGTTAAAACTAATCTATTGGATGGCCGACTCACCGCGACACTTTCTTTATTTGACATTACCAAAACAAACGTAGCGGCTACTGACCCCACCAATGGCAATTTTGTTGTGCCGATTGGTGAACAATCTAGTCGCGGGATTGAACTTGATGTCACTGGGGAGGTTTTACCCGGATGGAATATTCTAGGCGGCGTCAGCTTTTTAGATGCAGAAATTGAAGAGAGTCCTAGCTTTCCAGATGGGGCCACCCCCCGGAATGTGCCAGATATGACTGCTAGCCTGTGGTCCAGCTACGAGATCCAGTCTGGAAGCCTGGCGGGGCTGGGGTTTGGCTTAGGTCTTTTCTATGTTGATGAGCGTCCGGGGGATGACGCCAACACCTTTACATTAGACGATTATCTGCGCACCGATGCGGCGGTTTACTATGCGCGAGATAATTTTCGGGTGGGCCTCAACGTTCGAAACCTGTTTGATATTGACTATTTTGAAAGCAGTATTGACCGTCGCGGGTCAAACCCAGGAGAGCCATTAACCGTTGTTGGCAGTATTGCCATTACCTTTTAGTAAACTGCAATGATTAATCTGCGACGCAGAACAAACCCTATAGGACGATTCTTTGGGGCATGGGTAACCGCAACGGTTATCTCTTCGTGTAGCGGGTCTGCACTCCCCAACTATGAACCCATCTCCCCATCTGAGGGACGTATCATTCAACATGGGTTAGGGGAAACCGTTGTTCCGAAAACACCCCAAAGAGTAGTCTTATTAGGTTCGGTAGTGGATGCCTTAGCCCTGGGTATTGAGCCAGAGGGGGCGGCTTTGAGTGGGTTTCCCCAACGGGCCAACTCAGATGAACTGGTGGCCATACTAAGTGACTACACAACAGATATCTCGGTAGTGGGTCACGCTCGTCAACCCAATTTAGAAAAGATAGTCCAGCTACAGCCCGATTTAATTTTGGCGTCAAAGGGGGGTGAGAGGGTCTATCCTCGTTTATCACAAATAGCCCCCACAGTAGTGATTGACACCTCAAGTGGGGCAGATGAATGGAAAGAGTATGTGCTAACAAGTGCAACAGCCATGGGCAAGCGGGATGAGGCTGTTGCCATGATTCAACAGTATGAGCAACGTATCACCCAGTTTCAGCAAGCTATGGGTGATCGTTTGGAGACCACTGTGGTTTCTGTAGCCAGATTTCGCCCCGATCAGGTGCGCGTTTTTCAGCGGAATAGCTTTTCTGGGGCAATCTTGGCAGAAGCCGGTCTGTTGCGCCCCGAGAGCCAGCAGCCGCGTAATCGACCCTATAAATCGATTAGTTTAGAAAGTCTTTCTGCTATAGATGCTGATGTGCTGTTTTTTATGCAGGACAATCCGGAAAATTCGGTCTTAGGCCGGGTACAACAACATCCGCTTTGGTCTCAGCTAGAGGTGGTGCAGCAACAAGAAGTCTATGAGATATCGCTGGAGGTTTGGTTTCTCAATTCGGGTATTGTCACGGCCCACATGATCTTAAATGACCTGTTTCGCACCCTCGTTCCCAATGGAGAACAGTATGTGATCGATCAAGTCGGCGAGCTAGCACTGCCGTGAGCACAGCAATGCGGACATTTTTGACCATTTGGCTGGGACAGCTGGGCTCTAGCGTTGGCAGTCGGATGACTAGCTTTGCCATGACGCTGTGGGCCTGGGACTTGACTCAACAAGCCACGGCACTCGCACTGGTGGGCTTTTTTACCCAGCTGCCGCAGCTGCTGGCAACACCGTTTGTGGGGGTGATTGTAGACCGCTATAGCCGCAAGCGACTAATGATGGTGGGCGATGCGGCGGCGGCGGTGTCAACTGTGGTTATTTTGGGGCTTTACAGCAACAATCAGCTACAGATCTGGCACCTGTATGGGGCGGGGGCCGTTAATGGCATGTTTGGTCAGCTACAGCAGCTGGCCTATACGGCCTCGATGACACTGATGGTGCCAGAGCGACACTATAGCCGTGCTTTGAGCTTAAATTTTCTCTCGGGCTATGGTTCAAACATTTTGGGGCCTGCGATCGCAGGTGCGGTTTATCCCCTAATTGGTCTGACCGGCATTTTAGTAATAGATTTAGGCACATTTGCGATCGCAACCCTGACTATTTTCTCAGCCGCTATCCCTCAACCTGAGGTGCCAAGTGTTCCCCTCACTTTGCGTAAAGATCTGGCCGTTGGCTTTCGCTATCTCTCTCAGCGACCCGGCATGGTGGGGATTTTAGCGGTGGCTGCCCTGTTTCAACTGGTCTTTCAAATTACCTCCGCCCTACACGCGCCAATGATTTTGGCCCGCAGCGGTGGGTCGGCCCAGGTGCTGGCAACGGTCTATGCTACAGCCGGTATCGGGGGGGTGGTTGGCGCCATAGTCATGACCACCTGGGGCGGGCCACGACCCCGCATTTATGGGGTGCTGTTGTGTTTGGTCGGGGCGGGTCTGAGTCGGGCGGGCTTTAGCGTAGGCCACAGCCTTACTTTCTGGATTCCTACACAGTTTTGTTTATCCTTTAATTTCCCGATGATGGGTAGCTCCGGCAACGCTATCTGGCTGAGTAAGGTACCACCCGACCTGCAGGGAAGAGTATTTTCCATTAGCGTGCTAATCAAAGGGCTGATGGCCCCTTTGGGGCGTCTAGTGGCGGGGCCCCTGGCCGACCGAGTCTTTGAGCCGGCCATGATGCCGGGTGGTCAGCTGGCACCCATCTTTGGCAATGTCTTTGGTACCGGGCGCGGCGCTGGCATGGCTGTTCTATGTGGCCTGGCCTCCATTGCCATGACCCTTGTCGGTCTCTGTGGCTTGCTTTATCAGCCCCTGCGCACGGTGGAGGCAACGCTGCCGGACCATAGCCGCTAGAGGGTTCAACCGCTTACCACTATTCTCCTTAAACGCTAACCCATGTTAGAAACCTGTCAATTCTGCTCTGTTATTTCTAAAAACAATGGTGAGGACCCCATTGGCAGCACCCGTCAGTATGACTGCTGGATTGTGGTGGAAGTGCCGCTGCCCTGGGATATGGCCCATTGGCAACAAGATCCGGCCATGCGACCGATTATAGGATTGATTGAGCACCTGATTGTGAAACAAGGGATAAAGCTGAGACCACTTGCGATCGCACCCGACTCTGAATACTCCCATCCTGGCTATACCCGAGTTCTCTACTATCATCGGCCCACACAGCTGTTTAACCAATACGACAAGCAGGAATACCTTGTTCCTGACAATCAGGTGTATTCTCTCCTCGTTGCCCTGTTTCAGACTCCTGAACGGTTGCCAGACTTTGTAGCCTACCAACAGGTTGTCACTACCCGCGATCTGTTAATCTGCACCCACGGTAACGTTGATGTTGCCTGCTCTCGATTTGGTAACCCTATCTACCAAACACTGCGAGACGACTATTCTTCTACCGATCTCCGTGTCTGGCGCTGTAGCCACTTTGGCGGTCATCGCTTTGCGCCCACTCTGATTGATTTGCCCACTGGTCAGTTTTTTGGCCACTTAGAAATATCTCATCTAGACTCGTTGGTTCATCGTCAAGGAGAGTGGTCTGAATTAAGGATGTGCTATCGCGGCTGGTCTGGTCTGAGCCAGTTTGAGCAAATTGCAGAACGCGACATTTGGATGCAGCTAGGCTGGGACTGGTTTGACTATGTCAAAGCAGGAGAAACCATCACCCAGTCAGAATCAGCTATAACGGTACACATTAAATTTGAACATAACGGTATCGGTGGTGTGTATAAAGCCGATATTGAGCTTATGGGTGAGGTGGAAACGGCTTCAAAATCTGGAAAAGCAATGAAATTGGAGCGGGTTAACCAGTATAGGGTTGGGCGTTTGGTTTTGGAAAAGGGTTGAGGGGGTGGTTAGGTTTTGTTGAAAGTTAGGCTTATGGTTTTAGTGGGGGGAATTACTCTTTAGAGAGGTTGTTGAGGAAACGTGGCGTGGAGAGTTGATGGGGTGATATAAGATGTTGCTGGGGTCCCTCTGAGTTCCCTTTCCGGAAGTAGTCACGCTATCTCTCATTGCATATTGGGCTTCCCCATGGGCAGGGCCGGAACGCCGCCCTACGACCCAGCATACTGGGTTATCTCTAGTGACATAAATGTGGGGTTACGGCGGGGTCGATTATTGGTGTTCTGGATCTATTTATTAGCAAGGGAAAAAAGAAAAAGCAATATACTTTTAGCAATCTCTAAAAATGAAACAGGTTTTTAATCTTTTATCTATAATCAGGGCCTCAAGACAACGTTGGCAGTCTCGAATCATTTTGTTGTTTCTTGTTAGCATCGCAATCGTTGTTGTTATTTCTGCCTGTGGGAACCGAGTGCAGATTCATTCTAGTCTTGAGAATGCTTCTTTTCCTATGCGTACTGTTCAGCATGCTTTGGGAGAAACTGTTATTCCAGAAGATCCGCAGCGTATTATCACTTTGGTGCCCGGTGCTGTACTTGATAGTCTGCTGGCATTGGAGGCTAAGCCGGTTGGGATGGTTGTTTTTAATAATCGCACCTATGAGGTTCCTCCATACCTGGCAGACCAGGTAATAGATATTCAATCAGTGGGCAATGTGGGCCAGCCTAACTTAGAATCCATTGTGCGGCTCCAGCCTGACCTGATTATTATTAGCGATTTTCAAAGAAGACTGTATTCAAAGCTGTCAGAGATTGCCCCCACAGTGGCCATTGGTAGCAGAGTTGATACCTGGAGAGAAAGTTTTTTAAGCCTGGCTGATTTGGTTAATAAATCTGACACGGCACAACAGCTGCTGGCTCAGTATAAGCAAAGGGCGGACATATTTAAGGCGGCTATCGCTGAACAGGCAGACAGTCCAGAAGTATCTGTCGTACGGGTAAGGGCCGATGGTGTTTTCCTTTATGTTAAGTCCTCTCCAGTGGGTCAAATTCTTGACGAATTAGGTATTCAACGACCAGCTGCCCAGGATGTTTTTTTACAAAGAAGTCCTCGCATTTCCATTAGCCTAGAGGAGCTAGCCAAAGCCGATGGTGATGTTATGTTTGTCTATGGCTTAGAATTTAGAGACACTCAACCGGCCTACGAGCAGCTACAGGCAAGTCCTCTTTGGCAGCAGCTAAAGGCTGTGCAAACCAATCGTGTTTATGTTGTTCCTGATTCCTACTGGAGTTTTCCAGGCATTCAAGGGTTAGATTTATTAATTGATGACTTGTTGACACATCTAGTGCAAGAATCCAACTGAGCAACCCCCAACAAGATTCTATGAATAATCAATTGCGTGGGCTGACGCGCACTGTCAAAGCGTTAGGCTGGGTCAGCTTACTGACTGATTTTGCTAGTAAAATGGTGTATCCACTAACACCTATTTTTTTGACAAGTGTTTTGGGTGCGCCCGTATGGACTGTCGGCATAATCGAGGGGGTTGCTGAGAGCGCAGCCAGTATTTTGAAACTGTACTCTGGCTGGCTGTCGGACTGGGCCGGTCGGCGCAAACCATTTGCGTTGGCCGGCTACAGCTTAGGGGCGGTGTCTAAATTAGGGTTAGCTCTCTCAGGCACCTGGTGACATCTCCTAGGAGCCCGGTTGTTTGATCGGGGTGGGATAGGACTACGAGCCGCACCGCGAGATGCTCTCATTGTCGAGAATTGTACGACTGCTCAACGGGGGCAGGCATTTGGCTTACACCATAGTTTGGAAACGGTGGGTGAAGTGCTGGGGCCGCTGGTAGGCTTTGTCTTTTAGCAACAGTATGCGGGCAATTATCGAGGTGTGTTTGCGATCGCATATTTTCCAGCCCTCCTAGGTGTTTTAATCTTACAAACACAGGTCAAAGAACGTCGCCCTCAGACTCAAAAAGTACGTCCCCAGTTTACGCTCCATGGGTTAAGCCCCACTTATCGACAATATTTGTTCGCAATTATTCTCTTTGGCTTAGGCAATTCATCCGATGCTTTTTTGTTACTGCGGGCCCAAGATTTAGGCTTTACTGGGGCTCAACTGCTGTTGGTATACGCCGCTTTTAACCTGTTGGCAGTTGGGCTAGGGCGCATAGCCGGGCAACTCTCAGACCGAGTCGGACGACGTCCCTTATTAGTTAGCGGATATCTGATATTTTCGCTGATCTATCTCGGCTTTGCCACAGCCACTACCGCTGTTGCGATCTGGATACTATTTATGGTGTACGGTCTCTATGACACGCTAACGCGGGGCGTCCAAAAAGCCTTTGTGGCTGATCTGGTCCATCCTGACCGACGGGGGACTCAGACCGGCACCTTTCACATGGTAGTTGGGTTAGCCGCATTACCCGCCAGTATGATAGCTGGTTGGCTCTATGCGACAGTTTCTGTAGCCGCTCCTTTTTATGTCAGTTCTGTCACTGCTGTTGTAGCTGCACTATTACTAATGCGAATACGCCTGCTAGCGTCTTTATGAGCGAAAATTGTGGTTTAATTAATAGGAATCTATATCATTAGTAACTTGTTAAGCTGCCATACATTCATGACTCTTTATCTCTCTATCCCGGAGTTTTTGGGCCAGCATCCTGAAGTTGCTGAACAACAGCATAGGCTAAAACAGCCCTGGAAAATACCCTTGATGGATTCCAGCGGAAAAAGTCAGGGATATCGCCAGGAGGTCAATCTGCGCCCTGGGCTTAATGTTTTGATTGATGATTACACGCTTCAGGAAGATTTGTGGGTAGAAACAGGCAACAAGAAACTGTGTCAACCCAAATTACGCATAGAGATGAGCTTTATGCTCTCTGCCCATAACCCTACTGAAGAAGTGTCAGCTGGCTGCAATTTTTTAGAAGTCGCTTGGGATAAATCGGAGGCATTGGATCAAGAAGATATGGCAGCACAGCTACTGGCCACTTTCTCACAACAAATGGAAAGAGATTCCCTTACTCAATGCTATGCCAGCGGCACAGGCTGGACGCGTCTACTTTGTGGACTATCAGCTCTGGGGTAGCAATATCCGTGGCCCTTTAACCGACTTTGCTTTGGTGCTGTGGGCCTGGCAGCTAACTGGTTCGACCACCGCTTTAGCTCTGGTGGGCTTCTTTTATCAGCTCGCTCAGATTCCCATCGCGCTGTTTGCAGGGCTAATTGTTGATCGTTGCGATCGCAAACATCTCATGATTCTAGGTGATGCGACCGCCGCCCTTTCCACTCTCAGCAGCATCACCCTTTATCTCACCAATAGTTTAGAAATCTGGCACATCTATGGAGCTGCTGCTGTCAACGGCGGGTTTGGCCACATCCAGCACTTGGCCTATCGCACCTCCATTACCCTAATGGTGTCTCCTCACCACTATACCCGTGCCAGCAGTATGAATTCTGCTGTTCATTATGGTTCGGCGATTGTAGCTCCAGGGTTAGCAGGAATACTCTATACCTGGGTTGGGTTGTTAGGAATCTTGTCCATTGATTTAGCGACTTTTTGCATTGCCATTGCCACACTGTTATTTTGCACAATTTCTCAACCACCCAAAGAGACCGTCACTAAAGTAGAGCCATTTTTCCAAACGCTTACCTTTGGCTTTCGTCAGGTATGGACACGGTCTGATTTGCGATCGCTATTGCTGGTCACCAGCTTATTTTGGTTTTTCCACGATGTGGGCGAAGCCATTTATGATCCAATGATTCTCGCTCATACTGACAGTAGCGCTGAAGTGTTTGCCAGCACTGGCATAGCCGCTGGCATTGGCGGTGTTACTGGAGCCATAATTCTAAGTGTGTATGGAGGACCAAAACGACGCGTATACGGAATGTTAGCGGGCTTTAGGCGATTTCTGACAAAAAAAGTACCGAATTGCTAGACTGAAGCCATTGCTCTTTGCCATCTAAGGAGTATGTGCTTTTGACTACTGTTAGTGCCCCCCCTGAGTCATTGGATGAGTCTCTCATTTCAGATCTTCGGT
>JBHJIV010000059.1:0-40828 GCA_050043105.1 Leptolyngbyaceae cyanobacterium | reverse complement strand
TCCAGCACTCACCCATCAGCGCATCTGATACTCGTTGTCGGAATATGTCTTCTGCTGGTTTTCCCCAGTTAGGTTCCCAATATAGAGCATCTAGCTCAAAGTGAGGAATTTGTAGTCTCTGGGATACTTGACGAGCCAATGTTGTTTTCCCAGAGCCAGAGGTGCCTACTACCGAAATTCGCTGTCCAAAAAAAGCTGCCTGCATGACCTAGCGCTCGAAAGTTTTTTCTAGGTTATACATCTTTTTCTAGCATTATTATTCTGGACTATCAGTCACCGTATTAAGCAGATCCTCTGCTTTTTCCGCAGCGGCCTGTTGCACCGCTTCCGATAGCGCAGAATTCTTTTCAATTTCTCTCAAAGCTCTAATCGCATGGTCTCTTACGGCACCATCATCAACATTCCCAATTCTAAAAATGCTGTTGATAGATTCCTTTGCATTCTCTTCCGAGGTAGCATTCACGACCAAGACTCTAGTACTGTCAATCAAAGAGCTTTGAGCATTAGCTGGGTCTGCCTCTCGTGTATGGCTAAATGGGATCAGACTATCTGGTGACGATGGCTCTATTGATTCAGGGGCAGTCTCTAATGTTTGATCGATATCACTGTTGATGCGATCGCGCGCAACTGTTTCTATATTTTCTGCTTGCTGAGTTGTTTCCCGCACTTTATCTTGAAGAACTGTTTTTTCTTCATCAGCCCTGAGCAGCTTAGCTTGTGATGTGGCATTTTCTTGGAATACCGTAATCACAGAAGGGAAAAAGAGAGCAAACATTAGAGACGTCGCTGCTAACTTTGACTTGTTGTTTGCCTTTTCAGGCGGACCATCCAGACTCAGAATAGTACCGATAAAGCCCACTACGGCCCCTAATAAAATACTGGATACAACTAAAATCAAAAACTCCAGCCCAGCCCCTAGCTGAATGGAGGGAACAAAATCATGGACAACAGCTTCTGTCTGCTTCTGATGCTCAGATACAGGTTGGTCTAACGTCTCTTCACTACCCTGGTCTTCATTTCCTAACTCAGCCTGTACCGCGATCTCTTCGCCATCCTGTGGTTCAGTCACTTGGGCATTCGCTGCAGTCATAAACGTGCCCCCTTCTTGAATTATCCGCAGCGCTACGCTACCAAGCCCGCCAAACATAGCTGGTGCCACCACATATCTGGCAGTGACATTATTTAGCAACGTGCTGTTTAGCTTAGCTGCAGCACTATTCACCGTATTCGAAGCAATACTAGAAATTTCAGGAACCGCTGTAGGCGGGATCGTCTTAGAAATTTCTTCTGGCTTAGCTTTGCCAGCTGATGAATCTAAGGGTGGCAGGGCAAGAAATGCAGTATACATAGCGACCTTATCTGAGGAGCGGTTGGCTTCTGGGAAGTTATTCAACCGACCTTAGCTATTTTGCGGAGCATTTTTGCTAGGAAAACGCAGAAGTGGAATATCTTGGACTTTTCTGCAAAGGGGGGTGTGTTTTCTACAAAGGATACATGGACAAAATTGTTAACGGATCTCTTGCTGGGGCGTACCACGGTACGCCCCTGCAAGTCGTAGGTTGGGTTCCGCATCCCCTCACGCTATGCATCTGTCCCCTATGTATTAAGCGGAACCCAACAATACCAATCGTTTTCAAGCTGACAGGTTCAAATAAAATGTGGTGATGCGATAGCTCAGCCCGCTCTTGGGGCGGCACTCCAGCCATCAGATCGCCAGCGGTCACCGTCAGCAAATGCCGACCATTGGCTCACAGCGTCACTAACCCGTCTCGTTCACGTGTCCGCAACCGAATCAGTGATGCAGCCCAAAAGTTACGACTGTAGTGCAGATAAATTGAATAGCCCTAGCTGTGGGTGGTCTGTACCTTGCCCCGCTGGCCGCAATCACTGTCCCACTGCCCACTGCCCACTGCCCTCCAAACCGATGTTCCATTGGGCTGTCTCAATGTTTGCCGTTGATTTAATTGAGCCAACATCAAGAAACCTAAACCATGAGACGGTGTCGTAAAAAATAACCTTTTTCTCAGGATCACATTGCATCTCGAAGCGCTCAAAACCCAAGGCCCGAGTTTACCTGAGTTGTACCAATTTAAATGAGTGGTTGCTCAACGAAAAATCAACGTTCTGAAAAAAAGGTCTGTCAGAAGTTGGACAATAGTCCAGCAGGCATGTGTCACAATGTAGGCGGTTTTGCCAACTCAGGTGAGCAGGCAACAAATAAATTATGGAATCTTTGGAATCTCTCTATTCTTACGCTTGGCTTATACCCTTACTGCCACTCCTCGGTGCAGCAATTGTGGGTGTGGGTCTGATTAGCTATAGCGACGCTACGAATAAACTACGTACGCCGAGTTCAATATTTATCGTTAGCCTGATCGGGGCGGCGATGGTGATGTCCTTTGGTATCTTTTGGAGCCAGTGGAACGGCCACGAGCCTTACTCATTTATGTTTGAGTGGGCGTCAGCAGGCAGCTTTAAGCTGCAGATGGGCTACACCATTGACCACCTTGCCTCGCTAATGTTGGTCATCGTGACGACCGTCGCCTTTTTGGTGATGATCTACACCGACGGCTACATGGCTCACGATCCGGGCTATGTGCGGTTTTATGCCTATCTAAGCCTGTTTAGCTTCTCGATGTTGGGGCTGGTAATTAGCCCTAACCTGCTACAGGTTTATGTGTTTTGGGAGCTGGTGGGAATGTGCTCCTACCTGCTTATTGGTTTTTGGTATGACCGCAAACCGGCAGCCGATGCATGTCAAAAGGCATTTGTCACCAACCGTGTCGGTGACTTTGGCCTGTTGCTGGGGATGCTGGGTATTTTTTGGGCAACCGGTAGCTTTGACTTTGACATTATGGGTGAGCGGCTGACTCACTTAGTAGAGGTGGGTAGCCTGCCAGGCAGTTTAGTGGCGCTATTTGCCATTCTGGTATTTATGGGGCCTATGGCTAAGTCGGCCCAGTTTCCGCTGCATGTGTGGCTACCGGATGCAATGGAGGGTCCAACCCCCATCTCAGCCTTAATCCACGCGGCAACGATGGTGGCGGCTGGGGTATTCCTCATCGGTCGCATGTACCCAGTATTTGAAGAAGTCCCCGTAGCAATGACGACCATTGCCTACGTCGGGGCTTTCACGGCAATGATGGGGGCCACCATTGCCATTACACAAAACGATATTAAGAAAGGGTTGGCCTATTCCACCATGTCTCAGCTGGGCTACATGGTGATGGCAATGGGTGTGGGGGCCTACAGCGCCGGTTTGTTTCACCTGATGACCCACGCCTACTTTAAGGCCATGCTTTTCCTGGGCTCTGGTTCAGTCATCCACGGCATGGAAGATGTGGTGGGTCACAACCCCACCTATGCGCAAGACATGCGCTTGATGGGTGGTTTGCGCAAGTACATGCCAGCAACAGGGGCGACCTTTTTGATTGGTACCCTGGCAATTTCTGGAATTCCTCCCTTTGCCGGTTTCTGGTCTAAGGATGATATTCTGGGCTCCACATTTCAGGCTAGTCCTGCACTCTGGGCGGTTGGCTGGGTCACCGCTGGGCTCACCGCGTTCTACATGTTCCGTATGTATCTCTCCACATTTGAAGGGGAGTTTCGCGGCACCAATAGCGATATCAAAGAACAGCTGCGGGTTGAAAATCTCCAGCGGATGGGGGCGTCGCTTGGACCTGGTGCCATGAGCACTAAGGAAATGCCCACAGCAGAAGACTCTGCCCACGATGATCATCACCATGCGTCTGAACCCCATGAATCACCTATCAGCATGACGCTGCCGCTGATTGTGTTGGCGGTGCCTTCAATCTTGATTGGTCTGGTGGGTACGCCCTTTGGTAACTACTTCGAGGCGTTTATTTCAGCTCCCGGTGAGGTGGTTACCGTTGCTGAGCTGGCTGAAGAGGTGGACCTGCATGAGTTTGCCATCATGGCGGGTAGCTCAGTCGCCATCTCGGTGGTGGGTATTGTCTTGGCAGTGCTGATGTATGTGACGAAGACAATCGATGCGGGTGCGATCGCAAGCTAATTCAAACCGCTCTATAACTTCTCTCTCAACAAGTGGTACGTCGACGATATCTATGATTTAGTTTTTGTTCAGGGCAGCCGCAAAATTGCCAAAGGGGCCCTCACCATAGATGTCAAGCTAGTGGATGGTATCGTCAACCTGACTGGCTTTTTAACCCTGATTACGGGTGATGGACTAAAGTACCTGGAAACCGGTCGCGCCCAGTTCTATACCCTGATTGTGTTTGGGGCCGTACTGGGGCTAGTGCTGTTGTCAGGTCTCACCTAGGTTGAATGTGGAAGTCTAATCGTATAAATGATAGTAGGGGCATTGCCGGCAATGCCCCTACTATCCGTTGGTGGTCGTGGTGCTTTGCTATTTGTCTGTTTTTGGGTTTAGCCTTTACTGGCGTGGCTCAGGCTCAGGGAAAAGTCCCTGTTGCCAGTGGCACTGGCGGTGCAGTGGCCTCGGTAGATCTAGATGCCAGTCGCATCGGTATTGACGTACTGCGCCAGGGTGGAAATGCAATCGATGCAGCTGTGGCAACCGCTGCAGCCCTAGGCGTCACAGAACCCTTCTCTGCGGGCGTTGGCGGCGGTGGTTTCATGGTGATTTACCTCCACGATCAAGACCGCGTCATCACCTTAGATGGTCGTGAAGAAGCGCCAGCGGCTGTCACGTCAGACCTGTTTCGTGATCCAGAGAGTCCTGAGGGGGAAAATTTACCATTTTTCCCAAATCGTATCAGCAGTGGTTTAGCCGTGGGTGTACCTGGAACTCCGCTAAATTGGCAGACGGCACTGTCGCGCTACGGCACCCTATCTTTAGCAGATGCTTTAGCTCCAGCAATTCAGCTAGCAGAGTCTGGGTTTACAGTAGATGAAACCTTTGCTCAGCAGGTAGCCCTTAACCAGGAACGGTTTGACGCATTTACCTCTACAGAGCAGCTCTATTTACCCAACGGTGCCCCCCCCGCCGTATGGTCAACTTTTCAAAATCCAGATATGGCCCAGACCTATCGCTTACTAGCGAGTGAGGGCGTTAACAGCTTTTATCGGGGCGCTATTGCCCAAGCGATTGTGGAGACGCTGCAGTCACCCCCGACAGTGGATGAGCCTACATTTACCGTGCACCCTGGAGCGATGACTCTAGGAGATTTAGATCGCTATGAAGTGCGGGTACGGCCTCCGGTAGTCAGTGACTATCGCGGCTAGCAATTTTATGGCATGGGTCTGCCCAGCAGCGGTGGCATCACCGTAGCGCAAACCTTAGAGCGTTTAGAGTCTGGTGAACTGAGTACCTTAGACCGAACTGAAGCGCTACATCGGGTAATTGAAGCCGAACGGCTGGCGTTTTGCGATCGCAATGCCTATTTGGGCGACCCCGAATATGTGGATGTGCCCCTCACCGGTCTGCTCAACCCTGACTACATTACTGACCAAACACTTCCAGCTAGAGCGAGCGAACCCTGCACAACACCCGGTAACCCACTGCCCCATCAGAGCGATCCGAGCCCTAGTTTGACTCAGCCCGCTGGAGTTGCGATCGCAAACAGTCAAGAAGGGCTCTCTACCACGCATCTTGTTACTGCCGACCAGTTTGGTAACGTCGTTTCCTACACCCTGACAATTGAGTCAACTGGGGGGTCTGGCATTGTCGTACCAGGCTATGGTTTTATCCTCAACAATGAGCTAACCGATTTTGATACAGCGATACCCCATCCCAATTCACCGGAACCCGGTAAACGCCCTCGTAGCAGCATGGCTCCGACCATTGCCTTTGCTCCCGATGGTCGCATCCTTGCCTTTGGCAGTCCCGGTGGCTCAACAATTATCACCACAGTGGTCGGTATAGCCACTAATTTGATCGATTTTGACCTGCCCCTGCCTGAAGCGCTCAGTGCTTCTCGACTGTCACAACGTAACGGCAGCACGACAACTGTTGAAGAGGGCCACCCTGATATCGATGGCTTAAGTCAGTTAGGGCATCAGTTTCGTACAGTAGATGAAATTGGAGCAGCGACCGGGTTAGAGATATCCCCCAATGGAACGATACAGGCCGTAGCTGAACCCAGTAGACGTGGCGGCGGCTCAGCCATGGTGGCCAACTAAACATTGCATTAAGTTACCCCATAAATTGATGAGCAATGGCAATGCCCAAGGTCAGCTGTGGTAAGCTATCCAGACATGTTTAAGCGTTACGCAGTTGCTGTGTAGACAGTCTGATAACTGCATCTTTTTTATCACCGTATCCATTTCGACACGTTATGCTCGGTTATTGGGGATACTAAAAGAGCCTGACAGGTTCAGGATGTCAAATAAGAATAAACATAACAGGGACGCGGTCTGCTAACAGTGCTCCAAGAATTTGACATATCAATTACAGCTGTCGGTAATGACAGATACCTTGTGCGCACAGAGCAAGTTGCGCCTGGGGTTCCCTTGGCACAAGAGCAGTTTCACTGGCCTATTGATAGTTGGTTAGATCAAGCGTCTACATTGATGCATGACCCACTGCTCGGCATTCTTAAGGGCGAGTCATCTCAGCGCTGGGCGTCTCGGTCAATCTTTCGCTCTGGCAATGGCGATGATAAAACCTCTGCAAATCAGCTGCCAACTTTAGTCAGTTTGGGGCAGGCACTTTACAACAGTGTATTTGACAAGGCGCTGCGCGATAGCTGGTTGACGGCCCAAGGAGTTGCACAAAATCGACGTACACCGCTGCGATTGCGTCTGGGTCTAAAGGGAGACAAACTACAAAAGCTTCCTTGCGAAGTTTTGCATGCAGGTGATCGACCGTTGGGAACGGGTACTGATGTTACCTTTTCCCGCTATCATCTAGACCGACGTCAGGGATATGACCGCCCCATCGCTACAGTACCTGACTTTGAGAAACCCTTAAGAGTTTTGATGGTGATTGCGGCACCAAACGATCAAGATCGCTTAGAGCTTGCTCGGGAAGTAAACCACCTAAAAAAAGAACTGCAGCCCCAATTAATGCGATCTGGCGGTGACTACGGCACTGTTCTACCCGAGAAGCAGCTAGATTTACAGCTGACAGTTTTAGAACAGCCAGGCCGTAGTGAGCTGACTCAAGCATTAGAACATGGCCAATATCAGGTACTGCACTATGCTGGCCACAGCAACCTGGGCAATGCTGGTGGAGACTTGTATCTAGTCAGCCGTCAGACTGGGTTAACCGAACGTATTAGCGGTGAAGACCTGGCAGGTTTGCTATCGAATAATGGTGTCAAACTGGCAATTTTAAATTCTTGTCGGGGAGCCTATGCCCAAAGTACCGGAGCTGAAGTTGGCTGGCACGAGCAAAATCTAGCTCATGCCCTGGTTAATCGAGGCATTCCCGGGGTGATTGCAATGGCTGAGCGGATTCCTGACGATGTGGCCATTACCTTTACCCGACTGCTGTACCGTAATCTCAAACAAGGTACCCCCATTGACCTGTGCCTAAACCGTACTCGTCAGGGGCTAATTTCAGCCCACGATTCTAACTACAGCTATTGGGCATTACCTATTCTGTATATGCAGCCAGGGTTTGATGGCTATCTTGCCAGTAAGCCCGGCGACCATAACAGCGCACTAGACAAACTATTAACTGAGTCCGAATCTGCCCTCGAAACACTCAAGTCATCGGCTGTTGATGAAAGACCTTTAGTAGCCACAAGTCTTGGTGAAGACGTAGATCTAGATAACGTTGTTGAAACCGTAGAACTTGAGGAGCTTCTAAGTTACGACCAAGAAGATGCCTCAACAGTGACGGAACTGGTGGAGCAGCTTTCGTCTGCCCCTGATGAGGTAATCCCAGAGGATGTGGATGAGGTAGTACCAGAGGATGCAGATGAAGCATTACTCCCTGACACCTTAGAAACACCAGGGTTAGATTTATACGATCAGCTTCCTAAAAAAAACACATCGCCTGAGCAGGATATTGAAGATACAACAATCTACAGTGGTACTGCTGCTGAAACGGTCTCTGAATCCCTTGAAAATCCTGTTCAAACGTCTGTTGTCGATGACAGAAAACAACAACGAACCGGTCGCCAACAACAGAAAATCTTGACAGGAGCAGGTATTCTGGCTCTAGTGGTGCTTACGGGTGTTGGCATTCGCGATCCGCTTAATGTCTTTTCTCAAGCACCCCAAGCAGCAGATAACCCGACCCAGGTGTCACCAGATCTTGTTGAAATCAGCGGTATTGTAAGCGGTAATCCAGAAAGTGCCGTCTTAGCCCTCAATAAGATGGCGGCGGCTGGCGACCACGGCAAAGCGCTTTCGAGGGTTGTAGCTCTAGGCAATATCGATGATCCCTCACTGCTCTTTTCAAAGGGGCAGCTACAGTGGACTTTGATGAATCAGAGTTTTGCAGATAGTTCTATAGGGCCTGAAGAAGCGGCTAGATCATGGCGCGATGCTCTAGCGGCAAAGCCCGACTGGTTAGATGCGCAAGTTGCCTTAGGCTTTGCATACTACGAGGGCGGTTTCTGGACAGAAGCTATCGAAACTTGGGAGGCCGCTTTAGACACCGGTCAAGAATACGATATTCCGATTTTGACCCTACACGAGCTACCCCAAGACGTCTCTCTAAAAAATGCACCAACCAGGCTCCATGCCCGACTGGGTTTGGCCATGGCCTATCATCAGCAATCTGAGCAGGGGTTAGACGATGAGGGTCTGCCGTTGCTAGCAACAGCAGCTAGTTACTGGCAGGATGTGATTGATACTACTAATGGTGAAGACATCACTACTGATTTATCATTCCATTGGTTATGGTCCGAGAAGGCCCTATCAAATTGGCAAGAAGCTCAATCGAAAATAGCCAACTATATCAGTCAGGCCAATTAGCGTCTATCTATAGATTTTTTGCTAACTAATACCAATCCTCAAAAGTGTTTCTACAGTCCCAAAACTTTTATCTTTAGCGGTGCCAGAGTTCCATAGCTCAAAACTAAGCATATTCAGCAAGCTGAGAAAAGCAAAGCCCTACAAAACTGAGAATTGGTATAACGCGTTCTGAAAAAGAACAAAAAATAAGAGCACCTTATCTAAAACGATAAACGCTCCTATTTTCTATAATTTGTGTGCCTAGTAAACCAGTACTCAATATGTTAACTGGTCAGACTTTCTTGACATTAGACTGTCAGAAAATATAAGGAATCAAACACTGATCTTAGTCGCTCTCTAGAATTGTTAGAAAGTATACTTAAGACTCAGTCAATTAAGCTTTCTAGGCTGTCGATACTCCTTTTCCCAACACCGCTCTAAGTGTTTTAGGTTATGGTGTTGCCAAAACTTGGCTGGGCTAAAAATTGTTTTGTGATCAGGGTTAAAAACCGGTTGTTGCAGGTACTGCCAAATAGGAAATTTCATTATTGAGAGACTCAGCAAAACAGACAAAAGCGCTAACCAAAGGCTTTAGGCATAGACAAACTAACAGTGCCTGAAATATATATTTCACACCGGACCCAAAATCAATCCTCTGGCCGATTAAAATACTGTTTGTACGTCTGCGCCTAAGCTGACAATTTCAAGCTTTTTTATAGTTTTCTTATATCTATAATCTTCGACTTGAAAGCCATTCTCCCTCAGTATAGACACCCTAGTTTTCAGGAACTAAGGTTGTTCCAAAGTTGGAAAATTACTTCACTCAGCTTAAAGAAAAAAAACAGTAAACCTAAGTGATAACACTAGTTAGGCGACCTATGCGATCGCTCCAAACACAAGAATAGAAACAAAATGAGAAAGCTAAATATAGCCTTTAAATTAAATTTGGTAGGACACCCCCTTATTCAAGTTAAATACTCTCAAATCAGAGTGTTTAACTTAAAGAAGACGTTAAATGGAGCTGACGGGAGTCGAACCCGTGTCCGCCCTGAGTAATAACACGCCAATCATTCACAGGTTTAGCCTATCTAACCCTCTAGGCGGGAACCGCTCATTATCCCGAACGGTGGGATGCTCTGGTAAAGGTCTTTGTTAGGTCTCTCACCAGAGAAATTAACCTAACGCATCCGTTGAGGTAGGCTTATCACCCTTAACGGAGTCAGGCGATAAGCGCGCGAACCTGAGAGAGGTTTTTAGGCAGCAGCTACAGCTACTTGCTTACGAGCAAAAGGTACGATGTTGTTTGCATCTATGTTTAGTTGAGTCTTTATTTTCGAGAGTGGACTCGCTCTCGACCTGCATCACAACGCGACTTTCGTCAAAACGTCGAAACCGTTACAGCCCCCTGATGTAAACTTCGACCAAAATCGGCCTTAGCTTGCTTAAGAGCAATCACTATTGTAGCTCGTAAATCAAGGTCCGGCAAATTATCGAGACAGCTGCCCTAAAGCTTTAGACGCGCTTAACGAACAGGGATTTATGGGATTGATTAGCTTTAATAAACTAAATCGGTTGTCTTTTAACTTATAATTATTGAGATATTTGTACCACTAGAGCTTTACAATGCCCCATTGGTTTTCGTTCAGTGACTGGCGGGGTAGTCGTTGGTGGTATTAGGGTCCAGTATTCGGTTTAGAGGATGCTTGGACGTTAGCCAAATGAGTTCCACAGGAATACTTTAACTAGTAGAAGGGGTTATAGGGTTATGAGCAGCGACGCACCGGAAACCACTGGTACAACAGGTCAAAAGTCTAGCTCTTCAGCTAGGAGTCAGAAAAAGATGACGTCATCTGCTGCTGCCAAAAGCGGTGGCATCGTAAAGGCTGAGAAGTCTAATATTATTGTGCTGGAAGATAACACTCGCGTTGTTGAAACAGATACATTACCCAACAACCGACCCATCACAGTTAGCAATGTTGAGGTAGTCCACAACTTATCGTCAGCGGGAGTGCGTCCTGTAATGGCGGATAACTTTGAGGTCGCTAGTACTGACCATCTGCCCGGTCATCGACCTGTGGCTGTAAGTACTCTGGTAGTATCTGATTTAGATACGTTGCCTGGTCATCGTCCGATTGCCTCTAACGATATTGATGAGGATAGCACCACTTTGATGGGCTATCTGGATTAGTTTTGTGGAGACACACCAGATGTTGAGACGTTCCATGGAACGTCTCAACATCTGGTTTATGTTTTGAGGGATGGGCTGGTGTCCATCCCTTTTTGCTATTTAAAGGCTAGTCGAGATTATGGCCTGTCAGTTCAACAAAGATATCTTCTAGGTTAGAAGGACGGGTCATCATGCCAGTTTTATTTGGCTGTTGGTCAAGAAACTGATTGGCGTCTTGCAGTGTAGGGAAAAAGGTGTAGTTCCAACGGTCGTCATTTTGCTGTATGACAATGCCCTCACCGTGTTGAGCCCTTAGCTCTGCCAGGGTTCCCATTTCAATTAGTCGCCCCTGGTCCATACTGCCGATGCGATCGCATAAATATTCCACCTCTTCCATGTAGTGCGTAGTCAGCAACATGGTCATTCCCTGCTGTTTATTTAAATCGAGAATGATCTCCCACAGACGGCGGCGAGTTTGCGGGTCGAGACCAACAGTGGGCTCATCTAAGAAAAGAATTTTTGGCTGATGCAGCAGAGCTCGGGCAATCTGGAGTCGTCGCTTCATCCCGCCAGACAGAGTTTTAACTTTGTCATCCCGGCGTTCAGACAGTTCCACATAGGTGAGCCATTGATCAATGTCTCGCTGTCGCTGTGGGTTTGGTAAGTGGTGCATTCTGCCATGGAACTCCATGTTTTCCCAGACAGATAAATCCCCATCAACGCTAGTTTGCTGCAGGACTACTCCGATCTGACGACGCACCTCCGCCTTCTGACGGCAGACGTCATATCCAGAAACAACGATGTCACCCTGAGTTGCGCGCGTCAGGGTAGTTACCATACGAATGGTGGTGGACTTACCAGCACCGTTTGGCCCCAGTAAACCAAAAATTTCACCCGGCTGAATTGTCAGCGAAAGATCGTTGACCACACAGGTGTTGTTATAGACTTTGTGAACATTACGCAGGCAAACGGCCGCCACCATGGGATGTTTTAGCAGAAATTAAGTTTATGGATACAGTTGTAAAGCATTGACCCCTATGAGAGCAAAGATCAGCAACCAGGTTTTATTTGTTCACCAGGATGACGTACCTCCTTACAAAAAGAAAGGGTCCGTGGTGCGCAATAGCTATTTCTGGGCGCTGAAGTCCATTGCTGATCGGGCAAGTTTTAATCATGACTGGGAGTTTGATGAAACCATCTGGATCGCCCTCGCCCGTATGTTGATGTCATTTACAGAGTCGGGCTACTTAGGATATCGGGAAACAATATTGGAATTTCACCCTGATGATGCCATCCCGCCTGAGCTAAAGACCGTAGCTACTTGGGCAGAGTTTGAAGACGAAGAAGAATAGCGCCCCACGTGTAAAAAAAAGGACAAGCCGAAGCCTGCCCCTTTGTTCTCTGACTGTACGGAAAAAATCGATACTGGAGATATCTTTACCTAACCTGTCTAATCTCAGGTCTCTACCTACATCAAGCCCAACTGGGAAAGAATGCCCTGACCAGTCAATAGCTCAGTAGCTAGACCGATGACGAAACCTAGCATTGCTAGACGACCATTCCAGTTCTCAGCAGCCTGAGTGAAACCAAACTTTGCGTTTTCTTCAGCCATGATTCAAAATCCTTCAGACGAAACGTAACGGTGTGTAACACCTTGTAACTAAATATTAACTGCTATTTTTTAAATCGACAATGCCGGTTTTGAAAAACTTGAATCAAGCTTGGGTCAAGGGTTTGAGATGTTCTCTGTGAACCTTTTTTCGGTTGATGGGCGGTTATCCGTTCGCTATCAAAATAATGGCTATGATGATGAGGGTCGCGATCGCAACGGCTAGTGCTACCTTCCAAACAGCCACAGGTCGCTCGCCCATTACGGTACCGGTTTGGGCATTGATCAGCACCTGATAGGTTTTGCCCCCATAGCGGTAGCTAGCCATCCACACAGGCAGCAAAATATGCTTGAACGTCTCCTGCGAATAGTCCGTTGACACTGAGTGAACACGCTGCTCATCGCCCCCAATATCAGAGCGCACATCGCTGCGGATAGTTTCGGCCATAATCGCTTTCGCCTGCCCAAACCCTTCTTTGACCGGAGTTTCATAACGTTGGGCCTTAAACCCTGCCAGATATTCAGCGCTGTAGGGTTTAAGGCTAGAAACCGCCAGGGTGGGCCAAAGCTTCCGTAGCTTTTTATCACTAATAGCTCGAGTTGCAGGTACCAGCACATCATCAAAGAATCTGGCTACGCGTCCTGAGGCCGAATACCATCGCGTATGCCGGACTCTACGAGTTTTAGTTTCCTGCTTACCGTCTGCATTAGTCGTGGTGTAAGTCTCTGTCTTGTAATAATGCTCACCCCGTTCACCGCGATAGCGACTATTGGTCTGAACATCGTAGGTCCAAAATGGTAGATAAACCCCCATCAAAGCTTTGTTTTGTGCCAGTTGCTTAAGCTTGCCAGGTAAAAAGATTGCCTTTAAATCTTGCCAATCCCAACGGAATGCCAGCCATTCCCTCAGGTTATTTAGAGCGACCTTGCGACCCACAGCAAAGGGCACAATCCCAGATGGAGCCAGGGTGGGATCGGCAGGGTGGCTTTGCTGGGTGACAATGCTGGTGGCACAAAAAGGGCATTTACCAGCCACATCAGGAGGCTCAAACGAGATCGTAGCCTGACAGCCAGGACAGTTAACCTCCTGGGCCGTCGTCGCCAACTGGGCAATTTGAGTGCGATTAGTTTCAATAAACGCCGCTAAATTATGCTCCTGCAGCGTAGCTCTCAGCTTAGTTGCTGTTACCTCAGGCATTGCCTCGGCACGACCGCAGTAGGGGCACTTAAGCTGCCCTAAATCTGGGTTGAAAGCCATGTCGGCCTTACAGCCAGGGCACTGATATTGGTTAACGGAGGTCGTAGGCTCCATTGTGAAATTAGGAGTCAGGAATAAAGATTATGGGGAAGTTTACTGGGCAAAAACTAGTCACCTAAGCCCCTGGCGGCGGAGGTGGCATACTATTTAGCAGCGATCGCAGCTCAGGGATCGTATTCGCAGGCTGCCAGCTAGCCATGCCCTGTTTCCACACATTAGACTCAGCCGTTAGACCATTGGCCAAAAGCTGGTCTTGGGAATAGGGGCCAAAGTTTTGACCATCCCGAGTGATATACCAAGCAGCAGCTGGCATGGGAGGTGGGGGCGCAGCTGGCGCAGAGGGAGCCGGGGCAGTAGGCGCGGCTGGGTTCATGGCATTGGCAATCTGCTGCCCCATTGCAATACCGACACCGAGGTCAAGGCCAGGGCTGGCACCAGCAGGATTTTTGGCCGACTGCTCAATCGCATTTGCTGCCTGATATTGGGTGTACTGCTGCATGTTGCCCAGGATGCCGATGGATGCCCGCTTATCCAGGGCAGCTTCAACTTCAGGCGGTAGCGAAATATTTTCAATCAGCAGCTGACGTAGCTCCAGACCAAACTGCGTCATATTTGGCTGCATCGCATCGCGCACCTGTTCACCCATGGCCTGGTAGTTAGCCGCCAGGTCAAACAAAGGCGTTTGGTCTCGACCAACCCAGCTGGCAAACGCCGATACAATCATGTTGCGGAGATGGTCGCTAATCTCATCAGTCTGAAAGAGACCATCGGTGCTAATCAGCTGTTCTAGCAACGTGCGAGCATCGTCCACACGCATCGTGTAGGTCCCATAGGCCCGCAGACGCACAGGGCCTAGTTCTGGGTCACGAATGGTAATGGGGTTAGCGGTACCCCACTTGAGGTTGGTAAAAATTTTGGTATTAAAAAAGTAAACTTCCGCCTTAAAGGGGGAGTTAAAGCCATACTTCCAGCCCATCAGTGTAGAGAGAACGGGCATATTCTTGGTTTCTAGTCGATGGCGACCTGGCGCGTAGACATCGGCCACCTGACCCTCACCCACCAAAATAGCCACCTGCCCCGGACGCACGACCAGCTGTGCCCCCATTTTGATTTCATTTTGAAATCGCTCAAAGCGATAGGCAATGGTATCTTGCGATGAATCGAGCCATTCAATAATGTCAATAAATTCGGCCCGAACTTTCTCAAATAAGCCCACTGTGTGCTCTCCGTAGCATGTATAGCTTTGCGCACATAGTTCACAACAGCGATCGCTGAAAGCCTTAGATAGCAGTAGCTATGTGCGGAGCAATCAGCTGAATGTATCCGGCAGATTGCTAAACCTGTTCTAAGAGTTACCCCCAGCTTTCCCATTAGATTGGAAAATTGTGTGTAACTGCTATAGAAATCAATACACGTTAACTGGTGCCAGTTCCGCAGAAGAGCATACTCACGACAGACTATGGAACGTTTGTAGACGGTTGAAGAATCGAGTTAAGGCACTTTTTGCTCAACACCAAAGCCGACTAATCCTAGTTGCTCAAGCGGCTGGCCCTCAGGTGGTCGTAGATAGTTGAGAATGCGACGAATGCGGGTCTTGGGGTTTACTAAGGTAATGGAGTCTACAGAGACCACGCGGGTGTAGTTGGTGGTCATTAACAGCTCTCAGGTAGTGCTATCGAAACGAAAGTGGGAAATAATAGGACGCGCTTCTTCATAGGCGCGATCGCGAAGATAGTCCCCTTCCAAAATAGGTCCGGTTTCGGTGCGGGTCACAAATAACAGGTTTAAGGTTTGAGAGACCTTTTCGCCTTTTTCTGAGACGGTGCTAAAGGCTAGCCGAAATCCTGGTAAGGCACCCAAGTCTTGAACTTCGCTGTAGGCATTGTCAGAGAGCACGTTAGCCTTTAGCTCGTCAGTTATGGGCGATACCTGAAAGTCAGTATGGGAACGCTCAACCTCATTTTGAGTGAGATAGTGGTAAGTACGCTCTGTAGACCATTTGCCGACGCAGTGGTCAAAGAATTGATGAAAGACTGAGTTCATCGCCATAAGGTTGCCCTTGAGAGGATTCTGTCTTTTCATAATAAATGGCGAAGCCACCTCGACCATCTGGCTCTATTTACTGCTGCTGCTAATCGCTTGCTCTATTTATGTCTCACGCAACAGATATTTCCACCTTAATTAAATGGATGGCTGCTGATTTTAGTAACCAAGCCCAAGCCATTGAGAACCCCCCCTTCTTTGCTCATATTCGGGTGTGCATGCGCCCCTTGCCATCGAGCTTCTTATCAGGCAACTGTCTTTACCTAGAGCAAGCTTACGACTTTATGTTGGGACAGCCCTATCGGGTGCGGGTGCTACGTTTTCTGCTGCAGGACGAGCACATCTTGCTGGAAAACTACACCTTTAAAGAGCAGGATGCTGTGATTGGTGCAGCGCGAGACTCGGACAAGCTAGGCAGCCTATCTGAAGAACACATTGAAAAAATGCCCGGTTGTGACATGACTGTGCGCTGGACTGGCCATAGCTTTATTGACAAAGTGGTGCCAGGTAAAAACTGTATCGTTGTGCGCAAGGGCAAAACCAGCTACTTAGACAATGAGTTTGAGATTACGGATAACAAGCTCATCAGCTACGACCGTGGCCGTGATCCTGAGACAGATGAGCTGCTCTGGGGTTCGGTAGCCGGACCCTTTGAATTTGAAAAGCGTGAGCGTTTTGACCACGAAGTTGTGGTGTAACGACAGCTCTAGTTCACAGAGTTTAGTTCACCACGGTGGGTTGTTTAGCCAGAATAAATTCTAGAAATGAGTACGTGGTGGCCGTATCAAAGCGGTAGGTTTTACCTTCGTAGTCCACTAGATATTCACCTTCCACCTCACCGCAGGCGGTGCAGGTAAATGTTTTAGCGGCCAATGCATCGACACTCAGCTCTCGAATCCGCCTAGTGAGCCATTGGTCTAGCTGAGTAAACACAGGGGACTCTAGACTGGCCTGACGCTGCGCTTCGTAATCCATAGTAGATGTTTCTCGTTGGGGGCATTGTTATTATGCCTGGTGAACCCCAGCTGGATCTTAGAAAGCGTTTTGAGCGAACTGAGTGTTTTTTTAAGATTTCTGTTGATGGGGTTAAAAGTTGATTGGTTCAAATTTTGTAGGGGCGTTGCATGCAACGCCCCTACAAAATTTGGAGTTAATGCAGGGCATCCACAAAGTCTGCCTGCTGATCGCGGGGAATGGGCCAGTCTTCATTTTCGCCGCCAACGTAGACGCGTTTAATGACGATGTAGTCTTTGCTGAACTGTTTCAGCGTATTAACCAGTACATCTAACGCAACCGCGTCGGTGGTGCCCAGGTCAAACCAGCAACGTGCCCAGGTTCCTTCAAACTGAACCTCAGACATATTGTGCATCACTGACATGAGGCTGCTGTCTGCCTCGTCATTGTTGTAGTCCATATAGCTGATTTCGTGGCCGCCGTCTTGCACCTGGAGGTTCTCGGCATTAAACCCGCCCAGCTTACCCAGGAAAAACCATGAGTTAAAAATTTCTTCGATGTACTGCTGTTCCATGGCGGAAGGCACATTGTCTAGCTCTAGCCAAATCCATAGATTGAAGAAGTCGCACTCACGAAAGCGAATTTCCATAACGTAGGTTTGTAATTCCAGTTATCTAGAATAGCAAGCCTATTGATTCTGAGTTAGCTCACTAGCACAAGACTCTGCCCAAATAGCAGCTTAAGACGGCACTGACTGTACAAAAGGCTATAGTGTGAGATGGCCTATCTTGTTGCACTAATGCTGACTCTTGACAACGTTTCGTATCATCCCGCAGCGAGTGCAGCGCCCATACTTAAGCAGATTTCGTTTACCCTAGAGCCCAAAAAGATGGGGCTGATTGTAGGGCCAAGTGGTTCTGGTAAAAGCACACTGTTAGAAATTTTGGCTGGGTTAGTGGCTCCGTCGAAGGGTACGCTACATTGGCGCAATCAAGAACTACAGCCAGAGACACTTCAGCAGTTGGCAGGTCTCGTATTTCAGTTTCCAGAACGTCATTTTTGTGGCCACACAATATTAGAAGAATTGCGCATTGGTCATCCTGAACTGGGTTCTGAAGAGGTGACCAAGACCCTAGAATCGGTTGGGTTAGGGGAAATTTCGTTACAGGCTCCCCCCTATGCCTTGAGTGGCGGTCAACAGCGTCGATTGGCATTGGCAGTACAGCTAATTCGGCAGCCCTATCTGCTGTTGTTAGATGAGCCGACAGCGGGGTTGGACTGGTCTATGAAACAGCAGCTTGTGAGTCTTTTGGCAGCGCTTAAAAAAGATTGGAGTTTACTGGTGGTATCCCATGATGCGACTGATTTAGCGCATCTAGCAGATTACTGCTGGACATTGCGCAATGGGGAGCTATTGACACAGCCGCTGGAGGCGACCCCGGTTTAAGGGAAAAGAGGGTCGAAGTGCAACAGACATAAGGGGGACAGATATGATTACGAAACAGCTGCCAATCAACGGCAGTCGATGGCAAGAGACATTGCAGTGGCAGCCATCTGAAGAGCAGTTGGCTTTATTTGAGCGACTCTATCAGGGGATTGTTGAGGGTAACCGTCAGGTGAATTTGACGCGGATTACGGAACCGGGTGAGTTTTGGGAAAAGCATTTGTGGGATTCCCTCAGTGGCCTGGCTCCCTGGTATGAGCCTGAAAAGCCAGAGTGGTTACCAACTGTAAAACGGGTGATTGATATTGGCACAGGGGGCGGCTTTCCAGGATTGCCGGTTGCGATCGCACGTCCTCGATGGCAGGTGACCTTGCTAGATTCCACCCGTAAGAAAATTACGTTTCTAGAAACCCTGTGCGAGCAGTTAGGGTTAGCGAACACTGATTGTGTAGCGGATCGCGCTGAGGCAGCAGGGCGTAAGCCCAACCATCGTGCACAATATGACCTGGCCATGGTCAGGGCCGTCGGTCCAGCCTCCACATGCGCTGAATATGCTCTACCGCTCCTCAAGAAAAGCGGATTTGCGATCCTGTTTCGCGGTCAGTGGACTGACCAGGAAGAAGAATTATTTATAGGAGCACTAGAAACCCTCGGTGGTGAGCTAGTGGCTATATGCCCCTGGGAAACTCCCATGACTCAAGGAGTTAGACACTGTTTGTATGTGAAAAAAATTGAAAAAACAGATCAAGAATTTCCCAGACATGTGGGCGTTCCAGCCAAGCATCCGCTCTAGAGAATAGTTTTTGTTGTCAGAGCAGCTGTCTCTCCCTTACCGGCCAATGGCTTTGACCATAAAGATTCCACCAAAATAGAGGAATAAGACAGCTCCAGCTAATAGGCTTTGGGTAATAGGATCAGTAGACGGCGTCAGCACAGCTCCAAGAACCACAGCCCCTAGCATGACGTAGCGCCAGCCCTTGAGCATGGTAGTCGAATTGACAATACCCAACAGGCCCAAAAGCAGCTGAATGACAGGAATCTGAAACGCTAACCCGGTGCTAAACAACAGCAGCAGTACAAATTCAAAGTAACGGTCAATAGACCATAGCTGCTCAACCACGCCCTCACCGTAGTTGATAAAGAAGTTTAGAGCAGCAGGAATCAGGGCAATGTAAGCAAAAAATATGCCGGTTACAAACAGGACACTGGAGCCTAAGACAATAGGGCCAATCAACCGCCGCTCTCGCCGAGTTAGGCCGGGGAGTACAAATAAAGCGATTTGATAAAGAATAAAGGGGCTGGCAACTAAGATACCGCTGTAGCCAGCCACTTTAATCGATACAAAAAAGTACTCACCAGGAGAAAGCTGAAGAAATTTTGCGCCTTGAGCTGGAATCTCCAAGATTTCAACGATGCGGTTAACAAAGCAAAAGCAGCCGATAACCCCCACCAAAACACCGATCAACGAATAGAAAATTCGCGTCCGCAACTCGTCAAGATGGTCGAAGAGGGACATTTCTATCTCGTCAGGCATTTCGTCGAGATAGTCAACCTGCTCAGTGGACTCTATCGTCTCTAGATTGGACGTCATGCTGCAGTGCCGGATGTATAGATATATTTTTTATTGTATCGCTGTGGTTGTAGCGTGACTGCCTAAATCAGTCGAGTCAGACTAATATCTGCTACTCTTCAGCGTTGAAGGTTAGAAACTCGGCTCCACCAGGATTACCAGCTGGCTGTGGCTCACTGCCGTTAGCAGAAATAAGCGCCGCACCGGCATTGCCCACATTCATGCTAATGGATTCTTCGCCCTCCCAGAGTTCTACAGTTCCAGGGTCCATCAGCCCTTCAAATACAGGCTCACCGTCAACGATAACGCTCATCCACGAAGGGCCTGCTTCAGTAATTTCCACCTGCAAAAAGACGGGGGCGTCGCTGATAGCGGGTTTGGCTTCGGGCTCCGGCTCGGGCTCCGGGGCAACAGTTGGTTCACCCTGAGCAACTTCAGTTTGCGACGCTGTGGCTTCTACGGGCTCAGAAGGCTCATTGTTGCCACCGCCAAAAATTCTTGGGCCGATGAGTGCGATCGCACCTACCAATACAGCCGCACCAATCCCCCAGGGTAGCCAGTCTAAAAATGAGCTAGATTCGCTGGATAAACTTGAACCGATTGCAGGCTCAAGTGGCATAGCCCCAACTGGTGAGTCATCCACTGATGAATTTGGCAAAGAAAAGCTTTTGGAAGAATTTCCGTTACCGGGGCTATTATCATTGCCATTTGTATCTAAAGCCGTCAGTTCACCATCGATGACGGGGCTGGGGTCTACTGTAGGCTCCTTAGTAGCAGTTGCAGCTACCTTCTCAGGCATTGCCACTTCAGCAGCGGTATCTGGCTCAGCAGCACCCACACTTTCCATCGCAGGCGACTCAGCCTTGATGGGCATAGCGCCCACCTCTGGCTGGGTAGGTTTGGCCTGAGCGGAGCGCTTTTGAGCCGCTGTCTGGTACGACATATCCACTGGGGTAGCTGGTCGAGGTACCGGCCGTGGCGTATCAGGAATCGAATGTACCGGAAACTGTTTCGAAAAGTTGGTTCCATCTAACCCCAAGGCATCCGCATAACGGCGAATAAAGCCTTGCACAAAGATAGGTTGAGGCAAATCGGACGTATCACCGGCTTCTACAGCCTTAAGCAATTGAGCACGAATATAGGTTTGCAAGGAAATATCCTCTAAGGATTTCCCTTGTTCCTGACGCTTTTCTTGTAGGTAAGCGCCTAGTTGGCCTAATTGCTGCTTCTGAACAGTACTGTAGCTAGTCACGTTACTTTGCTGGTTGTGATAGACGATTAGAGCTAATGCGCTTCAAGATGAGAGCTAATGCGCTTCAAGATGAGAGCTAATGCGCTTCAAGATGAGAGCTAATGTGCCTCAGGATGAGGGCTAATGTGCCTCAAATAGGCTAGAACTAACCTGGGCAAATTTAGACAGATTAACCTTAACGGATTGCTGGATGCATTGTATCGACGTAAGTACTTATGAAGTGTAGAAATTGCACATCTGCACCAGCACTTATCGCCAATGATTGACTGTCTAGGTATATTCCCTTACTTATCTGAACTATTGTATGGTCAACCGTTCGAATAGCATAGAGGCTTCGATACGATTCCCTAGGCTGATGGGTCTATTGCGCAGCATATTGAGCCATCTGACGCCGAATAGTAGGGTTATACAGTCTGAGGTAGTTCCAGTAGCCACCAAATACAGCCTCTACGTACCCCTTGGTTTCAGAAAAGGGAATGTTTTCAACAAACTCATCTGGATCACCATATCCCCTGGCGACCCAATCAGCCACAGCACCAGGACCAGCGTTATAGCTAGCAACAGCAAACATTGAGTTATCACTATATTCCTGGTGGGTGTAGTCCAAATACCAGGTACCCAGCTTAATATTTTCGTTGGGTGTCTCTAGAGTGGTGTCGAGGTTGTCGGTACTCTCACCAATTTGTGCCAAAATCCAATCGCCAGTCTCGGGCATGACCTGCATCAGACCAATGGCCCCAACGACCGAGCGAATTTTTGGCTCAAATCTAGATTCTTGACGCATCAGCGCCGTCACCAGCAGCGGGTTTAGCTGACGTTGCTGCGACCAAGCTTGAATTAGATCTGAGAAAGGAAATGGATATACCGTCTGCCAGTAGTTAGGGGTAGCTCTAAGCTGTTGGTATTCGGCTTGTTCGGTCTCATCATCTCGCCAGGCCAAACTGGAGAGCATAAAGATCCCATCAAGATTGTCACCGACACCCACTCGCATCACGCCATCGGTAAACTGCTCGGCCACGGTGGGCTCTTGAGCAGTTTCAAATTCGGTTTGCCAGAGACTCCAGGCAGCCACATCTTGACCCAAACGATACAGCAGCTGCAGGGTTTCTGAGCCAGCGGGCAGGGGCTCGCGCGCTCGAGGCAGGCTGACCTCGGGGCTGAGGGAGCGCACGCTGTTAAAATCTCCCACATCCCAACCCAGCATTACGGCGGAGCGCCAGGCAAAGTAAGATTCGGGGTATTGCACCAGGGTGCGTTCATAGGCTTTTTGAGCCTCGCTGTTTTGTCCTAAATTTTGAGCCCATTTCCCAGACCAGAAGCTGGCTTCGGCAGCTAGCTCACTATGGGGGCTGTCGCTAACCAAAGCTTCGGCCAGCTGGCGAGCTGTAGCCACGTCGTTAGCCTTGGCGGCTCTATGGGCGCGGCTCAGACGCAATTCAGCAGCAGCATCTGAGGCACTGTACTGGCTAAGGATCGATGTACGCGCATCTTTAGCCGAGGTGGGGCTATTCAGCTGTTCTAAAATATTGGCTTTTTTAAGGAGGGCCTCACCCGCTCGGTCTGGAAATGTCTTGATGGCCTGGTCAAGGGGGGCAAGGGCAGCCTTGTCGGGTAGAGAGTCGGCTAGTTTAACCAGCCCTAGCCCAGTTTCAGATGCATTGGGGTAGGTTTTGGCCAGCATTTGATAGTTTGCGATCGCAACCACCCGCTTCTTAGCAATCTGAGCCCCTCTAGCAGCGCGATATAGGCTAGTAGGTGAGCTAGGGGCTTTGGCATAGGCTTCAGACGCCTTGGCATAGCGCAGATTTTCCCAGTATCCAAATCCTACAGTTTGCCACTGTTCTGGCGTCAGCTCCTGACCGTAGTCCTTAGTCAACCGGTCAAGACTGGCCTCATACTCCTCACGATCAAGACCGTGGGCTGCCACCAATAGCAGCAAATCCTTGGAGCTTCCCGTTTGCAGCTTTTTCAGCGCCACTTCCACCGCCCGTGGATGGCTAGAATGATTCTCCAATAACGCATCCCACTGTTTGGGGTCCTGTTTACCCAGCTCATAACGCGCTTCAGCAGTAGCACTATGATTTTCATAGTTAGCCAGCAGCTCATCCCAGCTAGATGATTGCTCCCCCACTAAAAGCTGGGCACGGCCTTGCTTTAAGAGCCTGTAGGGAGTCAGGGCATTTTGCTGCGTATTTTTTTCCTGTGCCTTCAGGGCCGATAGGGCCTCAGCCGCCTGCCCTTGATTCAACAAATCAGCGGCCAACAAGTAGCTAGCTAAATAAGCATCTTGGTCAGCGCCAGAAGCAAGTTGCTTCAACATATCTTGGCGTACCTCTGGTGGCTGTAGTGCTAGCTCAAAGACTTTGGCCGATTCTTGCTGCTGCGTTAGCTCAACCGATTGCTCAGCAGGCAGTAACCGTTTAGCCGCCTGCCCAAAAAATATAACTAGGGCTAGACTTGCTAAACTAATCCCTCCTAATAATATTAGTGGCAGTCGCGCTCTTCCTTGGTCTATGAGACGTTTTCCCATGGTGGATCAGCCAAATCAAAGGTAAAAAAACAATTTGTTTAAATCTCTCGCACATCCAGCAATTGTAGATTTTCGTAGAGGAAACTGACGGTTTCAATTGAGATGCTGTTTAAGAGGTGCGATCATGCGCTACCGTTCTGTCAAAAGCGGATGAATATCAACTAACCGTGTCCTATCTAAAAACTATGAACATGATAGAGAGCCGTATATGATATTCAGTCAATAACCACGCCGAAATCATTAGATACTAAGACGGGAATTAGCACAGAGATGGGAATGAAGTTTGTAGCATCAGATCAGTCTTGTTTAACATGGTCAGGTGATTGCCTTGTTGTTGGTTTATCTGAAGAGTCACTGCCGCTGACTGGACTGTTGTCTGACTTAAATGAAAGAGTGTCTGGGCTGCTGCAAGAACTCATCGACGAAGCAGACTTTAAAGCAAAGGCCGGCAGCTCTGCTGTGATCCGAGTCGGTGGTGAGGTGCGAAAGTTGGCCATAGTCGGTTTGGGTGCTGCCGAAGAACTTAAGCTAGAAGGCTTACGCCGTGCTGCCGCTGCCGCTGCCAAACTTGCCAAACGCGAAAAATGTGCATCCCTTGGTATTAGTTTCCCGATTTGGAATAACAGTCCGGAGCGAACTACCCAGACAATTGCTGAGGGAATTACCTTAGCAATGCATGAAGATAAACGGTTTAAATCAGATACTGAAGCCCCAAAGGTGGTGCTTAGCGATGTCGCTTTACTAGATTTATCAGGCTACGACGACGCATTAGATACAGCCGCCCACGTTTGTGACGGTGTGATTTTAGCCCGTGAGCTAGTGGCCGCTCCGCCCAACGTAGTAACTCCGGCATCCCTGGCTGAGACGGCTACCAACATTGCCAGCGAGTATGGCCTTACCCTCAAGATTTTAGAAAAAGCTGAATGTGAAGAATTCGGGATGGGTGCTTATTTAGGAGTAGCCATGGCATCGGAAATGCCACCTAAGTTCATTCACCTGACCTATACGCCCAAAGACACACCCAAGCGTAAATTAGCCCTAATTGGTAAAGGACTGACCTTTGACTCAGGTGGTCTCAACATTAAGGCCGGTGCAGGCAGCATGATTGAACTCATGAAAATGGATATGGGTGGGGCGGCAGCTGTACTTGGAGCTGCTAAGGCGATTGCCCAAATCAAACCCGATGTAGAAGTGCATTTTATTAGTGCCGCTACTGAAAATATGATCAGCGGTCATGCTATGCATCCGGGCGATATCTTGACAGCATCCAATGGTAAAACCATCGAAGTGAACAATACAGATGCTGAAGGCCGTTTGACCCTGGCTGATGCCCTTGTCTATGCCGATAAGCTAGGTGTAGATGCCATGGTGGATTTGGCCACATTGACCGGTGCGTGTATCGTGGCGCTTGGCAATGACCTTGCTGGTTTATTTAGCCCTAACGATGAACTCGCTGGAGCACTCAATCAGGCTGCAGAAGCCGCAGGAGAAAAGCTCTGGCGCATGCCCATGGAGGAGAAATACTTCGACGGGCTAAAGTCGATTGTGGCAGATATGAAAAATACAGGCCCTCGCCCCGGTGGTTCTATTACCGCATCGCTATTTCTCAAGCAGTTTGTCAAGGATACGGCATGGGCTCATTTAGATATTGCAGGCCCTGTCTGGAGCGAAAAAGACAATGCCTATAACAATCCTGGTGCAACGGGGTACGGGGTACGTACTTTAGTGCAGTGGATTATGGATAGCAGTAACTAACCAGAAAGCTTTAGGCAGGCGTTATTGATAGTGCCTGCCTAGAAGCTATGTTAGCTAGCTCTGACACCTACAGGCCGGTTGTAATGTGCTGCCGTAGGGGAAGTGCAATGTTGATGCGTCAGCTGACCCATATTGGTCGTCGCTATAGTGTCTGTGGCTGATGTTTCTGGTTCTTTACACACCATCTCTTGGCGGCAGCTAGGGCAGTACCAAAACACTCTGCTTTGGCGAATGTGGCGCAAGAGCGTATCTTGGCAAAGGCCACAAGCAGCGCCTTTTTCTGATAGAGGGCTGTTAAATGAGTTTTTCATAGGTCGTCGCATCGTTCCGATACGTCACTGACTTTTATTACGATGCCCAGCCTTCTAAAAAATTGCTGTAACTTTGCATATATTTCTACAAAATTTAAAGAGTTTGAATTTCATGACATTTCGGTGAGATGTGACCATAGTGCGTTAGGTTCTCACACGGTTTTCAGCTGGCGTATTGCTCTAGCACAGTCTGAAAGCCGAAGCTACCTCAACATAGGCTTATGGTGTAATTCATTAGAGCTGAAATTGCTGTAGATGTTAACTGCATAGAGACGAAGTTAGGGCTATTTCAACATGTATCTCTTGTAGGGGGCTGTATAGTCTCCTCTGGGCATTGCTTCGCTAAAGCGAAACGTAACCGCACCTTTATTTAGTAATTGTTTTCTAGATGGATATTGCAGATTTCGGTGAATAGCAAAACCGGCTGTTTGGGGCTCCTCCGAGTGCCCCAAACTCCAATGGCCAGGGCAGGATCGCCCCGCCCTAGCACCCAGCGGAAAAATATGGAGGATATCCCTGGCGGCGCATTTGGGTGGTCGGTGAGGTGGTTGAGAATTTTGCGCGTAGTGACAAAATTCTCAACGTAGAGGTTATCTCAATCACCGTTTGCTATAGAGCCGTTCTAGTGTCCAGCCTCTGGCTGGGCATCTGTTGGAAGCCTCTGGCTTTATCGAGGTTGTTCCAATAATCTTTTGGTCTATATCTCAGGAGGAGATTTTTCCGGATGGGAAGCCCTTACCTCTCTATCTGTCACATTATCTGGAGAGGACGTCTTACCAGAATTTGTTTTGTAAGTGAACCCTTTTGGCGTGAACTAAGCTTCAAATAATCCAACCTTGAGCTCGCTCAACTGCACGTTGCCAGATTTCAAAGTTCTCTTGAGCGACTACTTTACCAGGTCCAGGTTCAAACGTTTTATCAATCTTGCGATTGTTCACTAACGTTGTGTAGTCATCCCAAAAGCCAACTGCCAGACCTGCTGCAAACGCAGACCCCTGAGCGGTTGCATCTAACACTGCCGGACGTTCTACCGGGATGCCCAGGACATCTGCTTGATACTGCATTAAAAAGTCATTATTACAGGCACCGCCGTCCACTTTGAGTGTTGTAATCGGTGTACCGCTATCGTCGTTGATGGCCGTTACTACTTCACGAGCCTGGTTAGCAATCGCTTCTAGTACAGAACGCACCATGTGGGCTTTGGTCGCCCCTCGGGTAATGCCTAAAAACGCACCGCGAGCACCCATATCCCAATGGGGTGCTCCCAAACCGCTGAGGGCGGGGACAAAATAAACGCCACCGTTATCCTCAACGGACGTGGCTAGGGGCTCACTGTCTGCTGCACTATCGATAATCTGCATACCATCGCGTAACCACTGGATACAGGCTCCGGCAGTAAACATGCTGCCTTCTAAGGCGTAGCCCAGGTCATAATTGCTGTCTTCTTTGGTAGTGGTCCAGCTGATGGTGGAGAGCAGCTGGTTTTTGGACCGTACAATTTCTTTGCCGGTATGGGCGACTAGGAAAGCACCAGTGCCGTAGGTGCATTTTAGTAAGCCGGGGCGATCGCAACCATGGGCAAATAACGCCGCTTGCTGATCGCCTAAAAGTGCTGCAATCGGAATCTTCACCCCCAGCAGGCTTGGGTCAGTGTAGCCAAATATTCCCTGACTGGGCTTAATCTCGGCCAGTAGCGATCGCGGCACTCCAAAAATGTCTAGTAGCGTATCGTCCCACTGCTGGGTAGATAAATTCATCAATAATGTACGACTGGCATTGCTATGGTCTGTTGCATGCACCTTGCCATCCGTCAGATTCCACAGCGCCCACGTGTCGATAGTGCCTGCAAGAACATTATCCAGATTGTCTGGCTGCACCTTATCCAACAGCCACCGCAGCTTAGTCCCCGAGAAATAGGCATCTAAAAACAGACCACTGCGTTCATAAATCTCTGTTTTATGGGCCGCCAGCGTTGCGCACATATCCGCTGTGCGTCGGTCTTGCCATACAATGGCTTTATGTAGCGGCTTACCCGTTGTCTTATCCCACAGCAAACAGGTTTCTCGCTGTACTGTTAGACCGATAGCCGCAATCTCACTGGGGGCAATATTAGCTTCGCCGATGGCTGTTCTAATTGCCCACTGCACCTGTTGCCAAATTTCTATCGCATCATGTTCTACCCAACCCGGTTGTGGATAATACTGGGTCAGTTCTTTATATGCTTGACTGACAATATCCCCGGCCTGGTTGAACAAAATAGCGCGGTTGCCAGTAGTGCCTTAGTCCAGGGCCATGACGTACTGTTTTACCATTGACGATTCCTCTGAAGAAGTGTTGAATTTTGAGCTATGAGTTGGTTGGAGGTGAAGCTCAGCTAATTAGAAGCTTTGTGTGGAGTTTTGGCTTTGAGAATTTAGCCTAGAAAAAGGCAGTTTAACCCTAGCCATGCAAAACTGAGAGTTCAAAACTCTATCTGCCTCACATCAGGTTCTCAAATAGCCCAATCAGATTGCCTTCAGGATCTCGACAATAGGCAATCTTGAGATTAAAGTCGCTATTTTGTGTCGGTGGCTCATCAAAATGAACTCCAGCTGATCGCAGCTGAGTATAGGTCTTATCTAAATCCGTAATGGTGAAAATTAGAAGGGTTTTATCTTGGCTCTCAATGGAAGCGGGTTTATCACTGGTGTGAATGATAGAGGCCATTTCCTCTTGATGGAATAGGGAAATGGTCTGGCCTGCTGCTTCAAACTCGGCATAGCTGGGGGTTTCTACAATGACATTGAGACCCAACAATTCGCGATAAAACTTACAACAGTTGGTAATATCTGACACCAGTAAGCGCGTAGACGCGGCTTTGACATCCATAGAAAAACCGATCTAATTAAAGAACTCCACTTATTGTGTCGCGAGTTCTCTTTTGTGGAAAAAAACGGGGAAAGTCTTAGAGGAAATTAATAAAAGTTGGAGTTCGGCTTTGCTCACTCGCTGGGGCAGGGGTGAGCGCAGTCGAACCCAAAAAAAGGAGGATGCAATGATGTCATCCTCCTTTTCGAAGTTTTTGAGTATTGGTTTCTTGTTACGACGCTCTGCCAAAATCCGGTGTAGAGCCGAGCTAGCTAAGTTTCGTGAAATACGTTTGACAACGTTCCACTAGTTATCTTGATCTAACAGTCTTGAAAGCTGCCCACGGATAGCATCCAATTTTTTGTCAACTTTCGGAACGGTGAGCAACCGTACTTCAACCTCCGCAATGTTGTCAATGCGAGTGGTTTTTTCCCACAGCTTACGCTCCACTTCAGACTCAGACTCGTAACGGAATGTAATAGTGGCGTCGGTTACCTCTAAAATCTCCACGTTCTTAAACCAACCATTACTGCTTTTGACATAAAGCCATACGCTGTTTTGGCCAACGAGTTCTTTGAGTTTTTTTTCCATATGACAATTCCCCAGACATTGCACAGGTCTACAAGAGATAATGCTGTCTTTTCTTAAGATTGATTTTATATATCGTAGCACTTTGAAAAGTTATATGTAGACAAAAAAATAAATGTTCTATGATCTCTAAAATCCTTCTGGAATAAATAATCAGGGGGATTTCATTAATTGTTGTCAACGAAAATTTGATGCCACAGCTAGTACCAAGGGCTGTGTGATTTCCTTTGGCAAAGCTGACGTCTTTAATCAGTAAAGACGTTTATTTTTTCTGTTCAAAAAGAACACCTTGACTATCTTTCAAGGTGAACTGGCGCAAATTTTTGAGACTGGTGTCTAGAGTTAAATCGGGTGTGGCGATCGCAACCTGCCAATTTTCCATATCCAGCCCTAACCAGTCTTCAAGGTTTATGGTTAGAGGCTCGCCCCCCATATGGGCCACCATCAAAATCGGAGAAGCCTGCGCATCGTCTGGGTCGCGCCTTAGGCCATAAAAGACCGTGCGCCGATCATCACTAATACGATTAAACCGATCGTGACCAGTCAGATTATCCTGCAGCCAGGGATGGCGACGACGGTACTGTCTCAAAACCAAGTGAAATTTAGCAATAGTCGGGTCGATCTGGTCGTAGGAGCGGGAAACATTGCATAAATCATGGCAATCTTCCATAAAAGTCATGGCAAATTTTTTCAGTTTAGGAACGTCCAAATTCACTAGGAACCCAGCTAGAGAAGACTCGTTTAACTCAGTCAGGGTAGGCAGTTCACAGCTATCGGTATTGGCTCCCAAACACCGGCTACAGATAGCGGCAACCTCCTGTAGGTTATAGTCCGTCGCCACCATGGCATCCTGCAGTGTCTGAGAAAAATCCTTTAGCTGCTGCAAGTCTCGAAACCCCATCTGTTTGAGTTGAGGAAAGACTTCTGGGAAATCATACATGTCAGGTTCGATCTGCCAGTCAAGAAAGCTGATTTCCTCTGACACCACCTTCACACCATATTGTTCGTCCGTATTCCTAAAAAATCCCCAGGGGGCTCCCACGTTGGCATTAATAAAATCCATCGGCAGACCAGGGCTAAACCCACAGACCCATAGCTGAGTAGCTGGATTGTTATAGGCTTTGTGTAAAACCTCCGGCAGCGTTTTTCCCAAATTCCAGTTAATGGCCTGGTCTGTTTGTACCTGGGTGCCACGACGCACGGTATCGTGGTTGCCACAGCCTGTAATCCAGCGGTCGCCTTGAAAAATCACTTCCCCCACACGCCGCCATTTACGGTCCCAAAACCCCTGCAAAGAAGGGGTGTTGTGGGCAAAAATTAATGGCCCCCACTGAAATGATTCGGGTTTTTGCTCAATCAGTTCTCGATATCGAGAAATTTCTTCCCAGCCTTCCTGGGGCCAAGGACGACCGTCCTCAAAGATGGTGAACATCAGCCGACGATAGCCATTGATGTCTTGGACCACATCGCTCATGGCCAGCAGATAAGCGTCATCCTGCTCTACCCGGTCGGTCAGCGGATTAAAAAAGCTGAAGTCTTGACCTCCATCAACCCGCACACCGTCGGCCCCTGTATTAATTTTACGCCGCTGCATCTCTAACAAAATGGCCCGCACCTGGGGAAGCTGATGGTTGAGGTCTTGACCATACATGTTCGGCCCCTTAAAGAACTGGTGGGTCATAATCTCCAGAGCCTGATTATCGGCATGACCATAAACCAGGTCATAAATCAGCTGAATTGGACCCTCAGAAAAATTATGTAGGGTGGCGATAAAATCAATCACCTCATCGGGGCGCAAGCTCCCCAGCACCGAAGGGTTAGTGGTACCCGAGCCGAGAATGGGTACGTCATAGCCCCAATTTTGAGTATCGGGTTTGCGCAACACAGCCTGAGCCACCTTGGGGGACAGATCGGGTGCACGACTTTCCATCGAAGCTGGTTGCAACTCATGCTGATCTAGCGTCAGTGCAAAAAATTCATAGTCCCCATGGGAGTCTTCACGACGATACTCAATGGTCGGCACCACAGGCAGCAGCTGGATGGCGTCATAGCCTGCATACACCGCTTCTTCAGAGGTGAGTTCTTCACCCGCCGCCAGCTTATCGGAAATGCATTGGTAAATTTTCGTCAGACCTTCAAACGTCCCCTGGGGAGATGCAGTCTTGATATGAAGCTGCAAAATATTTGTGGGTTCGCCGATGCGAGGAATGTCGGTATCGCTGTAGCTACTGCCGGTGCGGCGAAAATAGCTGCGGTCGGCCCGTTTACGCTGTAGCAAACGCATGTCGTACAGTTCTGCTGGGGCAAAGATACCGTAGGGCAGCGAATAGGCCAGCGGGTCGCGGATGATGTGCACTCGTCCATCTTGGTCGGTGTAGCGCAGCCAGTAAAAACATCCGGCGCGATCGCGCCGGCCAGGACGCATGCCTTCAATCACTCCCCACACAAACTCTCCCTGTTTAACCAAGGGAATTTGGACTCGGTTAAAGGTCACAGTTTGTTCTACTGCCCGAAAATTAATATCCTCTATTGGCGTATAAATCTCTAAAACAATGCGGTCTTCTGACTGAATAATGTCACCGGTTAAATCAGGAGTCCAAAACCCTACTTCAGTCAGACGATCAGCACGATAGTGAGCACCAAGTCGTCGAGCGATTTTCTGGGCTTTTTCAAAAAATGTTGCTTCTGAACGTTGGATGCCTTCAGCCCACATCAGCAGACTTTGGGTTTCATCTTCAACGAGTTGAATTTGTTTAGGGGCAGTTGCAATCACCGTATGTCTCGTTATTGAGGGGGAGCGCATGGATTTAGTTAAAAGCGGCGCTACATTAGCTCAGAATACTGAATGCGCCTATAGTTCCCGTCGTTCAAAGTAGGACGAAACTATATCCATGATTTACATCTTTAGACAGAGTGTAAGATCGATATTGAGTAAAAACATGTGCGTAATTGACGTTGTTAAATTCGTTTTTGAAAATGTTTTCCTCAGTCGCTTAAGAAGTAAAAAGGAACGCTTGTTTCATTGCACGATAAGGCTTTATACGATAACGTAGCTCAATGTAAACCCTGATGTATTGGCAGAAGTCGTCAGCGGATTCCAATTGTTATTTCATGCATTTTTTGAAGCTCAGCAAAGGCAGCTTGTTCAAGAAGTTGTCATTGCTGATTTTATTTTGTCTGAAACCAATTTTTGATAACCGCTGTTGAGAAAGCTGCAGGAGAAATCAACATGAAATCTTCCCTGGTGATCCTATACCACCGCGAACCCTATGATGAGGTGAAGGAAAATGGCAAGATTTACTACCGTGAGAAGAAAAGCCCCAATGGTATCGTCCCTACCTTAAAAAGCTTTTTTGCCAATGCAGATCAGAGCACTTGGGTTGCTTGGAAGCAAATTACCGATGCTGAGCGGACAAACTTTATCGACCGAGTGACAATGGAAGGAGGCAGCGATAGCTGCGTCGTGCGACGAATTCCTCTTGATGCCGATCAGGTTCGTAACTTTTACCACATCACGTCTAAGGAAGCGTTCTGGCCTATTTTGCACTCGTTCCCCGAGCACTTTACCTACGACAGCTCCGATTGGGAAAACTTTCAAAACATCAACCGCTTATTTGCCGATGCAGCCTGTGAAGACGCTGCAGATGATGCCCTCATCTGGATTCACGACTACAATCTTTGGCTGACGCCTTACTACATCCGCCAGAAGATGCCCAATGTGAAGATTGCATTCTTCCATCACACGCCTTTCCCGGCAGCGGATGTGTTTAATATTCTCCACTGGCGCAATGCCATTATCGATAGCCTTCTGTGCTGCGATCTCTGTGGATTTCACATTCCCAGATATGTGCAGAACTTTGTATCTGCTGCCCGCAGCTGTCGAGATGTAGAAGTCGTTGAGCGCATTCCTGTGCCAGAGGCGTTTACTAAGACCGGGTCCGCACTGGCTGAGCCAGAAATGGTCACCAAGCTGCGCTACAACGGTCGCATTGTCACTATCGATGCTTTTCCAGTCGGCACCAGCCCTAAAAAGATTCATGATGTTGTCATGCGGCCCTCAATTCAAGAGCGGGTAGAAGTGCTGAGGTCCGAAATTGGTGACAATAAGCTGATTATGTCTGCCGGTCGTGTGGACTATGTCAAAGGGGCAAAGGAGATGCTGGCCTGCTACGAACGTCTGCTGGCAAGACGGCCGGAGCTAGTGGGTAAAGTTAATCTAATGATGACAGCTGTCAAAGCCGCGAAAGGAATGCGGGTATATCGCATTGCCCAAGAGCAAATTGAGCAAATGGCTGGTCAGATTAACGGTCGCTTTGGCACACTCAATTGGACTCCGGTACAGCTCTTTACTGAACCCTTGCCCTATGACGATTTGATGGCGCTTTACAAAGCAGCGGATATTGCTTGGATTTGCCCTTTGCGGGATGGTCTAAATCTTGTTGCTAAGGAATTTGTGGCCGTACACAACGGCCAGAAGGGGGTCTTAATTTTGTCGGAGTTTACAGGCTCTGCTGTGGAATTACCGGATGCCCTGTTAACTAATCCCTACTCATCTACTCGTATGGACGAGAGTATTGATGAGGCGTTAGCCATGTCGCCCGAGGAGCAGGCAGCTCGGATGAAAAAATTACATAAAGCGATTTGTCGTTACGACGTACAGCAGTGGGCCAATCATTTGTTTAGAGAAGCCAAGGCTACTGTCGCCATTGAACCAGAAGCTAAGGAGGCCATCGGAGTCTAGGGAAATTAGGAATTGTAGGATGGTTAAATTTTACCTTCCTACAATTCCTAAAAATTTGTGCCATCTTGAGACATAGGGAAATTAGTTCGTAATTTAATACATAACGCCGCTGATCTACAGGCTGCTGGCGGATTATCTGTCTTGCGGTTGATGTTCTAAAGCACAAATTGCTTTGAAGATCAGTGGTATTGATATATGGAAATATCTGCAGATCGTTACTTTTGATAGCAACTATGCCTGATTATTCAGCAGTAGAAGCAAAAACCTACGATTTGATCGTGATTGGTGGTGGTATCAACGGTGTGGCAGTAGCCCGTGATGCTGCTCTACGTGGTTTGAAGACGATTTTGATCGAAAAAGGAGATTTTGGTGGCGGTACGACCAGCTGGTCAAGTCGTCTAGTTCACGGTGGATTACGCTACCTGGAATATTTTGAATTTAATCTGGTGCGTGAGTCATTGCGAGAGCGGGAAATTTTGCTGCAGACAGCACCGCATCTCGTCAAGCCAATTCAGATGACGATTCCAATCTATGCTCAGGGCTCACGCAGCTACTGGGAAATTCAGGCGGGTATGGTGCTCTACGACCTGCTGAGCTACGACAAAAGTCTGCCCAATCACAGAATGTTGGGGGAGAAAAAGCTACAGCAGCTGTTTCGTGCAGTGGAACCAGAGGGCTGCCGTGGAGCCGCCCAATATTATGACGCTCAGGTGGAATATGCTGAACGCCTGTGTTTAGAAATTGTGCTCTCAGCCCAAGAAGCTGGAGCCACGATGCTGAGCTATGTCACTGTGACGCAGCTTCAACGCAAAGATAATCGAATTTCATCATTGGTGTGTCGTGATAGCGAGACTGGCGAGGCATTTACAGTACATGGTCATGACCAAACGGTTGTGATTAACACGTCTGGACCGTGGGTGGATCAAGTATGTCGCAGCGGTATTCAAGGTAATGCGCCTGCACCTGTGGGTAAAACTCGCAAAATTGGCGGTACTCGCGGTAGCCACATTATTGTAGATAAATTTCCTGGGGCACCGGACGAAGCGCTTTACGCAGAGGCGCTAACCGATGGTCGACCTTTCTTTATTTTGCCCTGGTTAGGAATGTGTCTAATTGGGACGACAGACATTCGCTTTGAGGGAGATTTAGACAAGGTTCATGCCAGCAATGACGAGGTGGACTATCTGCTAAATGAAACCAACCGGGTCATTCCCACAGCCCAACTAACGCGGAAGTCGGTAAAGTTTACCTATGCCGGTGTGCGTCCATTACCTTATACAGAAAGTAAGAAGACCAGTGGCATCACCCGTAGCCACATACTCTATGACCACACATCTGAGGGTGTGGAGAATATGGTGTCTTTGATTGGGGGTAAGCTCACCACACACCGACAGGTCGGCGAAGAAATGGTTGATGCTGCCTTGAAAAAGCAAAAGAAGCCGCGCAGTCACTCTGAAACTCGTAAAGCAGCTCTACCGGGGGCAATTTCAGCTAGTAAAGCAAAGGAGCTTATGACCGTTCACAATCGTGATACGGTAGCTCACCTGCTGTCGATTTACGGGGCACGTACTCCTGAGGTTTTGGCGCTCGTTGAAGATTTTCCTGAGCTGGGGGAGCCAATTGTGGCAGCACAGCCAGATATCAAGGCTCAAATTGTATACAGTGTTAAAGCTGAGCTGGCCCGTACCTATGCGGATATCGGTCGGCGGAGAACAGCGCTGTCAATGCGCGGGAACTATGGTTTTGATGCACTGCCGGTCATGGCCGATGTGCTCAAGCGCTACTGTGGTTGGTCTGAAGAGCGGTGCGATCGCAACCTGTTAGATTATTACGCCTACATGCGTGACAACTGCATTCCCGAGTATCAGCTGGATCAATACAATCCTCCAGTAACTGCGCCAGTGGCTTAGGCTAGTTACAAGTTCTTAATTTTGAGGTTTGGGTTTTGAATGATTGCCCCAATTCAAAACTCAAAACTGAAAACACTAACCCAAAGGGAGCATTGTCTTGTGGTTACTTCACCTTTACCGTCTGAAACTCCGACGATTCCGCTGTCAGAAGCCTTAAAGCAAACCGCTCGGGTAACGGTATTGGGGTCCGGTGCTTGGGGCACAGCCCTGGCACGGCTGGCCCTAAGTAATGGTAGCCAAGTTCAAATTTGGTCGCGACGGGGGCCGTTAGAGTTGGCGGCAGCTGTGGCAGATGCGGATATTGTCATATCAGCAATCTCGATGAAAGGTGTGGCAGCACTGGCGAGCCAGCTCAAAGCAGCCCAGCTCAACCCGGCGACTATTTTAGTGACAGCAACTAAGGGGCTAGATCCCAAGACTACTCGCACCCCATCAAAAATTTTTCGCGATACCTTTCCAGAGAATCCAATTGTGGTGCTCTCTGGCCCAAATTTGTCTAAAGAAATTGAGACAGGACTGCCAGCAGCGACGGTGGTCGCTAGCACCGATGTGGATGCAGCTGCCCGAGTCCAGCAGGTCTATGCCTCAGAGATGTTTCGGATTTACACCAGCTCCGACCCAGTGGGCGCAGAGCTAGGGGGCACCCTAAAGAATGTAGTTGCGATCGCAGTCGGTGTTTGTGATGGGCTTAAGCTAGGGTCCAATGCAAAAGCGGCCCTTATTACCCGATCAATTCCTGAAATGCTGCGCATAGGCGTCTACATGGGTGCTCAAGTTGAAACCTTTTATGGCCTATCGGGCTTAGGGGACCTGCTGGCGACCTGCGACGGTACCCTAAGCCGCAACTACCGTGTGGGTTACGGCCTAGCCCAGGGCAAAAAGCTAGACCAGATTCTAGATGAACTGGGCAGTACGGCTGAGGGGGTGAATACGACCCACGTCCTAATTGATATGGCCAATCGCGAAGGTATTCCAGTACCGATTGCCCGTCAGGTGCATCGGCTGCTGCGGGGTGTGGTGACCCCACAAGAAGCCGTTGAGGGCCTGATGGAACGGGAGCTAAAACCCGAAGCCTGTGATCTGATGGCCAAGAATTAAAAAGCGGTTCGCCCTAGCCAGAGGGATGTGGGGAACTCGGAGCAGCCAAACACAGCCGGGTTTGCTTCCTAGCCGATATCTCAAAAGCAATCATGAAATTGTTTCTTAGTTGCGCTCTTGCCCATAGGTTTCCATAGAACGCTGCCGATAATCATAGAGACGCTTCAGATACCTCCGGTTTGACGAAGCGCTCTTAGCAGCAGGCTCAGCTTCAGGACTCTCAATAATCTCATCGGAAGAATTTTCTTCTTCGGATGCATTTTCTTGTGAGACACTCTCTTCTAAAACATCAGCAGCAGGCTCAATTATTGAGCTATCGGAGACGTCATCAGATACAGGTGCGATCGCATCATCTTCAGTAGAGATTGAACTAAAATCAGCCTCAGATTCAGAACCTGATTCCAAAGAAGATTCATTAACATCGATATTTTTATCATTCGTCAACTCACTGGGAACCTCTAGCTCAGTTTCTAAGCTTTGAGGGCTGTCCAATTTCTTGACAGAGCGGGTTAACTCATCAGAGGTTTGAGCTGGCTGTTCTAATGTGGCATCCTGCGATCCGTCATCTACCGCTTGAGTTTCAACTTTTTCAGCGTCATTGCTTTCAGACTCAAGACTCTCAAACTCATTAATATCAGCGGGTTCAGCTACTTCAGAATCAATTATTTCAGAACTACCAGACTCATCATCCTGTTCAGGTTCTGTTGTCACCTCTGGCTGAGCGGTTGGCTCTGGCTGAGCGGTTGGCTCTAGCTGAGCGGTTGGCTCAGCCGGCATCTCTGGAATTGGAGGCTCATAGGTTGGGTCGATAATGCCACCAATCTCTTCCAAAGTGACCTCACCACGAACAATTTTGGCCAGGCTATCATTCAAATCTGGATCATATTCAATCAGACGCACGGTGTTGTTAAACACACCCTGGATAGGGTTATCTTCATCATCGATTAATGTCAGCTGCACCCAATTGTTGCCTGGCCTTAGCCCTTCGACATACAGTGGCTCCCACTCTTTGAGATTTAATCTCTCACCGTTGATTGTGTAGCGTATTTGCCAATCTGAGATAGCTGGATTATCTTGGGCAACTTCGTGCAAAGGAGCATCGGTCAGGTAAAAGTCCAAAAACACTGGTTGTGCACCATGGATATCTATGGGTGCTCCGTAGGTAAGCACAGGATGTTCAGCAACTGGAGTATTTTCATCCGTTTTGCCAAAAACATGAAAGGTTAACTGATCGTAGGCACCCTCATTCTTAAAGCTCTCATCCCATGGTCGCATCGCAAAGGCTCTGAGGGTATGGGTACCAGGGGTTAAATCCTTTAGAACCAAAGGCTTTGAAATGTCATAGATCGAATCATAGGGCTGATTATCTAATAGAAGCTCAACATGGGGACCCATACCCCACATATCATCCTTATATATAGGTAAATCTTGTACATCTAAAGAAATGCTGACACTAGTGTCGTTCAAGACTTGGCCTGCTTGGGGCTGACGGATATGTACTTGGGGGGCATAGACGTCTAACCAAGGGGTTAGCTCACGAATTAAGTCTGGTGTCTCAACCTGCTTAATCGTAGGTCGAGACGCAAATATCGATGATGACGCCGTCTCGCGTGATGTCGATGATTGAGGTTTGCTACTACAGCCAGCACTTAGTAGTAGGGCTATCAAAACGGCTGCTCCGACTATTTTCTGCAGATACTGTTGCACATATCTCAACGCATCAGAAACCAACGTCATGGTGTGTTCTCTGTAACAATCAATGCGATTTATCAAACTTAACAATGCGATTTATCAGACTCAACAAGTCTGTTAAGTCTGCGCCTAACCGATAGTAGCTGGCTGCTGGTCAAGCTTTATAAATATCGCTTTACAGGCGTGAAATGATGGCATTAACACTCAGGCTGTTTACAAAAAGAAACAAAATTAAGCATATGAACATATAAGCCTCAAACCCTTTCCATTAGAAGAGTTTATGGTGTGTATTAGTAAAAAGAAGATATTTTTTTCAAGCTGTATGCGCGTTTTATGGGTTGTGGCTCAAAACTCGAAGGTATATTGAGATTTGTTAATATCACCCATGCTCGATATTAATTTTATGCAGACAACCACCTTACGATCCTTATCCTACGAGGTTTTCGGAGGTTGAATTATTGTTAACTCATGACGGGATCAGGTGGATACAAAGTCTATAATGCTCAAGAGCAATCCTATTAAACGGCGAGCGTCAACATTTTCCATGGGTTAACATCTCAGTGAAAATGTTTGCAATTGTTTCGATCAAGAAACGTTTGCTGATCTCGTTTTTTAGGCTGTTCGTTCTTTGTCTAGAGAGAGGAGAGTCTCCATGACAACTACCCCGCGGGAGCGGGAGGCAGCAGTCAAGGTGACAGTTGATGAATATCCAGTACCTGTTTCTTTAGAGAAATGGGGTAAGCCTGGTCACTTCAGCCGTGCCTTGGCCAAAGGCCCCAAAACTACTACTTGGATTTGGGATCTGCATGCCGACGCGCACGACTTTGATAGTCACACCAGTGACTTAGAAGACATTTCTCGTAAAATTTTTAGCGCTCACTTTGGTCATTTGGCCATCGTGTTCATTTGGCTGAGCGGTATGTATTACCATGGCGCTCGCTTTTCTAACTTTGAAGCTTGGTTAGCAGACCCCGTCAATATCAAACCCAGCGCTCAGGTGGTTTGGCCGATCTTTGGCCAAGAGATCCTGAACGGTGAAGTCGGTGGCGGCTTCCAAGGTATTCAAATCACATCCGGTTTATTCCAGATGTGGAGAGCATCTGGTTATACCAACTCTTTCCAGCTGTTGTGTACCGCCATCGGTGCATTGGTCATGGCTGGTTTGATGATTAATGCTGGTGTATTCCACTACCACATCAAAGCTCCTAAGCTTGAGTGGTTCCAGAACGTGGAGTCCATGATGAACCACCACTTAGCTGGTTTGTTCGGCTTGGGTTCATTGGGCTGGGCTGGTCACCAGATCCACGTTGCTCTGCCTGTTAACGCTTTGTTAGATTCCGGGGTGGCTCCGCAGGATATTCCTTTGCCCCACGAGTATCTGCTAGATAAAGCGTTCATGGCTGACCTATTCCCGAGTTTTGCTCAGGGACTTACGCCATTTTTCACCCTAAATTGGGGTGTCTATGCTGACTTCTTGACCTTCAAGGGAGGCCTTAACCCAGTTACGGGTGGTCTTTGGATGACTGATATTGCGCATCACCATTTGGCGATCGCAGTGATGTTCATCTTTGCTGGCCACATGTACCGTACCAACTGGGGTATTGGCCACAGCATGAAGGAGATCCTAGAAGGTCAAAAGGGCGATCCGTTGCTCTTCCCTGCTAAGAATGGCCATGATGGCCTGTTTGAGTTCTTGACCACCTCGTGGCATGCTCAGCTGGCAATCAACCTGGCTATGGGTGGTTCGGTAACGATTATCGTGGCTCAGCATATGTATGCGATGCCGCCATATCCTTACCTAGCAACTGATTACGCCACTCAGCTGTGCCTGTTTACCCACCACATGTGGATTGGTGGATTCCTGATTGTGGGTGGTGCTGCTCACGGTGCGATCGCAATGGTTCGTGACTACGATCCGGCCATGCATGTCGACAACGTGCTCGACCGCGTTCTTCGTGCTCGTGATGCCATCATTTCTCACCTCAACTGGGTCTGTATTTTCCTAGGCTTCCACAGCTTTGGCCTATACATCCACAACGACACTATGCGTGCCTTGGGTCGTCCCCAAGACATGTTCTCTGACAGTGCAATTCAGCTGCAGCCGATCTTTGCCCAATGGGTACAGAGCCTGCACACCTTAGCGGCTGGCGGTACCACGGCTCCCAATGCCATGGGCCCCACCAGTATTGCCTTTGGTGGTGACATGGTT
>JBHJIV010000058.1:0-43994 GCA_050043105.1 Leptolyngbyaceae cyanobacterium | reverse complement strand
CTACCATACAGCTCTCAACGCCGCAGACATTAGAACCTTAGTGCCGCCAGTGAATCGACCCTTGCGTGAAGGTGAAATTGAACTGGTAGCTACCGATAACGCTGCTGTCATCCTCACTCAAAACGATGCAAACTTATCTCTCTTTTCATCTAGCTTTAAAGAGTTACGGATTGGTAACAACACAGGCGTTACCCTATATCAGCAAAATAGTTTTAGGGGAACAGCGCAAAAGTGCTATGCAGACCTGCCGGATATCCGGCTCTCACGACTGGAGAACTTTCCTAAATCAATCCGGATTTGGCGAGCTATCGAAGAGCCGTTTACTGGCAAGTGGGTGATCAAAGCGCCTAAAGGTCAGTTCTTGAGTCTGGCTAAATCTGTCCTGACCACATCGGCCCGCAGGTCATTTCACGAGCTGTTTAGATTCCACTACAATCTACAGCGAAATCAGCTTCAGCTCATTCCTGGCTCCGATCAAGAAAGTACCTTGTTGAAGATATCTCCTGGGGAAGACTCCATCCATCTGTTTGTTGATGATTTAGAGCATCTCAACGATGAGTTCTCGATTACCAATCAGACCAATAACCAATGGTTAGCACTCGTTGAAGACAACACATTCGACTGGACCGGGCAAAAGGAAGACCGTGCCATTTTCATCCGTGTGGCCAAAATGGCAGAAAATGAAGGCCAGGTGGGAGAACTAGCACCGGGAGAAGTCGCCCTATATCAGCATAGAGCCTACTATGGGAGAACCTGGATCTTGTCTGATAGTGACAAATATACTTCAGGTAACTATACACACCTGCACGACTTTCACGATTAAAATGATCAAACATAATCAAATCGATTAGGTCCAGATACGGGGGTGACAGTATTTAAAAACCTCGACCATCAGGCTGCTGACGATAAGCGGGAAGAAGAGATTGAAGATATCGTCGAAAACGTTCCCCGTCTGAGTGATAGACAGATCGGTAATGATACGATTTCCTCGATTCAAATCTTTAGAACGATTGCCCCTGAAGATGTTTTTACCTCTTACACAACCAAACTGAGCCAAGACTATCGCCTGGTGGATAACAAGCTGGAAGAGTTTTCGGCCTATCGCACCACCCTGCGGTTTGAACCGGGTGCGGGCGCGGTGGAAGTTGCCGCCACCGACCTGACCACGATTGAAGTAGACGGTACCACCTACACCATTGACGAGGTGCGATCGGTCACCCTCAGCCCCAATGACCTCAATTTCATCATGATTACCTCCGAGGCGGATGGTCTCAACACGCCGGGACTCAAAATTCGCACCAGCGAAATGGCGGAAAATGAACAGGTGGAGATTTTCCCCAACCAAGAGGCATACCAGCAAATTGCGGAGCTAGAGGACGATGCCCTGTGGAATGCGACCGACGCCCAAGGCAACTTGATTGTCGACCGCACGGCTCATAGCCAGGCCGAAATCGCTAGCGTGCAAAACACCATCAAGCGGATGACCGCAACAGTGACATATACCGACAAGGCTCCAGCGGCTAACCCCAATGGCGGCAGCCGGGTGCTGTCCTCTGAGCGTGTTGTGTCGGGTGCAACTATCGACCAGCCTTGGGAGCTAAAGCTGACGCCAACTCCTGACAATAACGCTGGTCAGCAGGCCGCAACGAGAACTGCAACTCTGCCAGTAAAGGGATTAGTCTCAGTCTCAGCGCCCGGCAGCAGTCCTGGAAATGTCGGCATCCAAGAAGCGGCAATCAGTCAGGATGACTTTATGCGGCTGCTCAGCCAAGCCACCAGGAGTGAAGGGATGGCAACTCCAGAAGCCCCTAGCGATACCGGGACTCAAAGCTCAGGCGCGGGTAACCTGCAACCGGTATTCGCGGTCAAACGGATCAGAATTGGTAGAAGCATTAAAAATGCGGTCAAAAAAGCGACATCGGTCGTGGTCGGAGCGGCGGCTGATGTCGTACATGTGATTGTCAAAACTGCTGAAGAGGTTACTGACTTTGTGGTCACTACCGTTGAAGAGGTGGCCGAGTTTGTGGAAGCGGTGGTGGAAAAGGTGGTTGAATCCATCAAAAAGTTCATCGAGTTCCTGCAGTTTTTGTTTAACTGGGGCGACATTTTAGACACTCAGAAGTATCTAGTGAGGGCGATCAACGACGGGTTTGATTACGTTGTTCAGCAAGTAGAAGCTGTCAAAGCTCCGGTCTCAAACTTTATGAACACCCTGCAAGAGACCGTAGAAGAAGGAATAAACCAGTTGGTGACAACCTTGGGTGATGAGTCAGAGGTTCAAGAGTCTGGGTTGAAGCTGCCAGAAGCCGCCGAATGGTTCTTATCAAAGTTACTGGGGGGCTCTAAACAAGACGATGCTGAACCCACACCCAAGTTAGGGACGCCACCGAGTGGAGATTCTGAACTAGAGAACTTCTTGTTCCACTTTACTGAAGCCTTTGAAGATAGGGCAGGGGCTATACTCCAAGGATTTGAAGTGCTGGATGAGACCATCGCAACCATCATTGCCAATCCGCTGAAACCACAGTTGGCTGTGATCGTTGTGGTGGAAACGCTCAGAGATGTCGTCATGCAGATGATGGAAGCCATCGAGAACTTGGTGCTGGGCTTTTTGGATGCGATCTCCGAGGCGATTGAACAGCTCAAAAATCTGCTCAACACCGAAATCAAGATCCCCTTTATCTCTGACTTATTCAGGCTGATTGGGGCAGGCAAGCTGACGCTGCTAAATCTGACTGGTTTACTGCTGGCGATTCCCGTGACAGTGGTCTCCAAGCTGATTTTTGGTAAAGCAACCTTTAAGAGTGAGCCGCCGCTTGATTTTTCGACTCAAACCGGCACCAGACTAGTCGCTGAGCGAACCGGTGCCAGGCTGGTCACTGAGCAAGGGGAAAGCGCTGAGGAGGCTGGTACTTCTGCACGCAAGCGATCAATTCGCATCTGGGGAATTATCGGATTGACAGCAGATGCCTTGAACGGTTTGATCAATGCCGGATTAGATGCGTCTGCAGAATCTGGTTCTCTTGAGGAGACGTTGGAAGAAACGGCTGGTTATGGGTTTGAGATCGTGAGCCTGGTATTGAGTGGCTTTAGCTGGCTGGCCAGTTTTCCCTCCTCTCCAGATTTTCCCGGTGGTCGTCCATACAATGTGGCTGCCCACAAAGTCTCCAAAACCGAAGATGAGCAAGAGTATTGGGAGCGCGTGATGTGGGGTTGGCGAACGGCCCTATATTGGCTGGATGTCGTCATCCTGATGATTAAAGGGGGCGCTGCTGCCAAAGGGCAAGAGGTCAGCCTCCAGCGATTACGGCGCGCCGACGAAATCACGATTGCGATCTTCTTTGTGTTCTCAATTGTGGATGCAGGGCTGGCAATCCGGTATCTGGTGACGATTCCGAAGGAAGATAGACCGGGCTTCGAGATTGCCAATGAAGTAGTCTCTTGGCTGCCTAACCTCTTGGCGCCCCTCCGAATTGACGTTAAAGGGGCTCTAGCCCTCGCTGCATTAGATTTCGTGGCAATGACTGTTAACACGGGACTGAGCAGCAAATTGCTAGCTGACGACTTGGCCGAGGTATAGAAAGCCGCATAAGGCGATGGGCAAAGGCTCGGCAATAGGTTTTCGCCGTGCACCATTCCATTGATCCAGTGCTAGAACGCCGGTACAGCAGCCCGGTTTCTGACCGGCAACAGTCTAAATTTCGTTCGCTTGCCAATCAAGCAGCCGGGTTTCTAGCAACACTCGCCGCCTACGCTCTAGCGCTGACCAGTCGTTTGCCAGCTTTACTCTCGGTGCTGCTCTCCGGCTATTGCCAATCGTGACAGCGAGCGCCGCCTGCCTCGCACCGCAACCGTCTACCGGAGGGGCCTCAGTAAAAGATTGTAGTCGGCTCTACCGGTTCGAGCGGCTGTGGTGAGTTGAATCAGCCGCTTATACGCACACAACAGCAATGGGGCTGGTTGATTTGTCTGCCCAGCGATCGCACAGCTGTAAATACATTTCATGTCATCGCTTTACGTGGCCTACAGTAGGGCGTTGCCGCTAAAGAATCCCCTGATTTCAGGTAATTTTACGTTTGATTGGTGGTAAATCTATGCCGTCTATACATCCCGCAAGTCAATCTCCAAATGGTGGAAACGAGACCGATGCCGCCTTATTTTTATCCCTCCAGCAGGGCAATAAGTCAGCATTAGCGGCTTTGTATGATCGTTACTCGCGCCTGGTTTACACGATCGCCTGGCGGATCTTAAACAGTGGGCCAGAAGCAGAAGACTTGACCCAAGAAATTTTTCTGAATCTCTGGCAAAAGTCAGCTTATAACCCTAACCGTGGCTCCCTCAGTCGTTTCTTAAGTACCGTCACCCGCAATCGAGCGATTGATCGCGTGCGAAATAGCCGTAATCGACATCGCATTCTCAAGGGGCTGGCTCATCAGGGACCAGCCATGGAAACCTTCTCACTACCTGAGGAGCAGGTTTCCCAAGGGGAGCGATCGCACAGAGTTCGAGAGGCACTGCAAGCCCTACCCAACAAACAGCGAGATCTATTGTGGTTAAGTTTTTATCATGGGCTGAGTCAATCCGAAATTGCCAGTCATACGAATATTCCTCTGGGGACGGTCAAGTCGCGCATACGTCAGGGCTTGCTCAACCTTAAAGCGGCGCTCCAAGATCTGGCTAATTAGTTGAATTCACTCTGTTCAGAGCGGCTACTGATCGCAATGCTTAATTTTTTGGTAGTCCTTAACGAGTCTTGATAATCACATTGGGGCTATCTGGTATTTTGTCCACCATTACAATGCGTCCTTACCCTCATAGGACTACCGGCACAGCTTTGTTAAGGCTGTCTGACAGTCGCTGTAGGTTTGTTTGGCTCGCTCGACTAGTTCAGGGGGAAATGATTGAGTCAGCTGGCGTTGCGATCGCACAATTTTACCAGCCTTAATATTTCCCTTAGGGTCACCCACACCTTTCATACCAGTAGTTTTAAGCACCTTATATTCTTCCGTAAACGGTGCCTGGGTCTGCAAAAAATCTTGAAGCGTTGTTAACACCTTTGGCGTGTCGTCCAAAAGTTGTTCATAGGTAACAACCAGCATCCGATTTGGGGTATCGATCAATCGCGCATAGTTCACCAACATGGCCATACGCTCAGCGTAGTACTTAATCGTATCGTGCTGGTTCCAGTGAGGTTTAAGATCGGCAATACTCGCCAAACTTCGCTCCGGCTCCCGCAACAAAAAGATGGCATAGACCTGCTCAGACTTCAAAAAGTCGTGGTCTAAAAACTTTTTGTTATGCAATACCTTATCCATCACATACCGATGGTTCATACGCAGGTTCTGCACATCCCCCAGCGTGCGAAAGTCTTGGGCTTGCCAGTATACCTTTTTAAGCAAGCCCCTAAAATCGTTGGCATCGGTGTAGTTTGTGTGGGTTTCACCGTAACCAATCACTTCAGGATTTGTCGTCAGCAAATGGGTCAACAACGAGGACCCAGACCGCATATGGCTGAGTAACAGCAAAAAGCGATAGGGCCTAGACCGAAACGCGACTTGATAGGGCTGATTCGACGCGTTAATCCGATAGTTAAAGTAGTTTTGCACCAAGTCATTTTTATACTCGCGAACCCGCTGCCGCCACTGGCCTAATGTCGATGTCATAGGTGTTACTAAATACGCGTAAAAATAAACCGGCCCAACTACACGGTACCCCACACAGCAGGTGAACCTTGCCTAGTCGTCTATTTCCTTACGCACAGTCTGCCAAATATCGCTCAAATGCTTTGTCTAACTGACTTGTTTCCCCTAGCCAATAGGCCGTCAACGCATGGCCAAAGGCCCAAGCATTCTGCTCCGGTGGCGCATCATTATCCAATAGCGTTGGCCATAGCTGAAGCAAATCAAAAGTACTCTCATCTTTTGCCAGCAAGTTAAACAGGTCATAGGCCAGCTGGAGCTTACCGATCACCACCGGAGCTTGTTCCACCGGAATCTTTTCCATCAGTGCTGTCGCCAACAGGTCTGAGCCGGTCATCATCCGTGATAGATAGCGCAAAATCGGACTCTTCAACAGCTCTGTTACACCCTGGGTAGTCGTCATTTGAAAGGTGTATTGTTCAATGAGCTTACCAGCAGCTTTTGCCAACGCCGTTTGGTTGGTTAGAAATCGAGCTAAACGGTACTGTTTTGCATTACCCAGGGTGTCAACGAGCCTAAGGGCCAGGGTGTCATCATTCCAGGGAGTTCTTTCACTGTCATAAGTCACCAGCGGCACCACAGCGTCAGGCAGCTGGCCTAAAGTTTCTACCCGATAGGCAACAGCGTCACGAATTGCGATTTCCTTAGGTTGCTGACCCTGTTGCCAATCGTAGGGGGGGTGCCACTCTCGCACAGGCCGTAAGCGATCTACCTGGGTTACCACCACCACTGTTGGTGGATACTGCTTTGTTTTTTTAAGGTCTTGTAAAAAGGTTTTGTCACTCTGTAATGCCGGGTCTAGGGCTGGTGTAGCCAGCACTAACAAGTCTGCATCGGTTGCCTGGGCAAACACCAAATCACGAAAGTCTTCACGCTTGATCTGTTCATATCCAGGAGAGTCGATTAAATTTAGCACCTCTCCCGTATCTAGCTGCCAGCGATATTGACGGATTTTGTCTGTACTGGGCAGCACATCGACTTCTGCCAGGTCTGTTTTAAAGAGGGTGTTGATCAAACTGCTCTTACCAGCTCCAGTACGCCCCACCAGCATCAAAGAAACTGGCGTTTGCTCAACTGTTTCTGCTGGCGTAGCCGTCTCTAAAATTGACTTGAGTGTAGCCGTCTTAGCCTCAGTATCGGGCACCGACGCTGTCTCAAAAATTGCCGGCAGAGAATCACCACCATACAGGGCAACCGTCTGCTGAGCCAGATTACGCAAAGCCGTTTCCCGCAGCAGTTGACTGAGGTTAACCAATAGCTGCTGATTGGCCTGGTCAGAACTTTTTTGGCTAGCCAGCTTTGCCGCCGCTGCCGCTGGATTTAGCAACCACTGCGCCCAGTTCCATGCTTGCCACAGTTTGCCCATAGAGGGCTCTAGTTTGCGATAGATTTCATAGGCTTCATAGGCTTGGCCCACCGTTACTTGATTTAGCACCGGAGCCAGCTGGGTCATGGCTCGATCCATATCATCCACCGTGCCCCGAATCAGATCATAGGCCTGAGTGACGTAGATATTAAGCAACGGGTATTTGACATCGGGGTGATAGTGGTGGGCCACCGTCGCCACAATAGTCTGACAGCGATTCCAAAAGGCCGACCAATCATCCCATACGGGCGGATCTTCGCGAGCCGCAGTCAAAATGGGCTGTAGTGATTCTTCCAGCGGTTGATTGTCAACACCAGCAGCAGTCACAGAGGTTAGTTCGGCCTTTACTGTAGTGACAATCTGCTCAATCTCGCCCGGCTTAGTCCAGTGCACCAGCAGCCACTGCCAACCGACAAATACCAGCAAAATCACCGCCCAAATCCAGTTGAGCCCCCAGGTATGCAGCTGAAAACCAGCCGCAATCACAATAAACATCATCACTGTTACCAGCGGTAGGGCCAGCACAAGCCACTGCCATCGTTTTAGCTGCATCATGGGTTGACTCCGGTGTTTTGCTCAATTTAAGCAAGTTCTCGGATGCGCAACAGGGGAAACATCCGAACCTTATTAATTGCAAGGATGCGTTAGCGCTATCATTAGCCATCATCTAGAGGCTACCGACAGCTACAATTTTTTAATCTGGTCACTTACATTTCAAGCATTTTCTACTATTACAATGGCTGTAGATGCAGGACTCAGGTGATATATGGCTTCGATTGATGCTCAAAAAATGCGCCTGTATCGACAGTCAGCCCAAAAGCGTGCTGAGCAAAAGGAATATGAGTTATGGCGCCGACATCAGTGGGCATTGTCAATTGCCAAAGAAGCTGCCGAAATTCTAAAAAATGAATTTCAGGTGCAACGGGTAGTTTTATTTGGTTCGATGACGGCTTGGCAAACCACCCATGCAAATTCTGACCTTGACCTAGCGGTTTGGGGACTCTCAGACAATGATTTATATGCAGCAGTCGGTAGATTACTGGCTTTGGATAACCGCTTAAAAATTGATTTAGTAATGGCTGAGGATGTTTCTCCTAAGATCATGTCTGAGATTAAGCGACTGCATTAAGAGCTATGAATACACGTGCGATCGCACTGTCCGCTCGACTCCGCTCTGAACTAAGCGATCTGGCACAGATTGTCGAACGGGCTCAGACACTTCTTAAGAAAGCTGTTGAACAGGATGAAGACTATTACGATGGGGTTGCCTTAAATCTGCATAGTTTTTACACGGGAACAGAGCGAATTTTAGAAGAGATTGCCAAAGCAATTGATGGTTCTGTTCCTGAGGGTGCAGGCTGGCATCGAGACTTGTTAATGCAGATGTCTGCGGAATTATCGACCATTCGACCCGCTGTTATCAGCCATAAAACTCGTCATTGTCTCGATGAGTACCGGGGGCTGAGGCATATTGTGCGAGATATTTATACGTTCAATCTCAAGCCTTCTCGTCGCTTCGGGTAGCCCATCCAGAAACCACCCCGTAGTATACGGGCCGCCTCTTCATTGGCAATTAACCAGGCGTGCGATCGCGAATCGGCAATCCATCCTCACCTAAATATCTAGCTTCAACCAAAAATGCCTGTAGCGCCGTCGGGAAATCAGGATGGGTACCCACCTGTTCACTGTCTCGATAGATTTCCAACCCCCAGGTAGCGTCGGGGTCATAGTTATCTAACATAAACTGCCAGGCTGCATCAAAGTCTTCATTCAGCACAGCCTGTTGGGCTACATAGCTGGCCAATAGGCTATTCGAGACATAACCATCCTCTGCCTGCACTTTCAAAAAAGTACTCCGCATCTGCTTAGCCTGGTCTCGAATCAGCTCTGGAAATTGACGTGTGGTGTCAACTAACTCCCCGTCGCGATAGGTAAAAAACGTAATGGGTGGAAATGATTCGGCATAGCTACCAAACTTATACAAAAACGCCTGATGGTGTATGGCCAGCTCCACATGGCCGTCATCATTTAGATCGGCCCAATTAGCTCCTAGCCCGTCTAGGTAGCCAGTCTCTACCGTAGAAAACGCCTCGCCAGTCCAGCGGTGAATGGTTGTATTTGTGCAGCAGTGAGCCCCGCCAGAATAATTGCGGGCAATCACTTCATCAACGCCGTCACCATCGAGATCCTGCAGTGCAAACTCAGCAAACACCCAGGCATAGGTTTCAATCAAATCATGGTCTTCGCCTTGATAAATCAGCTGGTAGCTTACATTATTGTCATCAGATTCCTGCAGTTCACGGTAGTGAATATAGCTAACTCGCACACCGACATCATCATTGGTAAGTTCTAGATTCTCAAATGATGAGGTGTCTGAATTAACCCGCAGAATAGCTTCGGCATGAACGGGTGAGACGGTCGCTCCCCACAAACTCACTCCTAATAATCCCACGCACCATGATCTCAGTGACTGTAATGACGGCTTCATAGATAGACGTTCCACACATTCAGTAGCAAACTTTTTAGATAGGTTTCCCTAGGGTTAATTTCACTATCTAATGGTCCTTTTCCTTAAGAAATCGGATCGCGCAATCTTTTACACCGTCTCTAACCAGCTCCTAGCCTATGGTCACTACGCTTCCCACACTAGACCTGCAATCCTTTCTCCACGGCTCACCCGCCCAGCGACAGCAGTTTGTCCTTACCCTGGGCCAAGCCCTAGAGACAGTAGGGTTTTTAGCATTGGAAAATCACGGCATTGAAGCTCAGTTAATTCGATCGGCTTATGCCTCTGCCGCCGACTTCTTTACGCTGCCAGAGGCGATCAAACAGCGCTACGAACGACCCGAGATTCATCAACAGCGTGGGTTTACCCGTTTTGGTCAAGAACATGCCAAAGATAGTGATGCGGCCGATCTTAAAGAGTTCTGGCATGTGGGTCGCGAAGAGGAATTGACCAATCCCTGGCCTCAAGAAGTGCCTGAGTTTAAGCAGGCGATGTCTGCACTCTATCAGCAGTTAGAAATGTGTGCCGCACACCTGCTCACAGCCTGTGCCCTTTATCTAGACCTGTCTGAGGGCTTTTTTAATGATGAGGCGGCTCAAGGAAAAAGCATCCTGCGAGTCTTGCACTACCCGCCCCTATCAAAAACTAGTCCAGCCAAAAGCCTGAGGGCCGCTCCCCATGAGGATATTAATCTGATCACCCTGCTGTGTGAATCAACAGGCCCCGGTTTAGAGCTACTTCAAGCGGATGGTAGCTGGTTAGCGATCGCATCCTTACCAGGTCAGATTATTGTCGACACTGGGGATATGCTCCAAGCGTTGACAAATGGCGTCTTCAAAAGCACCACTCACCGTGTAGTAAATCCTGCAGATGCCAGCACAGTCTCTTTGAATAAAGGACGTCGATTTTCTCTTCCGTTTTTTATGCACCCTCGTCCAGAGTTTGACCTGACTCCGTTAGCTAACTGCATCGAGCGTACCGGAGGACATGCTAAGTATCCATCCCAAACAGCGGGTCAATATCTGCAGCAGCGACTTCAAGAAATTGGGCTAGCCTAGCGTCTGACGATATTCAGGTGTTAAAAGCACGGCATAATGGAATGTATAAGCATTTGTGACCTATGGATATTGCCTCTGCTCTACCCACTGCTGTTGTAACGCTGCGCGAAGGCGTAGAAGCGGCATTAGTGGTTGGAATTGTCCTTGCCTGTTTGAATAAAGCGGAAAAATCTCACCTAAATCAATGGGTTTTAGGAGGTGTGGCCGCTGGTTTAGTAGGCAGCGTTCTCATCGGCTCATTTTTAGCATTAGGACTGCAGCAGCTGCAGTATGTCATGCCAAACGCGGAAGGACTGTTGAAACCAATACTTGGCATTTTGTTTGGCAGTGTTGCCATCATTATGCTGAGCTGGATGTTGCTGTGGATGACCCGCCAGGCTAGGTCATTAAAAGCTGAGATAAATCAGACAGTCAATAATGCTCTTACCAACGAAGCAGCTGGACTAAGTATTTTTAGTTTGGTTTGTATTGCGGTCTTGCGAGAAGGGTTTGAAACTGTTTTATTTTTGTTTAGCCAGTCTCAATCGTTGACCGGTAGCCTGGTTGGAATTGTTATCGGGCTGTTAGGGGCAATTCTAATTGGCTTTGGTTTATTTAAATGGGGTATTCAAATCAACTTAAAACTCTTCTTTCAAATCATGGGGCTGTTATTGCTGCTGATTGTCTCAGGATTGGTGGTTTCAGTGTGTCGCAACATTGATATTACATTCGCCATTCTCAGCCAGCTCAACACGCTAGATTTATGTGTTGGATTTGGTCAGTCTTGTGTTTTAGGTCCAATGGTTTGGGATGCTAGCCAAGTCCTGCCAGACAAACAGTTTCCGGGAATTGTGCTAAAAGTACTGTTGGGATATCGCGATCGCATCTATCTATTGCAGCTTTTAGCCTACGGTTTGTTTTGGTTAGTGATTGGCAACCGCTATTTTCGCACGCTGAATCAGCCAGTTAGCAAAAATAATCAAACGACATCAGTTTCTCCATCAGCATAAACCAGTTGTTCAACAACCTGCGATTCATGCTTAGACACAAGTAAGGCTTGAGTTACAGGTATTAGATGACAATTTTGAACACCCATAGCTCAAGCCGAGCCGCACGCAGAGCTTTTAAGAACTGCTACGGGAACTGCTATCAGAATCGCTTTGATCTAGCAAACGCTCAAATCGGTCCTTCGACCAGCGATCGGTTGCATAGGAAATAGCACTAATCTCGGCCAAACGAATTAGCCACACTGTTCGCTGATAAGGATCGTCCGGTAGCTCATCATCCTCATACCCTTCTGCAACATCCACATCTACCACTTCCACGTAATCACCGTCTAAATAGATGGGAATACCAACTAATCGTGTACCTGGCATTCGAAACCAAACTTCACTACCAGTGTGGAGAGCTTCTTCTAAGCGCTTGTAAAGGCGTGTTTGTTTCGGAGCGTTGCAGGCGCGGGACTCTGATTCATACTTGATGAGCGGTCGAGGGGTATCTTGCATGCTTCTCTCCTTTAGTCAATACACAATGCCGTACATTTGCCACTGACTCGTTCAACGTAATCTATTGAAACTATCTGAGTGAGTGGTTTTAGAGCTGGACATCTGGCATGTCTCTAACGAGGGGAACACCTCCTTTAATCAGGGAATAAACCAGGCGAGTAAAGCTAATCTAGTAGCTGTCTCAGACATCAACCGATTGTCTGCAGTGGCTGAACATCTCTAAAAAGAATTCCCAAGCCTACTCAAGACAGAACCTTTCTAGGTAGTCTACACCATACCAATCTAGACGAGTAGACATAACATCTAGGGGATTTCTCTACATGCCTTAAACAAATTGTGAAGTTGCTGTTTAGAGCAATTCGCCTTTTCGTCAGTTATTAACTAATCTATTTAACGATTTTTTAGATGCTCTCACAGAGCCTAATCTCAGCCTAAACGATTACTGAGAGCTGTGCCACAGCCGGCACCCGTGAGCTAACTTTGCTTGACCCGTATGAGTGGCTGACCAAATTCTACGGGTTCGGCATTCTGCACCAAGATCTCTACAATCTCACAAGATATTTCTGCATCTCTCTCATTCATGAGCTTCATCGCTTCAATAATGCAGACCGTCTGCCCAGGCTGAATGAGATCGCCCACATCTACAAACGGTGACTCATCAGGAGCAGGAGAACGATAAAACGTCCCTACCATCGGCGAGGTAATCTCATAGAAATCGGATGCGCTCACAGGGGCCAGGGGCGTAGCGGGTTCATCCGTCATCATCGGTGCCACAGCTGGTGCAGGTATAGTGGCGGCAGCTGCATCTGAAGACAATACTACAGCTTGACTAGGAGCCGTTGCCTTACGCAGCGTGAGTTCAAACTGAGGATTTTTAAGCGTCAGCTCAGCAATATCGGTTTGATCAAGAGCGGCAACAAGCTGACGAAGCTCACTAAAATCCAAATCCACTATTACAACTCCAAATAAACGATTAGAGACACCTCATTGGCAAATCGATGAACCCCACGCCAGTCATGAAGATATTACAGACAGGTGTCCCACAGGTGTATCACCAGAGCAAACATTCCCTAGTCTCGACCGAGATAGGAATCATTGCGGGTATCAATCTTAATCCTTTCACCAATCGAAATAAACAAAGGCACCATCACCTGAGCACCGGTTTCAACCGTAGCAGGCTTAGTCCCACCGGTTGCCGTATCCCCTTTCACACCCGGATCGGTTTCGGTTACCTCCAAAGCCACTGAGTTTGGTAAGTCAACTTCTAGAACCTGACCGTTCCAGCGGAGAACGGTAACCTCCATTTCTTCTTTTAGATACTTCACCTGAGCCCCAATCTGCTCTGCTGAGAGCTGAGCTTCGTCATAGGTCTCCATATCCATAAATACGTACTGCTCACCATCACGATAGGTGTGCTGCATAACGCTTTTTTCTAAAATCGCCTGAGGGACTGTCTCCCCAGCGCGAAATGTACGTTCAACAACGCTACCAGACTGCACATTTTTTAGCTTAGTGCGTACAAATGCTGCCCCTTTTCCAGGTTTTACGTGAAGAAACTCAACAACTCGCCACACGGAGCGATCAAGTTCAATGCTAGTGCCGGTGCGAAAATCATTACTAGAGATCATGGTGCTAGCAGACAGTAGAGTTTGATAGTCGGCAGTCGGCACTTATTGTACAGCCCAGCGGTCATTTACCCGTACGATTGTCAACATATATGGTCGACATCCGCGGTCGACTAATGCAGTCAGTGATACAAGATAGCTAAAACCGCATCGGGGAACTATCTGAGACGACCCACACTGTGGCAAGATCGAGGTGGTTTGTCACGCGGTTGTCGTTATTTTCCAGCTATGGCTCGTTTTCAGTACAGCTTTCAGGCCGCTCTTGTGGGTCTTTTGGGTGTTGGTTTTAGTTTTTTTCTCAGTATGGGGTGGGCGCCGTCGGCTCAAGCTGCCCCGATCGCCTCAGTGGCTCTACCAGTAGCCTATTTGCCGCCAGGCGATGCGATTACTGACCCCAACGCACTGTTACGCTATTCCCTACCCATTGACAGTCCTGACATTCGTAAAGTTCAAGATACCCTGGAAGGTCTTAACTACTCGTTGCGGACAAAGCAGTGGGGACGAGCAAAACGAGAAATTAGTCGATCGACAAAGCTACTCAATCGTAAGCATTCAGCCATTGAGAGCACAATTCCTGAAGAGCGTCGGGCTCAAGCGGCTCCGTTGTTTGAGGATATTAGTGCCCAATTAGAAACATTGCAAACAGCGGCCCAAGATAAGGACCTAGAAACCCTTTGGAGTACTCGCAAATCGGTACTGGGTACCATTGGTGACTTGGAATATCTGATGGTCAAAGGGTTTCCCTATGAGGTGCCTGCAGACTATGACAGCCTACCTCAGCTCAAGGGTCGCGCCACCATTGAGTTTAAGACAAATGAAGGCCCGGTTACGGTAGTGGTAGATGGCTATAGTGCACCCGTCACCGCAGGGAATTTTGTTGACTTGGTGGGGCGTGGATTTTACGACGGCATGACCTTTGACCGGGCTGAGGAAAACTACGTACTGCAAACGGGTGATCCAGAAGGCCCTGAAGCTGGGTTTATCGATCCAAAGACCAAAGAGTACCGTGCCATTCCACTAGAGATTTTAGTAGAAGGGGATGAAACGCCCACCTATGGAGCCACCCTAGAGGAATTGGGTCGTTTTCTAGAAAAGCCTGTGCTGCCGTTTAACTCATTTGGCGCATTGGGTATGGCCCGTCCTGAATCTGAGCCTGACGGAGGATCGTCCCAGTTCTTTTTCTTTTTGTTCGAGCCTGAACTGACACCCGCTGGGTTAAATCTGCTAGACGGTCGCTATGCGGTCTTTGGCTACACCATTGATGGTAAAGACGCCCTTGATCTAATGGGTCGTCAGGGTGGCAAAATCATCTCGGCAAAAGTCATTGATGGGTTAGATAGTTTTGTTGCACCCAAGGCGTGAGCCCGAACCCACTGTTGCAGAACTGGGCGAACACGAAATACTTAAGCGGCTACGTCGGTTCTGCGCAGATGATGTGGGTGACGATGGTGCAGTCAGGTCGCTACCAGCTGGCGCGCGGCTTGTGGTGACCACCGATGTATTAGTAGACGGGGTGCACTTTAGCGATCGCACCCTTCCTCCCAAGGCTCTCGGCTGGCGTGCGGCGGCCGTTAATCTTTCTGACTTGGCGGCCATGGGAGCCACACCCATGGGTCTTACGATTGGGTTAACCCTGCCGCCAGACACTCTCTGGGTGTGGGTTGAAGCGCTATACCAGGGGTTTACTGATTGTTTGCGTCAGTATGGCGGAGCCATTATCGGTGGCGATCTCTGTCGCGGGAGTCACCGCAGTTTGGCCATCACAGCCCTGGGCTGTGTGCCTCAGGCCCTTTATCGCAATCGAGCCCAGGCCAATCAAATGCTAGTGGCGACCGGAGTCCACGGAGCCTCCCGCGCCGGGCTAGCCGTACTGTTAGAAGAACTTGATGCACCAGATTCATTCGCTCAAACCTGGATCAAGGCGCACCAGTATCCCATACCCAGGTTTGATGCGATCGCACTCTTGCACAAGCTACAGAATTTTGACTGTATTGCTGGCATGGATACCAGTGATGGTCTTGCCGACGCTGTGATTCAAATCTGTCGTCAGAGTCAGATTGGGGCTAGGCTTTTGCGATCGCAGCTACCAACTCCCCCCGGTCTGGTTGAAACGGTGGGGCAGTCCACGGCTGAACAGTGGACCCTTTACGGCGGTGAAGACTTTGAATTGGTCTTAAGTCTGCCACCGGACATTGCCGAAGGGGTTATCAGTGAGCTACCCAGCAGCCAAATTATTGGTCACACCACATCAGAGGCTAAAATTCGACTCGTTGATGATATGACCAATGGACCGGATATTCAGCTAGACCAGGGGCAAGGGTTTCAGCACTTTAGTAATTAGTTTTGAGCTAGTTACTACATCAAAGGTCTCACCCTAATCTTGGACGTACAGACGTTGTATGCAACGTCTCATCAATATCCCTTAGTAGATTTTCCACGCTTTCATCGCGTAGCCAAAGGAGCATTCATCCGGGTGCAAAATCTCTGCCAAAATCTCTAACGCGTCCACAAGACGTGGACCAGGTCGGTTGAAATATTGATCGCCGTCGACGACAAAAATTCGACCATCCTTAACCGCTTTTAGACTTTGCCACGGGGGCATCTGATCAAGTGACTTTATGGCCTGACGGCCCTCAGGCAAATCGTAGCCACAGGGCATCACAATGATTAAATCTGGATCGGCCGCTGTCAGGTCTTCCCAAGCGATCCATGGGGAGTGACGACCCACATGGCCAAACAGAGGATGACCACCAGCCATGGAAACTAGCTCGGGTACCCAGTTACCGGCTCCCATTAGCGGGTCCGTCCACTCAATACAGGCCACCGTAGGCTGGGGTAGTTTAGCCGGTACTTTTTTAAGACAGTCCTGCAGCCGCCCCTGTAGCTGGGCAATGGTTAGATCTGCGATCGCATTGCCATTGGTTGGATCTAGGGAAATCGCAACTCGACGCAAATCATCCCACAGATCCGCGAGCACCTGCGGCTTGAGGGAAATCACCTCAGGCTGCGGCTCAATGATTTGTGCCACTGCCTTTTGAACATCGACCAAACTAGCGGCACAGACCTCGCACTGGTCCTGGGTCAAAATGTGGGTGGGCCGCAGCTTTTGTAGCATATAGTCATCAACATCATAAACACTGAGGCCACGATGGAGAAGCTCACTCACCCGGTCATGAATTTCTTTGCTTTTACCGTTGGGATCAAAGCTAGGAGCGGTACATGCGGGTAAAGCCTTAACCGCTGCTGGAAAATCACAGGAATGGGAACGACCCACTAAAGACTCACCAAATCCAAGCTGGGTCACAATTTCTGTAGCGCTGGGAATTAACGAAACGATGCGAAGCTCAGACATGACAGCGCGTTAACAAACAATGACTGTTGAAAAACAGTAACGACAAAGGGTTCAGAAACTTTGTTGCTGATAGCCTAGAGGCTGATGGTCTAGAGATTTTCAAAGGTTTGATAGTTGTTTAATAAAACAACTCACTCTCAGGTTATCTTAGCGGTTGGCTATCCGGGCGTTTGATATCACTCTAGAAACTGGGCGACCACCCCTTTCAACATACGCCTAAACCATTAGCGAGGTAAAAACTCTATAGAATTTGCTTGCAAAGTGACGTCAAAATTTTTGTAGACATCGTTACCCAATAGACCAATGGGAACTGCATCACCAATGCTAACTGGCAAGTTACTACGAGTAATATTACCCACTTGAATGGAGTTCACATACGCCACATCCACAACAGCACGGCTGCTGCTTGCGGTCGCCACAGATGCCTGACCAATTACCTCAACCCCTAGCTCATCGGCCATAGCCCGAGTGATGTGGGTATGGCTGGCTCCGGTATCTAAAATCATGGGATAGCGTCTGCCGTTCACCATCACTTCAATAACTGGGGTGCCCCCGCGACGCTCAATAATGGGGACGCGATTGGATACAGCCGCAGCCACAGGGGCCTGTGGAGTCAACGCCGGTTTAGAAGGCCGTACGATCTCGGCTGGCGGCTGCTGCAGGGTGACTAATCGCTGCTTGGCCTGGGCCAAATTACGTTCATAGTCTTTAATTTTGGTCTGGGCGGTTCCGTAGTTTTGATCGCCCGTTGGTACTTCTTTTAACGTTTGAATTGCCTGCTCCCAGCGACTGACAATTAAGTCCCAGTCATCGGGCGCTGTCGCCTGCTGCCCTAGGGTAAATGCGCTAGAGGCCAGATTGATGGCTTCTTGATACGCCCGGCTATTGGCGCTGGTGAAACGGCCGGCATCAGCTGGAGCAACAATTTGAGTGGGGACAGATGGGGGCGAAACCTGTGTCATTTCATCTGGTTCAACCTGACAAGCGATCAGGGTTCCAAGACAAAAAATTGGGATAACTCTAATTCGCTTTTTCTCAAGCATTGTCCAAAAGTTACCCATGCCCTCTAGGATAGTACCGGTCCCCATCATGTGCCCGTTGTGTCTTGGTTAGGAATGGGGCGCGTTTATTCCCTTTGTTGTAACCCATGTCTATTTTTTCCACTGACTCTCACCCCGCCCTACTCGTACTGGCCGATGGGTCAGTTTTTCGCGGTTGGGCCTTTGGAGCAATCGGTACAGTCGTGGGCGAAATTGTTTTTAATACCGGCATGACGGGGTATCAAGAAGTCCTCACTGACCCCAGCTACCGTGGTCAGAATGTCACATTTACCTACCCTGAGCTGGGTAATACCGGCATTAATGATGAGGATGAAGAATCGGTTGCACCTCAGGTTAATGGTGCGATCGCAAAAAATATTTGTGAGCATCCCAGCAACTGGCGCTCTACGACATCCCTACCCGAGTACCTTAAGCAGCACAACATTCCAGGTATCTACGGCATTGATACTCGTGCCTTAACCCGCAAGCTACGAACCGTGGGAGCGATGAACGGGGCGATCTCTAGCGAAATCCTTGACGCTGATCGGCTGCGCCAGCAGCTAAAGCTGCTTCCCAGTATGGAAGGTCTTAACCTCGTTAAAGAGGTCAGCACCCCGACAGTGTACGAATGGACAGAAGCAACAGACACAACCTGGGAGTTTGCACCAAAACCTCAGCAAACAGCAGACTCACTGACGGTCGTTGCCATTGATTTTGGAATTAAGCGAAATATTCTGCGACGCCTGGCGAGCTATGGCTGTCGGGTGATCGTAGTCCCCATTGATACCGCCCCTGAGGACATCCTCAAATACAACCCCGACGGCATTTTTCTGTCCAACGGTCCCGGTGACCCAGCTGCTGTACAGTCAGCTCCCGATCTGGTCAAAGCCTTGTTAGACAGCCAGATTCCCACCTTTGGCATCTGTATGGGGCATCAGATTTTAGGCCTGTCCTTTGGGGCCAAAACATTCAAACTCAAATTTGGCCATCGCGGTCTCAATCAGCCCTGTGGTCTGACCAAACAGGTGGAAATCACCAGCCAAAATCATGGCTTTGCGATTGATGCTGACACCATTCCAACTGCCGATGTTGAAATTACCCACTTCAACCTCAATGACCGCACCGTGGCCGGGCTACAGCATAAGACCCTGCCAGTGTTTTCAGTCCAATACCATCCCGAAGCAAGCCCCGGCCCCCACGATGCAGATTACTTATTTAAAAAATTCGTCACCCTCATGCATGATCATCGTGCAGATGGTGTAGGGTAATCTATATTTTCCATTAAGTGTCAGAAAAGCTTCAGATTAGTCCGAAGATGAGTCCTAAATTAACCTGGTATGAAGCATTTACGTTTCACTTAATTTCCTTGCGGTCAGAAGTATCCTGACCTAAAATTAAACGTCTGATTTTGCCGTATCTATTGCCACTAGGAGGTTATTATCGCTGAGTCGCTGACCCTAACCGTAAGTCTAAGAGGCACCCGTGATGTTAGGGGGAAATGTCAAATATTTCGCCTCACTGGTCTACTAGATGCATTTTCAGAGCCAACATTTCGCAAGGTTTTGAATCGCTATATCGAAGAAGGACCCACCCACATTATTCTCGACCTGTCAGCTATTGACTTTGTTGATAGCTCTGGTTTGGGTGCATTGGTACAGCTGGTGAAAAAAGCCAAAACCGAAAGTGGAAGTGTCCAAGTGGTAACGAATGCCCGCGTTACCCAGACGGTCAAGCTGGTCCGTCTAGAACAGTTTCTTTCACTGCAGCCTAATGTAGATATGGCTCTTGAGAACTTAAAGGACTCTTGACTTCAAACATAGGCTGGGCTTGGAGTATCATGAGCCAACGGAGTGCTTATTCGTTAGTAGGTTTAAGCACAGGAGATGGTGATGGATAGTCATGATGTGACCGATGGCCAATTGTCGGGTCTCAAATGGCTACCTGAGGCTTCTTTGGTGGGCAATTTTCAGCCTCATGTGCAGTCTATTTCACCTGTAGCGCTGGCCTATATTGGTGACGCTGTTTTTGAACTGTATGTTCGAATGCAATTTTTATGGCCCCCTCAGCGCATACAGGCGTTTCACCAACAGGTTGTCAATCAGGTGAAAGCCGAGCAACAGGCTGATTACTTGGGTCAGCTGATGCCTCATCTAAATGATGCTGAAGCAGATATTGCGCGACGGGGACGAAACGCTACGTCTAAACCCCCAAGGCGTCTATCTTCTAAGATCTATCGACAGGCCACGGCGTTTGAAACTCTGGTTGGTTATCTTTACATTACTAATCAGACTCGTCTGTTTGAGCTGTTGGGTAAGCTGGTGATCGCTTCGACAGCTCAATAGACAGAATCAATCGCTACCTACGAGTCTTAGTTGGGAAACAAAATTAGTTAGGCTTCACTACTGGACGTACAGACAGGTAACGTCTCCCCAGCATTAATTTTTGAATCTTAATATAATACTGATCCCTTAAAACGTTGATAGGTTTGTTTACTGGCTTAGCAAATGGTGCGTAACAGCTAAGCGGTATGATGTGACTCCGCTTTTATTCCTAATCCATGGCTAAACCGTCTGACCGTCAGCCCCGTCCCTCAAAGGGCAAACCTCGTCTCCAGCGTAAAGGGCCTGCCAAACCTGCCTTTAAGCAGACGTCTAGAAAACCACCATTTAAGAAGCGACGTCCCAAAGATATGGGCCGTCCGGCTAAACCCCAGACCTCTTTAGAGACGCTACAGGAGGAACGCCCTGATCTAGTCTATGGTCGGCATTCGGTGGAAGCTGCGATCGCAAACAAACGTCCCATCAATCGTCTGTGGGTAAATTCTCGGCTTGTGTTTGACGGTCGATTTCGGCCTTTAATTTTAGATGCCAAAGCCAATGGTGCCGTCATTGACGAAGTCGATACCCAACGTCTAAATCATCTCACTCAGGGAGCCAATCATCAGGGGATTGTGGCTCAAATTGCATCCCACAGCTATATTGAGCTGGCCGACTTAATCGTTAAGGCCAAAGCAAGCTGTCGTCTACCGGTGATCGTTGCGGCCGATAGTATTACCGATCCCCACAATTTAGGAGCCATCATTCGGACAGCTGAAGCCCTAGGCGCTCAAGGTGTGGTGATTCCTCAGCGACGAGCGGTCGGTATTACACCAACAGTCGCAAAGGTCGCGGCTGGTGCCTTAGAAACACTGCCGGTAGCGCGGGTTGTTAATCTAAGCCGAGCCTTAGAACAACTTAAAGAAGATGGATTTTGGGTATATGGAACTGCAGCAAAAGCAGGCCAACCCGTTCATACCACCCAGTTTGACCGCCCTACCGTATTAGCCATTGGCGCAGAGGGTCCTGGGCTCAGTCTTTCAATTCAAAATCTTTGTGATGTTTTAGTATCCATTCCCTTAGCCGGTAAGATACCCAGCCTCAATGCCTCCGTGGCGACAGGCATGGTGATGTATGAAATTTATCGGCAGCGATGGTTAGAAAAATTACCAACCATTAACCTTGGCGGGGATCAAAATCACGCTGTATAAATGTTATAGGCCCAATTTTAGGCTGCTCGTAAGCTGAATTTTTTAACAACAAACAGGTACGCATTTTATGAAAAGCTTTTTGAGTAATCTTTTCAGCTCATTTTCAAAACCTTGGTGGGTCGAAATTTCTACTACTCAACCCCGCTGTCTTTATTACTTTGGCCCGTTTGATACAGAAAGCGAAGCCATTCAGCATAAGGATGGCTACATTGAAGACTTAGAACAAGAAGGTGCTCAGCAAATTGATGTCTCCATTAAATGCTGTTCAGAACCAGCGCATCTAACTGTGGAATATACCGAACCCAGTGCTGCTAAACCCGTTGTCTACAACAACTAACGGATTAAGGCAACGACACGTCTGCTGGAAAGCTTACTCAATAAATTTCGACAATAGGTGTTTGATGGCTGCATCAAACACCTATTGTTGTTAGAAAAAATCAGTTCTAATACTCCGGCAATCTTGCCAGCCAGTTTTATGGCTGCAAAAATTTGTGATTATGCAGCCAGTGTTTAATATCCCCACATAGCTGATCCCCAATCTCCCACGGCATCAGATGGGCGACATTTTCATAGAGCTGCCACTCACAATTGGGCAGGGCAATGGCTGTTTCCTGACTGGCGTTGGGGGTAATGTGTACATCATTAGCGGCAGCTAACATCAGACAGGGCTGATGAATACGATGCAATTCTTCTAATCGGTTATATCCCTGCCGTAGAGCTTTATTTAGAGCCTGATTTGCCAGGGCCGATGTTTGCAGAAACGCTGGCGTTCCTTCTCGCGCGATATACCTGTAAGCCTCCCGACTGTGTTGGGAGACCAAATAGCGGAACAGCGAGCGCTGGCCAAATGTAGAAATATTCCATGACCAGCCGGGCACTAACCAGTTGAGTACACCAGCGATACCGGTCAGTAGATTATCTTGCCAGGTGATCGGTGGGTGAGTCCCCACAGGTCTAGCCGCCGTGCTCACTAAAATTAACCCAGCTATCTTTTCTGACTGTTCAAGGGCGAGTTCCATCGCTAAAATGCCCCCCAAAGACCAGCCCAGCAGTAAACAGGGCTGATCTAAACGGTTTAACAACACCGATAAGTCTTCAAGGTGGTGCTCCATATCAAAGGGTTGGCTGGTGCAACTACGCCCATAGCCACGCAAGTCAGGCGCAATGGTCTGAAAATAGGGAGACAAATATTTAGTAAACACTGACATACAGTGTCCCGTTCCAGGATGGCCATGCAAACAGAGCACAGGCATGCCCTGACCGCGACGCTCAACGGCTAATTCCATTGCGGAAAGCTAGATCTCTTCTTTAGGCACAAAATCAAGCGCTGCTGAATTCATACAGTAGCGTTGCCCAGTGGGCTGGGGACCATCGGAAAAGACATGACCCAAGTGGGCATCGCAAACGGCACAGAGGACCTCAGTGCGAAGCATAAAGAGGCTAAAATCTCGCTTAGTCGCCACATTCTCAGCCTGGCTAGGAGCCCAAAAACTGGGCCACCCTGTACCAGAGTCAAACTTAGTTTCAGAGGAAAAAAGTTCAGATCCGCAACAGATACAGTCGTAAATACCAGCGGCCTTATTGTCATGATATTTACCGCTAAAGGCTCTCTCAGTGCCATGCTTGCGGGTTACTTCATATTGCTCAGGGGTAAGCTGTGCTTGCCATTCTGCGTCTGTTTTTTGTATTTTCTCCACCATTGTCTTACTCAGAAAGTCAGTTACAGCTGTTTAGTGATCCTAACGCAGATTAGGCCTAACGTAGATTAGGCCTAATCTGCGTTAAGTCGAGGCGGCGTTGCTGGTAGCGGCGATACAGCATTAAACTGCCGCTGGCTAAGGTAAAAGCGGCTAACGGGGCAACCATCGGCACCCAAGCATTGGTAAAGAATAATAGAACGGAGGTGCTTGAGATCACAACTATCCCAATGCCGTAGGTTAACGATAGATATCGCCAGCGTCGCAGCTGCCAGGTAATAAGACTACCGCCAGTGGCCCATAGAATAATCCAGCTCACTTCTGCGGCCTCAGGCCAGGCCCACGGTAGAGGATAGTCATCTAAAACAGCTCCTAAAAACTGACTGACCATGTGCAAATGCACTTCCACCCCTGACATTTGATATTTGTCGCTGCCGATGTCACTACGCAGGGTGTAGGGGGTAAAAAACTTGTCAGTACTGGTGTAAGCCGTTGTCCCGATCAGCACTACCTGGTCGGTAATCAGCTCAGGGGCAACCGCATTGGTCAAAATGTCTGTGAGAGAGACTTGCTCAGCCACCTGCATAGGGGAACGATAGGTGATCGGAACTTGGTAGCCCTGTGAATCGGCGGCTTGATACCCGCCAAAATTAGGTCCCATCTCTGTCAAACCAACATCTCCGATCGCCATAAATTCACTATCTACATCGCTATCGGCGGCTTGCAAACCATATTGTTCATATAGATAGTGCAGCGCCACCATCAGACCAAATGATATGTGCACTTCGGCATCTGGATCGGTGCTGTCACTGGCAAACAGCAGATTACGACGAATCTTGCCGTCTCGATCTAATGGAAAGTCGTTAAACCCCACCTGCTCAGGATTTAGTTCTGGTGGAGGTGGGATACGTTCTCCTTGAAAGTCTCCAAGTTTGGTAATGCCAATAAGATTGTCGGCGGCCAAACTACGAGCCAACGCAGCGCGTCCTTCACCGACCGGAACATTACGATGCAGGTCTAGCCCAATCGTGGCGGGATTGTGGCGTTGAATAATCTCGATGGCATCGGCAATAGATTGATCAGACGGGCTGTCGCTTTGTTGGTTGTTGAGATCTTGCTCATTAATACCGACTAGCAAAATCCGGGGATCTGGGCCGAGATCGCGCTGATAGGCCACTAGCCTATCGTAAACACCCAGCTCAAGCGGCACCAATGCACCGAGCTGACGAATGCCCAGAATAAAGGCGCTGGTTAGGGCAGCTGCGATCGCAACCGCACGAATACTCTCTATACGAGTGGGTTGCAACACCGTAGCCTGGGGCAAAAACGTCTCAGCCATGGTCAGCTGATCGGCCTTTTCCGCTAACTCATCTAGATGCTCCAAGTCATATAGCACCTCGCTAACCGACTGATAGCGCTGGTAAAAGTAATGACGCACCATCTTTTTGAGCAAATACTTAAGCTCTGGGCTGACATTGGCGTACTCTTCCCAACGCAGCTCCAATGAAGACATATCCTCAGGCAGCGCTGTCGGCGACCGCCCCGTTAAGCTATGGATCGCCGTCATCCCCAGGGCAAAAATATCACTGCTAAGACGCGGCTTACCAGCTAACTGTTCACTAGGAGTGTACCCCTGGGTACCCACACCGACTGTTAGGCTAGTTAGCTCGCTATTGACTAATTGGGTACGAATTTCCTTAACGGCCCCAAAGTCAATCAGACACAGTTTGTTATCACGCTTACGTCGAATTAAATTATCAGGCTTTAGATCGCGGTGGATAACTCGATTATCATGAACAAACTTTAGAATGCTCAGGGTTTCTTGCAATAGGGTCAGCACCTGAGCTTCGCTTAGCCGCCCCTCCCGCCGAATTTCATCCCCCAAAGATTCCCCATCAATTAGCTCTTGAACGAGATAAAACTCTTGCTGATCTTCAAATGAATCGAGCAGTTTTGGAATACAGCTATGGGTCCCCAGACGCTGGAGAGTAGAGACCTCTGTCTCAAAGAGTCGGCGCGCAACTTTTAGAAATGTCGCATCACTACTGGCAGGTTTTAGCTGTTTAACCACACACTCGGGTGTTTGGGCCTGAAACAGATCTCTAGCCACATAGGTTTGACCAAAGCCTCCCGACCCTAGCGCCCGGACCAACTGATAGCGTTCCTTAAGAACCTTGCCTAGCATTGGCCTTAGCAGTCCCTAAAAAGCTTTGTGTAGCAAGCATCCAAAGGGGCGTTGCCGAGTCGAGCCATAAATTTATCTACAAGTTGTTGAGGCAGCGCAGTGTTTTTAGATCGGTTCATCCTCTCAATCAGCAACGACAGAAACAGATATCTCCCTGCTGTACAAAAAGCTGAAAGACAGTTTTTTGCACAGCAGAGCCAACATTATAGCTAGTGTAGCTGGCCTATCCCCCGAAAGGCTTAGCTCGCTGTCCTACCCATGGGTAAAGATTGAATTTTACTCAGCAACGTTGGCGGGTCAATCGGTTTCATCAGACAGTCATCAAAGCTATCCATCGATGGACTCTGCCCCGTTTCCATATCCTCGGCATCCATCAGAGAAATGACTTTAATACCCGATGTGGTCACATAGCGTTTGAGGTCTTCCACAATATACTGACTGTTACCACTCACCAAATGGTAGTTGAGAATAATCGCAACTGGCTGCAATATCTCCACCTGGTGGACAATACGTGAGCCCTCAATCAACCAGATTACCTGATAGTTAGCGGCCGTTAGCAAATCACAAATCAAGCTGGCGCTGCCTTCATCATCTTCTAGCAGAATGATACGACCAGTCACCGGTTCTACACTTTGAAAAGCGTTGGCTAAACCATCTGGATGCTGAAAGGGAATACGAACCGTAAACATCGACCCTTTACCCGGTGTAGAGACTACCTGAATCGAACCGTTGTGGAGTTCCACCAGCTGTTTTGTCAGGGCCAACCCTAGCCCGGCACCAGGGTACTGCCGCTGACGAGCAGTTTCTAGCTGTCTAAAGGTCTCAAACAACACAGCCTGTTGAGCCTCTGGGATACCAATGCCAGTATCCTCAACTTGAAACATGACAATGTGTGGATCTCGCCAAACCCGCAGACTAATGCGACCGTTTGGGTCAGTAAACTTAACGGCGTTGTTCAGCAAGTTCGCCAAGATTTGCCGTATTCGTCGTGGATCAGCTCGAAAGCTATCTTCAGCCTCCGACAGGCGTAGATTGATACGTAAATCCACACCCTTGGCCTGAGCATCTTTGCGAAAACTCTCTAGACTAGTGCGGGCCAAATTTGATAGTGAAAAATTGTTGACTTCTAAAACAGTGCGCCCCGCCTCAATTTTGGCCACCTCTAGAATGTCATTGATAATGTCTAACAGTTGTTCACCACTGCTGTGAATCGTATTGAGATAGTCACGCTGACGGGGGCTTAAATCCCCAAACGACCAGCGTAGGAGCGTTGCTGACATACCAATAATGTAGGTTAATGGCGTCCGCAGCTCATGGCTCATGGTGGCCAAAAACTCACTCTTAGTCTTATTGGCTGCCTCAGCTGCCATCAGCGCATCTTCTAGATTTTGCGTGCGTTCTTCCACCTGAGCCTTAAGCATCAGCTTTTGATATTGGAGCTGCTGCTCAAGGTCGGTCTGACGGATCGCTAACGTTAGATGCTCCGCAATGCGGACAAGAAAATTTCCTTCCCAGGGATGCCATTGCCGCAGACGCTGACCATTCTCCGTACCGTCACCATCAATACAGTGATGGCCGATAAGCAATCCCCAAAGGCTGTCGTTCAACCAGATGGGGACCACCAGCTGAGACCCCACATTAACCTGCTGAAGCTGGTTAAGCAGACAGGGAGTTTGCTGATAGTGTAGGGCTATATTCTCAATCGCATAGTAGGGTTCGTTCGGAGTCCGTTGGGCGTAGCGATCGCACCAGACCCCATGGGACAAACAGTCTGCATCAGACCGATGCAGCACGGACTCAATGGATGAACTACTCCGAGCTTCGTAGGTAATGTAGGGCGCCTCCTCCTCTAGTTCATCTGACAGTGACTGTGGGTCCTGGGCACCAGAGAGGGGGGGGGGCTTAACAACCTGATAGAAAAACAATCGATCTAAGCGTAGCCATTCACACACCTCATCAAGTGTCGACTGGATCAACGAGGAGAGCGGTTCTGATTGGTCTAAACGGGTAATGACATGTTGCAAAATAGTTGCTGACGATAGGGGTGCTTCTGGAACATCCAGCTGTAAGCCGCTGACATCCAGTGTCAGCTGATGCACTAGCTTGACAAGATACTGAGCGGCCTGTGGAGAGGGAATAGCCACAGCTTGTTTAACCTGCTGATGGAGGTGAGAAATTTTAGTTTGCCCGTCGCGATTCAAACTATCCACTAGCCAGGATTGATTTAAGAAATGCTCAATTGTTGTCGGTTCAGCACAAAGAGACACCCAATAGCTACAAACGTCATCAGGTTTCGCTAACAATAAGAAGCTGGCCTGGGTGGTTGAAGCCAATGTAAATTTCTCAATACCCGCATCTTGCAGCAGTCGACTAGTACTAAGATCGCCTTCAGACAGGTAAGAAAACCCCTCTGATAAGAAGTAAGAGAAGCTCCTTCGCAGCTGCTCAAAAATATGATGCGGTACAGTTTGATATTCTAAAGCTGAGGCGAAGCTGGACATAGCTAATAGACGTCTCTTGGGGCAACAAACAAAGGAGTAATTCGATAGCTACACAATTTGCAGAACAGAACGTGGCCATGCAACTGATCTGAACTGTTGTCACTGAGATATCTTGACGGTCTCTTAAAATCCTCTAAGCCTACGGAGAACCTCCTTATCATGAAGGGCGCTTGGCCATAGATAACAACAAATATTGTCGACTAAACCGTAGTTTCTCAGAAGAGAACCTATTAGGGACAGTTATCATCTCACAAGCTTAGACAACATATCACCCATCACCACAGCTGATCGATTCCTTAATGAATAAACCAGCATTAGCCACTGTGAATATGTTTGAGCAGTCGTCAATATTGTTAGAGTCAATATTGTTTAAGCGTAAACTTAACCTTATAAATTAAGCATAAAATAATTCATTAATAGTCAGCAGATAACGGTGAGCTTCTGCAGGGGTTTTATTAAAACACGTCACTTCTGACGGAGTCTCCGGGAGAAACTACGTCGTGAAGCGTGTCTTTATGCTAACTCCACCATTTTGAGTTGAGGGTAAAACCCCAGACTTCTTTTACAATTTCCCAGACGTTTATTCAGTAGCCAAACGAGAATATCGGCAACTTATTAGTCAGCCGTTGTCGATTTAGCAGATGGCTCGAGCTGTTAAAAACGCCATATACCAGCATCTTCTAGATAAAATCAGAGCCTAGATCAGTAACGGTGCTTAACAGGAGATTCTTTAAGACCGCTATCTCTTGTAAGGGTTTATTTTTGAGAATTTTAAGCATCTCTCTAACATCTCTCTTTTAAGAGATATATCTCCCAGACAATTCACAGTTAGCAATCTGACGTTATATATTGTTCCATCTCTTAATCTTCAGCCAACTAAGTGCTCTAAAGGCTGCCTCAGAGAGGATCAGCGCTCGTCAGATGGCTTGACAGGCTCAACTTTTAACAGACTCCGCTGATCACTTGTTTTTATTTTTTTGGTAAAAAACTAAATCGCTCTATTGCCATTGATAAATATATTGTTACAATACCCATCAGGTTTATTAAGGCAGATGTGTCTATTTCCTTAGGGTCTTGGAGGTCCTGCAATGGAACCTATCTCCGCTGAAGTTATTCAGCAGGTAGCCGATTATTTCAGCGTTTTGAGTGAACCGATGCGACTCAGAATTTTGAACCTGCTAAAAAGTGGTGAAAAATGTGTTCAGGAACTCGTTGATGATACCGAGACCAGTCAGGCCAATGTCTCTAAGCATCTAAAGGTGATGATGCAGGCCGGTATGCTTACTCGACGGACCGAGGGGACATCTTCTTTTTATCGAGTTGCAGATGATTTGAGTTTTCAACTCTGCAGTCTAGTGTGCGATCGCATCGCCAGCCGGATCGAAGAACAGGCCAAACATTTTCGTGCCTTTAGCTTTTCAAATCAAGACTCAGACCATCAAAAAGTAGCGTCTACAGAAGCTGAGATCGCTAGCTAAAGAAGTTTTGAATTCTGATTAGCTCCCTAAACAATGCTGTAATGGCAGCCAACCGTTGCCCAGTGAGATGTATTTAACGCGTAGCTATCGGCCTCATCGGCGTCATTAAAGCTTAAATCATCCATCAGAGCCTGCACCAGGGGTAGAGCATTATCTCCCAGGGTGACGCGTTGGTTGCTGGCTGTATTGGCAATCGATAGCAGTTCTTGCCAGCACCCTGCCAAAGGACGGGTGCTGCACACCAAATAAGCCTCCACTCGTCCTTCAGGGTCGTCCACTACCCAAGCGTTTTGGGTAGGCAAGTAGCTTGAAGTACCCGGAGCAATGGTTAAAGCAGTTCTGAGTAAATCGATAGAGTAAGATTGTCCCTCGCTGGGGGGTAAAAAAGCCAGCATTCGGTCACGCGCATCAAAGCCCAGAAGCATTGTATATACAGGCTCCAAGCCAAAGTTTAATGCCTGATAGCGGACCTGAGATCCCGTGGAAAACTCTACGGGTCGGTTTTGACGACTAACGGCTTCAGCCAGACGACTTTTAGACGCATTGCCCATTGCCTGTCGAGTCTCTTGCTGTAGGACTAGTTTGTCCGCTTCTCCACCCGCCAGCAATAGATTGAGACGCACCGCCAGCCGGGAGGATGCTTGGTTCTCGCTGAGGCGCAGTAGTTTCATGGCCAGCATGGTTTCAAGCTTAGGGGAGAGTCTTGAAACCGCCATCTTGACGGCCTCATCTTGCTTAGCCAGAGTACCCGTAATCAAATTTCGGGTGGGGGTAAACAATCCGTAGCCCTGTTTAACCACTGACGCGCTCTTAGTATCGGCCTCAGTAGCTTCATCGGACTGCGATTTACCCAACATACAGTCAGCCGGGTGGCTATTATCGGTTGAATCCACAAAGGTCAACGCGGCCAGGGCGCTAGTGGCGTCCACTCGTTCAATTCTCTCTAAATCTGAATCGAGGGAAACCACTAGCGTCAGGTCTTTAGGCAATACCCGCATCGCCTCGTACAGGGGCTGACCGACCGACCATGACTGGTCGTCTGTCAGCTTGATCCGCCCTTCAAGTCCTGATTGCGATCGCATCTGCACCGATGGCTCATCACTATCTTGCTGATGAGTAAACTGAAATTGCTCACTGTATTGCACAACATCCGCCGGTAGTCCCCCCAGCCACACGGTTACTGAGCGCCCTTCCACAGAAGTCACTACAGCATCTACACAGGGTAAATCGGCTTCGCCATAGACAACATGTGCATCCGCCGTTTGGGTTGTCCAATAGGGAGTCTGATTGGGAACCAGTGGCAAAATAGACTCCTGGGCTCCACGCATCGTCGCTGAAAGCTTAGCCGGTAGTTGGGTTGTCCATAAATAACGAGTCAAACTGTGGGTAAACAACCCAGTGCCAAAATCAACCCACTGACGCTCAATCGCCGACTGGCCATTCCGGGCAGCCATCAGTAAATCACCTGGGAAAAATGCCGGTTCTGAAATCGTTTGCAGCTTCTCTAGGTCTGCCTCTACCGCTGGCAGCCGCACACCTTCAACACTCAGAATATCGCCACGGGCACGAGAACGATAGCCGCCAGTCAACGAAACATCAGGCTGACTGTAGCCAGCATCGATCACTGTAAATATCTGTTTGGTCTTTAACTTAGCCAGAATTTGCTTAACCCAAGATACGGGCACATCTCTTGCCATGGGTGATGCCACCGTGGGTAAATAACCATCCACAGGTACCCAGGTTTGAATCAGCTTATCTTCTAGCATTAGTTGACCGCCGTAGCCGCTATAGTGCACCACAACAAAGTCATTGGCCCTCGACTGCTGAGTCAGCTGATACAGAGCAGTCACAATGGCTGCCTGAGTGGCCCGACCATCAATCAGGGTAGTAATATCATCGGGGGCAAATCCAAAACGATGCACCAATAGCTGTCGCTGTAGCTCGACATCGGTCGCACAGCCCTGTAACGGCTTTAGTCCTTTACCTAAGACACCACTGGGATACTGATTAATACCGATTAACAGAGCAAGTTTGCGACGAGACGTATCTGCCAGCGCCTGTTGCCAGCCCAAAAGTTGGGACTGACTTAAACCAAACGCGCCTAGAATGACACCTGTTGCTGACAGAAACTCCCGTCGCTTCACTATCCGACTACTCCATTCGCGTTAGCTTTGAGCTTGCATGGCCCGAGATAGCTCGGCAGCCACTTCTGGACGAGAAAACTCCGGTGGAGGTAGCTCGCCACGACGCAACATTTCTCGCACTTTAGTACCCGATAGATGAATCCGCTCTTCTTTTTTACTGGGGCTAGTCTTGCTAGTCGCCATAGTACTCGTACGGGTGCAATAGAAGGCGTGCTCAAACTTCATCGGTGTAATTCCCAGTTCATCAGGCTCAAACTGGTCAAAAATGTGCTGAGCGTCATACGTACCATAGTAGTCGCCGACACCCGCATGATCGCGGCCCACAATAAAGTGGGTGCAGCCATAATTTTTACGGATTAGCGCGTGAAAGATTGCCTCGCGAGGACCAGCGTAACGCATAGCCGATGGATTAATCGCCAAAATTACCCGATCTTGGGGAAAATAGCGATCCATCATGATTTCATAACAACGCATCCGTACATCCGCTGGGATGTCATCTTTTTTGGTGGCACCGACTAGCGGGTGTAAAAACAGTCCATCCACAGTTTCTAGAGCACATTTTTGAATGTACTCGTGGGCACGGTGGATAGGGTTACGGGTCTGAAAACCAACCACAGTTTTCCAACCACGCTCACGGAACATAGCGCGGGAGGCAGCTGGGTCAATTTGGTACTTGGGGAATAAAGGATGAGGAGCTCGCTCTAGCAGCCAGACCGGACCAGCTAGATTAACGGCTCCCTGTTCGTAAATGACCTTAACTCCAGGATGCTTATCCTCATTAGTGCGGTAAACGTTAACCGCTTCTTTTTGTTTGTCGTAGGTATACTTCTCAGCGAGTTCAAGTACACCAACATAGCGACCTGTCTTATCATTCAGACGCACCAGCGTCCCCTCCTCTAGAGAAGCGGCCGCCTCTTCTGAGACAGATAGAGTCACAGGCACCGACCAGGGTACACCGTTAGCCAAACGCATATCAGTAACGACAGGCTCATAATCAGCCTTGCCCATAAATCCAGTCAGCGGGCTAAACCCGCCAATGGCAATCATGACAAGATCTGACATAGCCCGGTCATCTAATGTGACTTGGGGTAAAAAATCCGCTTTGCTTAAAAATTCTGCTTTTTGCTCATCGGATGCTAAACGATCAATCAGCATGCCGCCGTGGGGAGCGATCCCATCACTAATTAAAGTCAAAACGTCCTCTTTTCTTCTATAGAAACTGCATTAATGTTCATCTGATTGAGCAAACGGTCGAATGAGACCGCCACCCAGCACCCGTTCGTCATCGTCGTACCACACAGCCGCTTGCCCAGGTGAAACACTAAACTGCGGCTCAGCAAAGACAAGCTTGACAGAGCCATCAGTCAGCGGAAACACAGTGGCAGCCACCGCAGGCGACCGATAACGAATTTGTACTGCCACTGAGATCGGTTCATCGGGAGCCTGAATCGACACCCAATTCACCCGATCCACACTGCAGTAAGGCTGATGAACACTATCGCGCTCACCCACAACCACCTGATTGCGAGCAACGTCCAAAGCCACGACATAAAGGGGAGCTGGAGCGGCAATACCCAACCCTCTACGCTGACCAATCGTGTAATGATGAATGCCCGTATGCTGACCCAAGACCTGACCTTTGGTATCGACAATCTCGCCAGGTTTAGATGCTAGGTATTTGTCTAGAAACGCCTGCATTGAGCCGTGCTGTTCGATCAGACAGAGATCTTGACTCTCAGGTTTCTCAGCCGTGTGCAAACCTAGCTGGGTGGCTATTTCACGGGTTTGCACCTTGGTTTTCTCACCTAGAGGAAACTGGGTGGCCCCCAGCTGCTCTTGGGTCAGATCATATAGAAAATAGGACTGGTCTTTTGTGCGGTCTACGGCGCGACGCAGCTCGTATCGTCCTGTCTCTAGATTGTGGGTAATGCGTGCATAGTGGCCCGTTGCAATGGTGTCTGCCCCCAGTTCATTACGGGCATAGTCCAACATGGGCCCAAACTTGACGCTGCGGTTGCACTGGGAGCAGGGCAAGGGGGTCACTCCTCGACTGTACCCATCCACCAGATAGTTAACGATCTTTTCTTCAAATAAATCACGGGTATCTACCACGTGATAGGGAATGTTTAGCTCCTCACACAGCTGGGCGGCATCCACCATTCCTTCAGAACAGCACTGCCCCTTTCCCTTCATTAGCCATAGAGTTAGGCCAATAACATCCCGCCCCTGCTGATGCAGTGTGGCTGCAGCGACCGATCTATCTACGCCTCCAGACAAACCTACAACAACTTTACCCATAGATGCTTAAACGTGTCGAAATGCCAATTCTTAGGCTAACACTCCATTCACAAATCCGTGATTACTCCTGGTTACTTTTGAAACTGGAAACAGGCGACTCAGGTGACAACTTTTGGGAACAGGCATAAAGAACTACAGGTGTAAATTCTGTAAATCCCCACAGAATAAAACAATTAGCGACTAATGTGCTGATATGACCCACCTAACAGGCTTGAGAATAAATAGACAGTTCACTCTCCAATCGATTTGCGTTACGGCAAACGAAATGCAGGCCATAGAAGCTTTGCTGTTTGATGCAGGCTTTCCTGTGGCAGCTTTGATGGAAAAGGTAGCCGGGCGCATTGTGCACTATTGGCTACATCGTTGGAACTCAATGCACCCTGTGTTGGTGCTGGTGGGACCGGGGCACAACGGTGGCGATGCATTAGTAGTAGCCCGTGAGCTTTATCTCAAGGGATATGACATTACCATCTACAGCCCGTTTGATCAGCATAAGCCGTTAACCCAGAGTCACGGTCGCTATTGTCGCAGTCTGGGCATTCCCTGGTATCAGAGATGGGATGAGTTAGAACCTAAACTAAATCAGCGTATTTTGGACGGGCTGTTTGGATTTGGCTTGAGCCGCCCCCTCACTGGAGAAATCGCGACAGTAGTGGAGGCTATCAACACAGGCAATAGTGCTGTTGTCAGTATCGATCTCCCCTCTGGAATTCATACCGATAGCGGAGCTGTTTTGGGGGCCGCTCTTAAAGCCGAAACAACACTGTGTTTGGGGCTATGGAAACGGGCTTGTCTACAGGAAGCGGCCCAGCCCTATTTGGGACAGACTGAGCTAATTGATTTTGATATTCCACCGAGTGCGATCGCAACCGTGTTGGGTGATCAGCCTGCAGTGCAGCGTCTAACGGCAGAAAAGGCCCTACAGACGCTGCCTCTAGCGCGTTCTCCGGTGGCCCATAAATACACCGTGGGTCAGCTGTTAGTCATTGCCGGGGCTAGGCAATATGTAGGAGCCGCTTTACTCACAGGCCACGGAGCCATGGCTAGCGGTGTAGGCATGGTGACGCTGGTGGTGCCAGACAGCATACGTACTATGGTAGTTGCCCAGCTACCGGGAGCCTTAGTGCTGGGCGCTGATGAAACCCCCGCAGGTGCGATCGCAACATTACCACCGCTCAACCTGGACCGATATGACACCATTGCCTGTGGTCCTGGGTTGGCGCAGGTCAGCTGGCTACCAGAGATTATGGCCAGTGCTGTCCCGCTGCTGTTGGATGCCGATGGACTCAATAACATAACGGCCAGTCAGCTGATAGAACGTCAGGGAGCTACCGTCATTACCCCTCATCCAGGCGAATTTAAACGTCTGTTTCCAAAGTTCACTAGCGGTCATGACGGTGCCCTGAGTGCGGCTCAGCTAACCCAGGCTACCGTGGTACTCAAGGGAGCCAAGGTCGCTATTGCCCACAACCAGCGTCTATGGCTCAACCCCCACAGCACCCCGGCCCTAGCTCGGGGCGGCAGTGGCGATGTGCTCACCGGGCTAATGGGCGGGCTGATGGCTCAGCGAAACAACGGCCCAGACCCCGCTGATGCTGTTACTAAGGCAGCTTTGGGGGCCGTCTGGTGGCATGCCCAAGCAGGGCAATACGCCCATAAACAACGCACCGTGCTTGGGGTCGATCCGCTCACGTTGGCTCATTGTTTAGATCCAGCATTAGCCAGCTATCTGAGTCAGCTTAATTAGGCGGGCCATGGGTACTCGAAAGCTCTTTTGATCGAGGAGAACCAAAGCGCGATCGCAGCGTTATTGCCGTTAATCCCAAAATTGTCAGCGGTACAATCACATACTTTAGAGCTGAGCCAAACATCATCGTACTGTCATGCTCAGTCGATTTCATCACCAGATATAGGGTGTATGCAAGGTAGTACGTCAGCAATAGCAAGCCTTCCCAACGACTGACCAAGTTGTCATTAAAACAAATTGGGAAACACATGACCGCCACACCCAGCATCACCGGAATATCAAAGGCAAGCACAGACTGTTCGATAACAATGCCGTTTGGTGCCAGGGCACTGGTCACACCCAACACCACTAAAATGTTAAAGATGTTGCTACCAACTACATTACCAACAGCAATATCTCGCTCACCGCGAAAACTCGCCACAATCGATGTCGCCAGCTCCGGCAGCGACGTTCCAAAGGCCACGATAGTTAAACCAATGATTAAGGGGTTAACCTCTAATGCCTCAGCGATTGTCACAGCGCCCCTGACCAACAGCTGTGAACCAATCACTAAAAATCCCATTCCCCCCAAAAACGCTAGGACCTCAATACTCACCTTGGGCCAGGAAAACTTTTTGGGGCCATACTCTTGGGCATATTCATCCTGAACCTCAGGATTTTTTTCACGACGACTTTGAAAAAGCAAAAATATGGTGTACACCAGTCCACCGATAAATAAAATAACGCCGTCGGACGTGCCAATATAGCCATCTAAACCAAACAGAAAAACCAGACCAGACACCCCAATCATGATAGGGACATCCAGACGTACCAGCTGCTGAGCTACAACCAAGGGCGCTACTAAAGCCGAAGCCCCCAAGATCAACAACACATTACAGATGTTGCTACCGACTACGTTGCCAACAGCTAGCGGTGATTGATCATTAAAGGCAGCGTGTAAGCTTACAGCCAGCTCCGGCGCGCTTGTACCGAAAGCCACTACCGTCAGACCAATGACCAATGGAGAGATGCGCACCATCGCCGCTAAATTAGAAGCCCCTCTTACTAAAAAATCAGCTCCAACGACCAGGAAAACTATTCCTAGTATGAGAAACATAGTGGCAGTCATGGCCTTACAGGCATCTCCTTTGATACATTCTTCTGATACATTCTTCGTCTAGTTGCTCGTTGAAATCCAAGCGCTTTGGCCATTGATTTGAGTTTACCGACTTTATGAACGTGTATCCGGTATCGCGCTGAGCGGGTTCGTGTATTAATAATTACCCTAATGATTACCATTCTACCGTCTACTATGGAAAGGCAAAACCAGTCAATTGCTGGAAATCACTGCCCAAAGCCGAGAAACTGACCATGACGTTAGCCCCATGGCGATCTGCCTTAGCCCGAGCCCTTCACCGAAACCGTGCCCGAGCCTACAGCCGATATTTACAGTTAGCGACGATAACTAAAGATGGTAAACCCTCTAATCGTACCGTAGTTTTTCGGGGATTTACTGATGATGCCTTGCAAGTAGTCACCGACAGTCGCAGCGAGAAAGTCCAACACTTACAGGTTAACGCTTGGGCTGAAGCCTGCTGGTATTTCACAGTCACCCGCGAACAATTTCGTATCGCTGGCCAGCTAACACTGCTGGGTCCAGACAACAACGATGCCAAGGCCACACGTCAGGCGGCCTGGCAACGGATGTCAGCTAACGCTCGCCAACAGTTTTACTGGCCTCATCCAGGTCAAATAAGAAAAGACGAGACTGCTTTTGAGCCAACTGTTGACTCTCAAGAACAGCCCCCCGATAGTTTCTCTGTACTGCTCCTAGCCCCTAATCAGGTTGATTATCTAACCCTAAAGGGCAGTCCCCAAGATCGATATATCTATAAACTTTTGGATGGTGTGTGGTTGAAAAAAGAAGTTAATCCTTAATCGCTATCGCTGTGGGCAACCATCTAAAAACTCTTCAATCGCCCGATCTTGAATGCGGCAACAGTCACCCTCATCATCTGTTGTCGCATCGCTAGCAATAACTGCCATGGTGATTGGTGGTCGCTGTTGCAGCTGAGCAATTTGCTGCTCTAGAACTTCAATGCGATCAACCAGCGTGCGAATAACAGCTGCCTCAGAATCTGGTAGCTGACCATGTTCAAGGGGGCCGGTGCGACTGGAGCGATGAACAACACGACCAGGTACACCCACTACAGTGCAGTCAGACGGCACATCTCTAAGTACAACTGAACCAGCACCCACTCGCGCATTGTTACCAATGTGAATGTTGCCCAACACTTTGGCACCCGCTCCAACAACCACCTGGGTTCCTAAGGTGGGGTGGCGTTTGCCGGTCTCTTTACCCGTTCCGCCCAAGGTCACTCCCTGATAGATCAGTGAATAGTCTCCTACAATGGCTGTCTCACCAATCACGACACCCATGCCGTGGTCGATAAATACAGCGCGACCAATGGTAGCTCCTGGGTGAATTTCAATACCCGTAATCAGTCGAGCCACATGGGATATCAATCTGGGTAAAAAGGGTAACCCCAGTTTCCAAAGAGCGTGAGCTGGCCGATAAAGCGACAAAGCATGGAGACCTGGATAGCAGAACAGTACTTCCAGTGCATTACGAGCAGCTGGGTCCCGCTCAAAAACCACTTTAAAGTCGGCAATTAAAGTTCGTAACACGCGTAGACATCCTCAAAGTTAGTAGTGCGTTGCTCAATCGCAGTGTGGCTCACGGGCAAGTTATGGTTACTCCCAGACCTGCTGGCTTTTGGCAGAGACAATTGGGGGATTATCTTAGCCAGATATTAAGTGGCACAGCTGGCCAACGTCATAACAAAACCATTGAGTAAACTTAGCGACAGCGTCATTGGAGTCTTTGACAAATCAGATGGGGAGGCGGTGTAAAGACACGCTCCGCAACTAGCATACCGCAGGGATAGATGTTCAGTCTGAGCACAGCCTTAATTGCGGAACAAAAATCGTTACCAGCCCTAAGTCGGTCATCGGGATCGGTTAGCTCATCAGCTGTCGATGACGCTATTGTTTTGTTTTACTGAAAATTATTACCTGCTCAAAGATGGCGGCTTCTAAGTCTTCTTCCCATATTCTTTTTGTGCAGCATGGCTGGCACGACACAAATCGGCGCGTCCGTCGTCTGGGGCGTTCTTTAGCCGATGAACAAACAGAGGTGATTGCTCCCAATTTAGGGCTGGTTAAAACCTGGTGGCGGATTGAACCTCTGATTGAGCGAGTCGAGCAAATAGCGATCGCAACGTATCAGCGTCACCCCGATCATCCCTGGCGCATTGTGGGTCACTCCATGGGGGGGCTAATTTGGCTAGAGCTACTCCAGCGCCATCCTGAATGGTGGTCTCGGATTGATTCAGTTAGCCTGGTCAGCTCACCGGTTGGGGGAGCAGATTTAGGTCGAATTTTTGATCCATTTCAATGGGGTATCGGTATCGCTAGAGATTTGGGCACCGACCGTCGCCAGATAGCCGAACATCTAGCGTGTCATATGCCGATACAGATTATTGTCAGTGATTACGATGGTGGCAGTGACGGCACCGTTCCCATTCAATGCTCTCAGTTTCGTCACGCCCACTACACCCAGCTAACGGGCATTCGTCACGACAATACCAAAGACCACCCAGAGGTTATCGCTGCTATTCAGCAATTTTGGACTACGCTCCCGGCTATTTCCATACCTACTCCAGACCCGTTAGAAGACAGCATTATTGCCCAGCTCCAGAGCATCCCCGGCATGACCGATGCCCATCTACGCGATTTTCAACGTGCCAAAATCTGGGCTCATCTAAACAATGGGTTAACCCTGCGTATATGGCGTCATCCCCTGGGTATCCATCACATATTTTTGGCCGATGCCCAAGAGCGCTGCCAGTTTGCTGGGTTTGTCGGTTGGCCAGATACTAAGGCTCTATATGATGGGCTGACCGCGATCAAACAGCAGCATTGCAGATAGACGATCGTTCTCAATGTTATAGGACGCCCAGAGCGAGAACTATACTGACTCTTATGACATTGGTGTCCTTTCTATGTCCCCCATCCAGAGTGCATCTGGTGTAGTGCCAATCAATGCACCAGATCTATCACCCAAGGCCCCGCCGCCTGAGCTTTCCATTGTTGTGCCGCTCTATTGTGAAGAGGCTAACATCGACCCTCTATTTGAACGGTTAGAAGCCGTTGCCTGCAGTCTGGGGGTCACTTACGAGATTATCTGCGTAGATGACGGCAGCAAGGACAATACACTTGTACGACTGGTCAGTCACCATCAGCGTAATCCAGCCATTAAAGTCGTGGCGCTGGCTCGTAATTTTGGTAAAGAACTTGCCCTCACGGCCGGAATTGACCACAGCCGGGGGCGAGCCGTTGTGCCCATAGACGCCGATCTGCAAGACCCCCCTGAGTACATTCAGGCACTGATGGAAAAATGGCGAGAAGGATATGACGTGGTCTATGGCAAACGCAGCACTCGACCCGGCGAAACCTGGTTTAAGAAATTTTCAGCCAATGGCTTTTATCGCATCATTAGTCGGATGAGTCAGGTCCCCATTCCTCAGGATACGGGAGATTTTCGTCTGATGGACAGACGTGTGGTGGACGCCCTCAAACGGTTGCCGGAACGTACCCGCTTTATGAAAGGGCTATTTGCTTGGGTGGGCTATAAGCAAACCTACATTACCTATGATCGCGATCCGCGCCATAGTGGCCACACCAAATGGAACTACTGGAAGCTCTGGAATTTTGCCATTGATGGCATTGTGTCGTTTAGCTCCACACCCTTAAAAGTTTGGAGCTATCTAGGGCTGATAATTTCTGTTGTTGCCTTTTTTTACGCTTCGTTTTTAGTTATCCGTACCTTGCTGTTGGGTATCGATGTGCCTGGATACGCGTCGCTGATGGTGGCGATTTTATTTTTGGGTGGTGTTCAACTCGTCAGCCTTGGCATCATTGGCGAGTATTTAGGAAGGGTATATGAAGAAGTTAAACAGCGGCCCCTATATTTGGTAAGAGAGTTTTATGGAGACAGCGCAAAATAATGGGTAATGTGATGACCCGCTAAATTGCAATTAGACCGGGTTGGCACTTTAGCAATCGCACTGTGGCATCTCTAACTAATGTATCTCTGGCATCCATCTCTGGCAAAACGAGCATGAGGATACTCCCCAAATGGCTACTGTAAAACGCCTGGCTCTAATCATTGCCCTGGTATGCATCATTGCAACTGGAGTGGCGATGGCATCTTTGGGAGGCATGGATTCTGCTTGGCTGCAGACAACCCTCGACCGGGCAGGCATTTGGGGACCCATCATTTACATTGTGATTTATACCGTAGCCACGGTGCTGGTGTTGCCCTCTACGGTACTCAATTTAGCGGGGGGAGCTTTATTTGGTCCATGGTTAGGCTCACTGTGGACCACAATCGCAGCGCTAGTGGCCGCCATTGTAGCCTTTGGGTTTACCCGCACCATCGGTCGAGAGCTAGTAGAAAAGCGTCTGGCAGGCTATTGGCAAACCCTTGACGCAGAAATTTGCAACGGCGGCATGGGTTACATGTTCTCCATTCGGCTACTGCCCGTGATTCCCTACGGTTTAGTAAATTTTGCCGCAGGTCTCACCTCTATCACCTGGAGAGACTATCTAGTCGGCACCGCCCTGGGCACACTACCAGGAGTATTACCCTTTGTGTTGCTGGGCAGTTCAGGACTGACCCTATCCCAAACCGGAGATCTGATTCCTTTGGTGGTGGCGCTAACATTAATTGGCATGCTGGTGGGTGGAGCCACCTGGTACCGACGGCGACGGGCGTTGCCCAAACCGCTGCAGGCCAACTCTCAAAACCGCACCCCTTAGAGGAGGTATCCTGTGTCACAGCTTCCCATGTCTTCGGAAACCGGCAGTCGCCTTAAAAAAATAATCCAACAGCTGCGGATTGAATGGATATTGATGGCAGCAATTGCGATCGCAGGTCTAATGCGAGTCGTTTACGTCGGCGCTAGGGAGCTATGGTACGACGAAGTTTTATCACTACTGTTATCAACCAGCCAACGAACCAGCTATAGTAATCCGCCCAGCGCACCTGTGGCACTGGCTGATTACAGCAACCTGCTACAGCTACCTCAGTTTGGTGGCGCCACTGACTTTATTACAGCCATAAAACCCTTACTCCAGGGTCTGGTGGGTCGCGAGCCCCATCCGCCACTGTTCTTTTTATCGCAGTACCTGTGGCTACCCCTAACCGGCACACCAGAAGCCTCGCTGCGCAGCCTGAATCTTTTACTCAGTCTGGGGGCAATTTTAGGGGCCTATGGCATGGGTAAAGCCCTCTTTACCCATAGAGGCGGTCTAATACTGGCGGCTTTGTTGGGTTTGAACCCATTTTTTTGGTTTCACTCCCTCAACGTACGCATGTATTGCCCCACTGTCCTATGGGTAACCTTAAGCGGTTGGGCCGCGCTACAGCTCTGCAATCAGCGTGCCTCTAGACGCCTACTGTGGTATCTCCTATTAACAGCAACCGTAGCCGCCGGTTTTTTAACCTATTATCTCTCAGTGCTGTGGTTTTTAGCCCTAGGCTGTATCGTTCTCATCAAAGACCTGAAACACTGGTGGCACTATGTTCTCTGCGGTCTTGGTGCCGCATGTTTAACCGCCCCATGGGTTTATTGGGGCCTGCCACAACAGCTTAGAAATGTAGACCTCAACAGATTTTCTACCCAGAGCAGTTTAACAGAAACCGTTACTCAACATGTTCAAGGCATCCTAGAAGTACTTGGCATTCAGCTAACTATAGGAGACTGGGCAACAAGTCTCCCCATCGCTATTATTTTGACTACAGGAGTCTTTGTACTGCTTTCACTAGCCGCCATTAGCTGGCACCTGTGGCATTTACTCCAAAAAGACTCTCCGGCATTACTCATTACCGTCTTAACCTTAGGATTTTTACCCCTGTTATTGATGTTAGGCTCTGATATCCTTTCAGGGAAATCGACACTGGCCTGGGGATTTGGACGCAGTGCAATTTTCATTTTACCTGGTCTGTTGCTGTTGATAACAACCTGGCTAATAAATTTACCCAGCACCTGGCAAACGTCACTATTAACAGCGATATTAGTCCTTTACCTTGGCCTAACTATAGGCGACATGGCAGGGCGCAGTCGTCAGGTCTTTCACCAGATTGCAGCAACCACTACAGCTGCAGATTCCACCTTAATCGTCATGAATTCTAGGGCTTGGGGTCACGTCTTGCGGTTAGTTTATTATTTGCCAGACAGTACGTCAGTGAAACTGTTAGCCACCAATCCAGCAGAGTTACCTGAGACACTAGAGACTGTTTTAGCTACAGGTGATGAAACCTACGAACAAATCCTATGGTTAGAAGCCGCTAACCCCGTCTGGCAAGTACCAACCGATACTGAGACTGTCACCATTCGTCAGGATGTTGAACGCCTTCTCGATAACGATTATCAGTCTGTAGCCCATCAAGAACTGGTAGGCACTATGGATTTAGACAAATTTAGTCTCAACATTTACAACAACAAAGTAGCGTAGAACTTAAGACTCTCCTAACACTGATAGCTGTTCTCCTCGCTGAGCATAAAACACATCTTCCACATCCCCTCTACGATACAGGGGTTGCTGCTGACGTTTAGATAGCCGATGCTCTAGACCCTCCTTAATCAGTAGATCCAACGTATCTTTCTTGCGTTGGCCAAACATTACCGCCGCCTCCTGCAAGCGGAGCCCCTGCTGGCGAAATATTGCCAATATTTTCTCTTCAGGTTCTTGTTGAATTCGGGTCAGCAAAATTTCAGCCAGCAGCCAACAAGCCTTGGTGTCGGCCTCAGCTCGATGCGACGTACTTACGTCAAAGTTAAAATGCTTTACCAATTCAGGCAGACTGCGAGAAGGTAAATCTGCCAATAGCAGCCGAGACAACAGTACCGTACAAAAACGGTGGCTAGGGGGACGATAATAATGAACGTCAAGACGCTTATATTCAGACTGGAGAAAACCGTAGTCAAAATCGAGATTATGGGCCGTCAGAACATCCTGACGAAGTAGAGATTCATAGTCAGCCCACACTTCCTCTGGAAAAGGGGCCTTACTAACCATGGCAGTGGTAATGCCAGAAATTTTGGTAATAAACGGCGGCACTTTGCCCGTAGGGTTAATCAACGAGGTTTCCTGCTGCTGAATACCGGCATTTAGATTAGCCTTTATGTCTGATACTTCGATGACATTTGACTTATTGGCCTCGGAGCCAGTCGTCTCAACAT
>JBHJIV010000057.1:0-38891 GCA_050043105.1 Leptolyngbyaceae cyanobacterium | reverse complement strand
GTTGTAGGGCGGCGTTCCGCCCTGCCCAGGGGGTGTGGGGAAATCGGAGGGACCCCACGCAACCGGTTTTGACAATAGCTAACCACTCAAAACACAACAAATGTGGCCATCAGTAATCAGGGTTGTTCAGGGCTTTCTTTTCTTATGCTCGCTTAGTTATCGATACTGATGCTGATATCGTTCTACAAGTCTCGCATAGTTCATGGGAACACCGACTACAGCATACTTAACCATAATCAGCTTTGAAATCTCGCGGCTAGCACAATTAACGGCAATTTTTGAACCCTAATCAGGTAGATGTAAGTTTATTTAGCCATACCATTATTACTCAACCCAATACTTCTGAGAAAGAGTCTAGATAATGGGTATCCCTAACGACTAAACAATAGCCATACACCCACCAGCGCAACGATTGCACCACAAACGGCTCTGAGAGTAATACGTTCACCAATTATCAGCGCCATGGGCAGCACCATAATCGGGCTGGTGGCAAGCAACGATTGGGCAATGCCAGCTGGGGAATATTTAAGAGCAACTTGCTGGAGCCAGATCCCGAGATAGGTGCCAAAGAAAGCTGCGATCGCAACGCCACCCAACAACCGACCAGAGGGCCGAGTAAACGTTTGCTCTTCTTTGCGCCATAGCAACAATCCACCAATACACACCACCCCCGCCGATAGCCTCAGCAACGTACTCCATAACGGGTCTACCACCGTATCTGCCAATGCCGCCCGAGAGAGCACACTACCAATTGCCTGCCCCAGGGCCGCGATGAGGCCAAAAAATAAACCTCTAGTAACCGTTGCTTTTGAGTTATGACTGCTCACCCTGGGGCTGCGCTCACTGACGACCCAAATAATGCCAGCCAGCGTCAGCGCCATACCGACCCAGGCCAACACCGGTAGCTGCTCTTGCAAAAACACCAGCGACATCACAGCCGCCATTGGTGGAGCCAGCATTTCTAGCAATAATGCCCGCCGTGGCCCCAATGTATTGACCGTGGCAAAGTAAGCCGTATCCCCTAAGCCAATTCCTACGACACCGCTAATCAGTAGCAGCACCACCGACCCCATCGGCAACGACGCCAGCAACTGCTGCCGTATGGCCAGGGTGAGCACAATAAACCCGACGGCCATTGCCCCCTTAATTAAGTTGAGCACCAGGGGCGATAGCTGCTTGCCCAACCGACCAAACATCAGCGTCGCAAATGCCCACAGTCCCGCCGCACTCAGCGCCGCAATTTCCCCTTGAAACATCCTGATTTAGTTCTCAATTATGAGTTTTGAATTAATGGCATCGTACACAAGTTGTAGATGTTGAATTGTGAGTTAGTGGCAAGATAGGTAGACGCGCCCTCATCCCTCGGCATTTAGCTAAAACCCATGTCAGTCGCTCTAAACCTCGACCAGCCCACTCAAAACTCAAAACTCAAAACTCAAAACTCTTTACCTCCGGCTCTAAAATCTCGCCTTGCTACCCCATTAAAGATTGGCACTGTTGAAGTCCACAGTCGAGTGCTGCAGTCACCGCTATCTGGGGTAACTGATCTGGTATTTCGTCGGTTGGTACGTCGCCATGCGCCCCAGTCGATGATGTATACCGAAATGGTCAGTGCCGCAGAGCTACACCACATGCGCAAACTGCCCAGAGTAATGGAGGTGGACCCAGACGAGCGACCCATTAGCATTCAGCTATTTGACTGCAGACCCGACTTTCTGGCAGCGGCGGCCAAAAAAGCCGTTGATCAGGGGGCTGACACGATTGATATCAATATGGGTTGCCCTGTCAACAAAATTACTAAAAATGGTGGGGGCTCGTCGCTGCTGCGGGATCCAGACACCGCCGCTCGCATTATAGAAACGGTTAGCGCGGCGGTGGCCGTACCCGTGACGGCAAAAACCCGCATTGGCTGGTCTGATGATGAAATTAACGCAGTGGAATTTGCCCGACGGTTAGAGGCTGCCGGTGCCCAAATGCTCACACTCCACGGGCGAACTCGCTCCCAGGGCTATAACGGTACCGCTGACTGGGGCTGGATTGCCAGGGTCAAACAGGCGCTTTCGATTCCGGTGATTGCCAACGGGGATATTTTCTCGGTGGACGCTGCGATCGCATGCTTGCAGCAAACTCAGGTCGATGGTGTGATGTGTTCTCGAGGTACCCTGGGATATCCCTTTTTAGTGGGCGAAATCGACCACTTTCTCAAAACGGGCGAGCGGCGGACACCGCCGCCGGTGGTCGAACGTTTACGCTGCGCCCAGGAGCATTTGATTATGCTGGCAGACTATAAAGGTAAAAGCGGGATTCGTCAGGCCCGTAAACATATGACCTGGTATGCCAAGGGTTTTGATGGTGCCGCTGAGCTGCGGGATCGGCTCTGCCGGATTGACTCTGTTGAGGAAGGCTGTGGATTACTAGAACAGACCATTACGGTAATCTCACCAGATCTTAGCCACCATCACCCCCTAAAGACCGCTATAGTATAGGCATTTTCAATCAGCGTTCCGGGTCAATCATCAGCATGTCATACGCAACCTACAGCTCAAGAGCAGATATGGGCGAACTTCGCCGTCTACGCAGTCTGCTACCCCCAGAACTGCAAAGCTGGGTGACCGTAGAGCCCGCTATGGATGTTGGCCCACCGCTGATCACCTCTGAAGAGCTGGGTAAAGACCAGGTGGAGGTGCAGATTGACTTACCCAAGTGGGAGCAGCTAGCGATTGATCAGCGTAATCTACTGTTCTGGCATGAAGTTGCCCGTGTGCAAAATGATACAATTCCCCGCGATGGTTGGGAGATGGCTGCCCTAGCCATTGGTTTAGGGGGCGCTGTTGGTGAGCTTTGGGTACAGGACGGACTGTTGCTGCTGCTGGCACTGGGGCTGTGTGGTATCTCGGGCTGGCGGCTCTACAAACGCAATAATGCCGAGAAAACCCTTAAAGAACTGATGGATGCAGATGAGAAAGCCATCGCCCTGGCAACCCGGTTTGGCTATTCTTTACCCAATGCTTACAAAAGTCTTGGCAGTGCTCTTAAGACACTGATTGAGCAAACCCCCAAAAAGAAACAACGCGATCGCTATGTAAAACGTCTAGAATCTTTGAAGCGCAGCGCTAATCGCGCCAAGGATAGAATTCGTTCAGAGCGTGACGCATCGCGAGCTTACTAGTTCATCAAAAATTCTCAAACTTACTACAAAACTGTTTTTGTTTTTACAGATCTAACTGCCTTGATTGAGCTACTCAGTCAAGGCGGTTTGGTGTATGACAGAATGCAGCACATTTAGTCAGTAGTATCGGAACATCTTTGTAAAGAATTTGCCCACATACCTACAGACTTTCACCCAGATATCATAAAGATTGCCGCAGAATAGTTATTCAAAGTATTCACGGGCCTACCATATTTGTGGTTGTTGATTCGGTATTGCTATGTCAAATGAGAAAGTCTTTGGTGTAGCTACATTGCTGAAAGAGTTTCCTGAAGAATGAGTAATAGCAGTCAGACAATATTTGAACCTGGCTGCTGTGGGGTGGTTGAGTCGCTTGTGCTTTTACAATAACGTGGCTTGCTTTGCAAGTGCTTTTTCACTGTCTAAAGGGCGTTAGAGGAGTTTGACGAATCGAGCATTAGTGAGTCTCTTTCTAAATGGTGTGTTTGATAGCACTCCATTCGGGAACGACTATGGTCTAAATTGGTTCAAAACTTTCATACATGGCAGCTTAGGTACTCAAATTTGTCTTGGAGAATGGGCAGCATTGTGACCGGCATTACTGTTTTTTTAACAAATGTCTATCAAAGGCTTCATATTCTTCAGTTCAAATGTTTCTTATGTAGAGCTTTGGATTGTCTGAAGGCTATTTAGGGAACCTTATGGGTGTTTAGCTTGCTAGAAAGCTGCCATGTGCCCTGGCATATTCGCGAAATACATACTGGGCATAGTGTAGGACTGTATTGTTGGGCTTGAGACTGCTTCTCTAAGCCCCGGCGGTCGGTGCATGTTGTCCCGCTTGCACTTGTTGCTTATCTGTTGGCCACGACATCAGTAGTCAGAGCGATTTTCATGCGTATACTCATCTATTCTTACAATTATCATCCTGAACCCATCGGTATTGCCCCGCTTATGACCGAGCTGGCAGAAGGATTAGTGACCAAAGGGCATGAAGTACGGGTAGTCACGGCAATGCCTAACTACCCTCAACGTAGAATTTATCCCGAATATCGTGGTCAGCTTTATTGTGAAGAAGAACGCAACGGTGTTAAGATTCAACGCTGCTATGTCGCTATTCATCCAAATCCTGGCGTAATTACCCGTATTCTCTTAGATGGCAGCTTTTCCTTACTTAGCTTTTTCCATGCATTAAAAGGCTGGCGACCCGATGTGATTTTATCGACTAGTCCCTCATTGCCTGCCTGTATTCCTGTGGCGCTGCTAAAGCTAATTTATGGATGTCCGACGGTGCTCAGCCTGCAGGATATTTTGCCGGAAGCTGCTGTCCGCACAGGGTTGATCAGCAATCAACTAGCTATTCGTGTTTTTGAAGTATTAGAGAAGTTTGCTTACGCCAGCGCTACTCGAGTTGCCGTCATTACTGATTGCTTTTCTAAAAATTTGGTCAGTAAGGGTGTACCGGTTAGCAAAATCAAGCGCATCTGTAATTGGGTTGATACTAGCTTTATTCGACCGTTACCCAAGCATGACAATGCGTTTCGGCAAGCACACGGGCTTCAGGATAAGTTTGTTGTTCTCTACTCTGGTAACATCGCCCGCACCCAGGGGGTAAGAACAATTATTCATGCGGCTGAGGCATTACAGCATCTTTCCAATATTGAGTTTGTAATTGCGGGTGAAGAGCGACAGCTGGGTGACTTGCAAAATCTTCGCGAAGAGCTGGGTGTTAAAAATGTCACCCTCCTGCCGTTTGCTCCTCGTCAGGAGTTACCCACCATGTTGGCGGCAGCCGATGTGTCATTGATTATGCAAAAGGCCAGCGTGGTTGGCTTTAATATGCCTTCCAAAACTATGGTGCTGTTGGCCAGCGGTCGCCCGATTGTTGCTTCAATACCTGATGGGGGTGCGGCAGCTCAAGCGGTACGCGACAGCGGGGGTGGTTTAGTAGTGGAACCTGAAAAACCCAAGGCCCTGGCGCGGGCTATTCAGGAACTGTATAACGCCCCTAAGCGCAGTGAACAGCTGGGTAAGAAAGGTCGTTCCTATGCGATCTCAAACTACTCCTTTGAGCAATCTCTAGAAGGGTATGAGTCTTTGCTAGCTAGCCTGGTTGATAAGGCCAGCGCTACGCCAATGGCGTCAACCCTGCAGCCCAAAAACATTTCGCTTAAGCCTTAGTCGTCGCTAGCTGACGCTGAAGACTGGGGATCACCTGGGGAATCCGTATTGTGAATATGGCTCCCCCGGTTGGGCTATTTTGAGCGGTTATCACGCCGCCTAGCATATAGACAAACTCACGGGTGATAGTCAGTCCCAACCCTGTGCCCTCAAAGCGACGGGTGGATGAATCATCGGCCTGGGTGAATGCCTCAAATACTTGCTCTAGTTGGTCTGGCGCGATACCAATGCCTGTATCCTCGACTGTAAATTCGAGATAGTTTTCTCCGTCGTACCGTGGTGTCTGGATAGTCAGGGTAATCTGTCCCTGGTCAGTAAACTTATTAGCGTTGCTAAGTACGTGCTCTAAACACTGACGCAGCTTATCGAAGTCTGTTTGCAGCGTGTCAATGGTACTGAGGTTTTGCACTAGGACTTGATTTGCCTTTTTATCCGCTGCCAGCCGAACCGTGGCCAGTATATCCTCGACCAGCGATGCAATAGATATTGATTCTAGCTGTAGCCCCATGCGGCCCGTCTCAATTTTTGAAAGATTCAAAATGCTGTCAATTAGGTTGAGCAGATGTTTGCTGGAGCCCTGAATTTTTCGCAAATCATTAATCAAGCTGGCTTCACCCACTAGCTCGACGTCTTCCTCAAGCATTTCGCTGTAGCCAATAATGCTGTTGAGGGGGGTGCGCAGCTCATGGCTCATATTTGCTAGAAAAGCACTCTTAGTGCGGGTTGCTGCCTCGGCCGCTTCCTTGGCCGCTTCTAAAGCTAACGTGCGCTCCTTAACCCGAACTTCCAGCTCTTGGTTGGTGTTCTCTAAAATGTCAAATGACTGTTTTAGCTGCTGCGCCATGTGGTTAAATGCCCTAGCCAGCACACCGATCTCATCCTGGCTAGTAACTGTGAGCGACTGATCTAACTGGCCGCTCTGCAGCTGAATTGCGGCTTTGGTAATGTCTGTAATTGGCTGGGTAATCCGTCGCGATAATAAATAGATGCCGGATAAAAGCAGCCCGGTAGCGACAAACCCGATGAGCAAAATATTGCGGGCCAGGGCACGGGCAGGTGCAAAGGCTTCTCTTTGATTGATTTCAGCAATGAGCGCCAAACTCTGATTGTCTAGCCAGCGGTAAACACCAATGACAGGTTTGCCAGCATAGTTCTGATAAAGACCCGCACCGCTCTCACCTGCAATGGCCTGATCAATTGCAAAGCTGGTGATGTTTCCGGCTGAGTCTTGCTCTTCATCAGAGGCAATAAATGTATTTTGCTCGTCTATCTGCCCCACCAAGTACGTCGTTCCTGTCTCGCCTAACCCCGTCCGTTCCTGAATCAGGGAATCCACATCCTGTAGGTCTAGGGTGACCAAAAGAATCCCAATGCGGCTATTAGCGGCATTTAGAACGGGTGTGGCCAACGTAATGGCGGTCGCCTCAGTGGTTGGAGAGATATAGGGAATTGGAGCGACATCATCTGACTCATCGGCAAAATAAGTCGTGTTAGTTTCTAAGGATTGGGTTGTATTTTCTAATGATTTATTAGTGGAGAATAGAACCAGGCCATCCTCTGATACGACTGAAACTTCGGCCAGATGAGGCTTAAACGTCACGATGTCGCGCAAATAGGATGTTAGCCGTTCGCGTGCGGTCTGGTTTGCTGTGGTATCGGCTGCTGCACCAGATACTAGAACCGCAGCTTCGGTTTGGATCTCTGGTAAACGGGCCAGCAGCAAAATGTCATTACGGTGGGTTTCAAACCACTGGTTTAGCTCTTCCTCTTTTAAGGATGCTGCCACACTCAATCGGTCATATACCGAGTTTTTGAGAGTTTCTCGGGCTGAGAAATAGGTGCTAACTGATATTGTCAGCACAGTGGCGACAGACAATAGCGAGAGGGGGGTGATGAGCCGGAGTAGCAGGCTTGTAGATCTGATTTTCACGCGTGAGCTTACCTTATGGGCTGGATGAGTGTCTTGCGTCAGGAACCAATAGGCGGACAGAGCGTTGCCGAGCTGCTATACCTGTCAGATGTTCCCCCTATAAACTTCCAGACGACATTGAGGGTCGTCAGGAGCCAACACTAAGAAAAGGTATAAAAAAATGGGGCGTTGCTAATTCTTGGGATAGTTTTAGGTATGAGAGGCTGTCAAATAACTACTGCTCTAGATCGGTTTATCCCCTAAATTAGCAATCGCTAGCGATCTCAAATGCCCATATCAAACCGCTGCTGACTGGCAGACTGACCCCGGAGGCTATTGCTCTGTTTGCGTGAGTTTCTCCAGCAGTAGACCCAGGCGAGTTTGCGCGTCTCCATAGGCTTCCCAGTCACCACTTTGCAAGGCGTGCTGTCCTTGGGTATACGCTTCCAATGCAGACTCAATCAAAGCTTGCTGAGCGGGAGTTAGGGATGCTGGCTCAGCGGTCTGAGCAGCTGGTTCAGCCGCCGTCTCTTGAGCCGCCGTCTCTTGAGCCGCCGTCTGCTGCCCAAAGAGTCTGGTGAGGCTGTCTTCCAGCGTTGGCTCCATAACAATGGGGTCTTTATAGGCTACGATCACCCGCTTCGGTTCAGGGATGGCGTTGCTGTTGTCGGTTCGCCCACTAGCCTGTAAGTACACAGGTTCTACATAGAGCAGCGACTCTTCGATGGGAATCACCAGCAAATCTCCTCGAAAGACTTCTGACCCTTGTTGGTTCCACAGGGTGAGCTGTTGCGAAATTTCGGTGTCCTGATTAATCCGAGAATCAATCTGCTGCGGTCCATACAGTAAAGCCTGTCTGGAAAATTCATAGGTCAGTAGCTTGCCATAGTTGTCGCCGTCGCAACGGGCCGTCATCCAAGCCACCATATTGTTTTTACCGACCGGAGTGAACGGCACGATCAGCATAAACTCCTCAGCTTCGGCTTCAGGGAGCTTCATGATGACATAGTATGGCTCCATGGTTTCCGGGCTCTCTTCTTGGGTAATTTGAGTTGGGAAATCCCAGAAATCCTCCTGGTTGTAAAATACATCTGGGCGCTCCATGTGATGAGCTCGATAGATTTGAGCCTGAATCTTAAAGAGCATCTGGGGGTAGCGAAAATGGGCCTGGAGACTGGGCGACGCATTGTCCAAACTCTCAAATAGAGTGGGAAAGCTTTGCTGGAACGAGGCCAGAATGGGATCGGCTGTATCAACGACATACAGCTTTAGGGTGCCGTCATAGGCATCCACAATGGCTTTGACCGGATTGCGAATATAGTTGGTACCACTGCCAACAATTCGCTGCATAGCGCGCCCTTGCAACACAGCTTGAATTCCTTCACTCCGTCGAAGGGGTTCAGAGTATGGATAACGATTGCTTAACGTATAGGCATCAATAATCCACTGCAGCCGTCCGTCAATAACAGCTACATAGGGATCGCTGTCTAGAGATAGAAATGGGGCCAGCCGTTGTACCCGCTCTTGAATTAACCGATGATAGTGAATTCGTGAATTGTCTCCCAGAGAATTAGACAGCATCAGCTGCCAATCCCCTAGGCTGTAAGCATAGGAGAGTCGTCGCCACAGTGAGCCAATGGGCACACCGCCTGGACCTGTATAGTTGTACTGAGCGTTGTCATTCCCCAAGGGATAGTCAAATTCTGCTTGGTCAGTTCCTGTCAGAATATATCGGTCTGTGGCTTCACCATAGTAAATTCGAGGTTGGTCAATCGATAAATCGACCGAACTACTGGGTGGGAGATCTTTAATAAAAAATTCGGGCAGACCGTCTTGAGTAACTTTGTTGACCGGGCTCATGGCTAATCCATAGCCAGGGGTGTAGAGCAAATGCTGATTTACCCATGTTTGGGCCTGATCTGGGAGGGCGTCATCCACTAACTCACGCGGCGACAGCATCACCTGACGATAGTCGCTGTCAAAGGTATAGCGGTCAATATCAACATCCTGAAACCTATAGTAGGGACGCAGGGTTTGTAAGCTACTGTAGGTGCTACGCAGCGGACGATAGTCCCACAGACGAATATTGTCAATGGTGGCGTTGTTGCGTTCTAGTGTGGCAGCATCTAGCTGGTTTTTAACTTCAAAAGACTGTTGCTGGACAATATCGAGACCATAGGCTAGACGGGTCAGCTCAATATTGTCAGCGATATAGGGGGATTCTTTTTGTAGCTCGTTGGGTTCCACAACAAACTTTTGCTGCGCCCATGGGTAGGCCCCTGTGACTAAAACAAGAACAATAGCGTATAGGCTAATGGACGCTATGGGCAGTAGAAAACCACTGCGCCATAGGGATACCAAAAATAAAATTCCAACCGCAATGGTAATAAAGCCCATAATGCCGTAAGCCTGCATCCGGGCATTGACGTCGGTATATCCAGCTCCAAACACAACGCCAGCCGAAGAATAGAGCAGCTCGTAGCGAGCGAGCCAAAACCCTAAAGCAAAGACAGCGGCCAATCCTGCTAACAAAACACAGCAGTGGGTTTTAACATCGCCTGTTAGAAAGTATTTCCAGCCCCGCTCTGGTCTAATCTCTCCTTTGATGCCATAGACGCTGGCAGCTATCACTAAACTCCAGACCAGCAGCTCAGCGATAGCTCTGTGCAAACTCTCGTAGATTGGCAGTCGAAAAATATAAAAGCTAATTTCTCGATTGTATAGGGGGTCAGTTGTCCCAAACTCTACTGGGTGAAGAAACTTGAGCACCTCCTGCCAGGCTTCGGCACCATTGACGGCAGCCGTGAACGATAGCAGTGTAATTAACCCCAGGCTGCCATAGCGGATCATCCCTGGCAAATAGGGATCCCACTGGGGGTTTTGCACAACACGTAAAGGGCGATCACGGGTAACTCGCTGGGCAATGACGTAGTTGATAAATAAAATAAACCACCAGCTAGCAAAGGCTAGAGCTGCGATCGCAGCCTGTGATCGCAGTCGTGTCCAAAGTACTTCTGCAAATCCGACCGATTCAAACCACCAGACTTCTGTTATGAAGTGGACCAGAGTTCCGGAGAATGCGATCGCAATCAGTCCTGTAAGAATTAGCCATAACCACCGTACACCCATGCTTTAGCCCGTCAAATAACGCTTAAGCATCGAGGATTAAATAGATGTTTAACACCCCCTATTCCTCGACCCAACAAAGCTTAGCGCACGCCAACCAATATCAGAGTCTTTTTCAACTAGTTAAAAGAAATCGGCACAGGTTGAGGAAAGCGTTAACTTTTGTGGCATGTTGCTAGTGCTAACCAACGCTGACACTTTACTGCATGCCCAGCCGCACGTTTACAGTCGATGCACTTAACGTTCAGGTCTATCCTGATCCTGATACCCTGGCTCAAGTGGCCGCTCAGCAGGTGGTTGAGCGTTTAACCCTGACGCTACAGCAGCAGTCTACCGCCACCGTTGTTTTTGCAACCGGACGCTCACAGTTGGGAGTATTAAGCTATCTCCGACAAAATGCCACTGTTGACTGGTCACGGGTGATTGGATTTCACTTAGATGAGTTTCTTGGGCTGAGCCGTGAGCATCCCGCTAGTTTTGGCTATTACTTGCATACTCAGATTGCCAAATGGCTACCGTTTCAAGCATTTAATTATCTCAATGGAGATACTTTAGAGCCCATTGCAGAATGCGATCGCTACACCCAGCTCCTCAGTCAGCAACCCATCGATATTTGTTTATTAGGTATCGGTGATAACGGTCACTTGGCATTTAATGACCCAACGGTCGCCAACTTTAACGACCCTCGCTTCGTAAAGCTGGTGCGATTAGACAACACAAATCGACAGCAACAACTCGCCTCTCAACATTTTTCTCAGCTCAGCGACGTACCAGCTTACGCCATAACCCTAAGTCTTAAGGCTATTTACACCGCCCGCTACAACGTATGCTGCATATTTGGAGCACACAAGGCAGAGATTCTTAAAACCACACTTACAGCCTTACCATCCGAGGCTTGCCCTGCCACTATTTTAAGACTTGATGGAGATAGCAATAACAGTCTCTTTACTGACGAATTAGCCTGCCAATTTGTATAAGCGCTATAAAAGCCAGCATTAAGAGGCTCTACACTCGACTCAATGCTGGCTGCATAACCGCTCAGGCCAGGCACCACGTACTTTGCAACCCATGAGTCAAAACGGGCGTACACTCGATCTGTGTATTTGCTGGATTCGCACGACTCAACCACACCACAGGCTCCTGTAGGTCAAGAACTTTTTCACCTTCATCGGTCGTAATCGTGATGAGCTGGCGTTGAACTGTCATTCCATGGATGGGTAGCCAACCAGACTGTCCCTGCAGCAGCAAATCGCGACTGTGATCACGACGAATAAATAAACGTCTTAAGACTCGCCAATCTTGCCACAGACGTTTGGCGCTATTGCAGTTGAGATAGTAATCGGGCAGAACCTCTAGAGGTAAATAATCCTGAACAGAGGATGAACCGAACATGACATGCTGACTCCAGCTAACGCCGAAAACAATTCTCAAAACAACGTTGAATATCGACTGGAACACCTTTCTCGACAGTCTTTGTTGACTATTACACTGAGACGACCAAACCCCATCGCAGGGGATGGGGCTTTTATCAAAAAACATCCGATTGAACCAACTGTGAACGAGGTGCAATTTGGAACTCCTATGGACTATTGACCTTGACATAGTTCAGCATTCTGTCAAAGCATCTATCGACAGGAAAAAAATACAAAAATACATTGCTAATTCCGTATAAATACGGATTCCAATGGTCAGACATCTATGTGTAGTGTTCATTCCTGATATCATCCCTGACACCAGTATTGTCTGACTCTACTTTTCTGAATCCCTTATGGATACTATTATTCGTCTGCCAAGAGCCACTGACCTTGCCCCTCTAACAGTTCTTTATAACCACTACATTCTTAATACAACGATTACATTTGACATTGAGCCATACACCGTTGAGAAACGTAGAGACCAGTGGTGGTGCCACTATAGTGCCCAAGGTCGTCATCGTTTGCTCATTGCTGAGCACGATCAAACAGTAGTCGGGTACGCTACCAGCAGTCAATTTAGGTCTAAGGCGGCCTATGACACCTCGGTCGAAACGAGCATCTACATTAGTCCCGATGCCCATGGGAAAGGCATCGGGACTCAGCTATATCAAGCACTATTTGATTCATTGGCAAATGAGGATGTCCATCGAGCCTATGCAGGTATCACCCTGCCCAATGAGGCATCGATTTCCCTACACCAAAAGTTTGATTTTCAAAGCGTTGGTCGATATCGAGAGGTGGGACGTAAATTTAGCCGCTATTGGGATGTAGAGTGGTTTGAGAAATCTCTCTAACTAAGATGAGACTTAAAAGCCACAGTGGCTATGGGTTTTTGAATAAATCCCCAACAATAAAAAACCAGCAAAAAACAAGCCAGTCAAAACAACCTGTACTGAAGAAGTGCTCGATTGCTTAGTATCTGCAACACTCTTCAAAACGCATACACTATCAGATGACCTGCACAAAGAGCATTTTTACAAAAAATACGGCTGTTGCTGCACAGTAAAAAAAGCAAAGACCATTAAAAAACCATAGCAAACTGATTAGTGAAAAGTTAAGCCACGGGTTGGTATTGATCTGAGAAGAAAAGTTCATAAATGTGTGTCTTTGCCGTCACCATTTATCTTAGTGACACAAAAAACTTTGATCAAAATAATCTCGAAAAATTCAGGTTTATTCAAATTTGTTCAAGGTTCTGTCAATAGGTTGAGCTTTCCAACGCTTGATCCGCACCTTTGTATCAGCAGCATAAAACTGCTACACAACGCTTAATTAACTTGTGTAAAGCGGATGATGGGACTCGAACCCACGACATTCAGCTTGGGAAGCTGACGTTCTACCACTGAACTACATCCGCACAGTGCAGAAACAATGTTAACAGGTGAGTGCCCTCTCTAAGGGGTGTTTTACTTTACTTATAGATTTAATCTTTGCTCAGGAGTCTAGCGTCTATCCAGTGGCCTCAACAATTCAGATTTGATTAGTCCGGAGATGTTTGTGAGAAAGCAGTATACGTGCGTAAACCTCTGAATGCGATCAATACGACGTTATGAGCTAAGTGCAGCCCTATGATTGTGGACGACTTCCTCACACCTAAATTAGATAACAAAGACGAGGTAATTGAACACCTTACCTATAGAGGCTACAGTTTGGTTGAGCAGTTAGGTACATCTCAAAAGATGGGGACTTACATTGTTCAAGACAACCGCGAACCTGAAGGTTATTACTGTTTAGTAAGAGTGTTGCCGTTAAACGAAAGTGAGCAAACACCGGTTCTAGAAGTATTTCACCCTACACCAATCGTTCCAGATTCAGCTCAGTTACTAGGTGGATTCCAAATTGATGGATGCAGCTATCTTATGCGACAATATATCCATGGTCAGCCGCTAACTTGGGAAATTCCAACCCAACAAGGTTGGACGGATACGCAAGTCGTCAATCTACTGAAACCTGTTTTGCATACGTTGGCTAAATGCCATCAGCATCGAGTTGTTCATGGTAATTTGCATCCTAACAATCTTATTCGTCAGCCCAACGGTCAGCTAGTTTTAACAGACTTTAGCGGTAATCAAGGTTACTACCACCAAACTCTGAGACGACAGAAAAGTGGGTTAAAGAGTAATGTTTTAGGTCTTTTGGAACGGCAAGCCTACGCAGCCCCAGAACAATGGCAGGGCAATCATCAACCTAGCAGTGATATCTATGCGTTGGGGCTATTGGGAATTCAGTTTCTCCTGGGCCGACAGATATGGACCTCTGAGATACAGCTATCTCATCTCTTGGAACGGTTGCCGTATCAACCGTTGGTGACTGTTTTAAGACGGATGGTCAACGTTGTTCCAGAACTCAGATATAGCAATGCTCAGGAGATATTATCGGCTTTAGAAAACATTGATAAATCGGATAAATCAAAGGTTGATCAGCCTGCAAAAGTCCCCGCGTTGGCAAGTGTTGTTAAGCAGTCTGTTGATGGTGCCTCAGCGCAGGCTCTATCTGTCCCTCATCTGCAACCAGTATCAAGGCAGCCGTTTTCAGACCTTGGTGAACCAGGATACGGATTGGGTGGTCTAAAAAGCCTGAGTTCTGAGTTTGTGACCCCTACACTTGTGAGCCCAATGTTTGTGGGTGTAAATACTCTGCGGTTTGGTTCTGTACCATTGGTCGAGATTCCTCCGATATTTGCTTCTGAGCCTGTGTTGTCCGATGGGGAACAAGCTTCTGAGGACGATTCGGAAAGTTATTTGTTAACTTCTGTGCGATCGCAAGCAGCATCGTCCACCTCTCGTTTCAGATGGACGCCTGCTGTTTTAGCCCTTACAGCCTCTGTCGGTGGCTTTGCTGCGTACTGTAGCTGGGCCTATCGTCATCAAAAGACTCCTACATTGCCAAAGATATCCTCCTCACAATCTCTACCTGCAGCAGGTACGGTATCCTCAACCCCTTTACCTTTACCAGAAACTCCCAGCATCATCGATTCTATACCTGCATTTAGCCAATCTGGAGCACGTTATTAATTCACCTAAAAGACTGTTATGCCAAAGCACATCGTTTCTTTGAGAATTAGGTGCTAGTGGGTGATAAGCCAGCCTGTAAAAGTTGAAGCAAGCCGCTGAGGCTTTGCAGGCTACCTATTTTGTATCGCCATTTAATGCTTTTGGCGATGTTGTGAACTACGTGCGCAAAGCCATAAGACTAATGAGTTCTCTAACTTTATGTATTACAAACGCAATATTTGAATGGTTCGTAACACCCACACCTATTGCTAACCAAATTACGTTACAGGTCAGTCTATCTCCTGTCATGAATGGGTTTTAACAGTTGATGGATAATCTTCTTTACGAAATACTCACAGTCTTTTCATTATATGGAGCTGCCATATAGGTCGTATCCGAGATACCTTATTTGAAGTGGGTTCTGATCATCATCTTTCAAAGCATAAAACAGTGCTTTGAATACTGTGAATACAGCGTCCAATCTTTGGCAATATAGCGGCTTTCACCCCTTGATATATTTGTTACCTTGCCCATACTGAGAATCGTTTTGACGGCATGCTCCTCTTCATTTTGAAGGGACTTAGATCTCTGTGGCGAGTTCTAAAAAGTCATGTGTTTTTACTAAGAAAGTCTCTTTTTAAGGTAACAATGTTTATGACAAAAAAAGTTTGTTGTGGGATTTATCCTGACAGAACTATTTGGTGATGTCGTAGCGAATGCTTTTGCGAATCAACAGAATCAACGAGACCTAGAGATTTCAATTATGGCTAATAGCGATCGTACGTTACGTTCTGCAGCTGACAGACAAAATGTAGTTATTGGAACAGCTGTTAAATCAAATCGCCTCAGAGGAGATAGTCGATACCGAGAGACTATCGCTAGAGAATTTAACAGTATTACGGCTGAATATGAAATGAAATTCAGGTTCTTGCAACCTGAAAATGGACGATTTGACTTTTCTCGTTCTGATGAAATTGTTAATTTTGCAACCCAGAACAATATGGATGTGCGGGGGCATACCCTGGTCTGGCACATAGATGTTCCCGGTTGGTTAGAGAATGGAAACTGGAGTCGTCAAGAGCTACTGGATATTCTAGAAAACCACGTCAAGACTGTAGTCAGTCAATACAAAGGACAGATTGAGGTATGGGATGTAGTCAATGAGGCGATTGCTGATGATGGCACTTTGAGAGATTCATTTTGGCTACGGGAGATTGGTCCAGAGTATATAGAACTTGCTTTTCAATGGGCCCATGAGGCGGATCCCAACGCCAAGCTGTTCTATAACGACTATAGAATCTCTGAGGTGAATAAGAAGTCTAATGCTGTCTATGACCTGGTATCGGACTTGCAAAGTAAGGGGATTCCTATTGATGGTGTTGGGTTTCAGATGCATATGTCAGAGGAAGACCCTCGTAAGTTTGACAGTGTTGCCAATAACATGCAGCGTCTAGATGAAATTGGTTTAGATGTTCACTTTACCGAGGCCGATGTACGTATCAGACAGCCAGCTACAGCAGCAGAACTAAACAGCCAAGCGCAAATCTACCAACAAATTATCGAAACCTGTCTAGAGGCTGGAAACTGTGATTCAGTAACGCTGTGGGGCTTTACCGATCGCTATTCGTGGGTTCCTGGTTTTTTTAACGGCTTTGGTGATGCCCTTATTTTTGATGAGAACTACCAGCCTAAACCAGCGTACGATGGCGTTCTAGAAGGACTATCGGGTGAACCCATCAGCCAGCCACCCAGCAAAGCTGCACCAACAGTGACAACTCCTGCCGCCGTAAGCGTATCCGAGAACCAGACAGCGGTGTTAAATATCAATAGTACCGATGATGTGGACAGCGAGGGGGATGGCCTCACCTATAGCCTGAGCGGTGGCGCTGATGCTGCTTTATTCTCAATTAATGATGAAGGTGCCTTGAAGTTTAATGCAGCACCGGATTTTGAAGCCCCTGGTGATGCTAATGGTGACAACATCTACAAGGTTGAGGTTACTGTTGCAGACTCTGATAACCTGAGCGCAACCCAAACCCTAAGTATTACTGTATCGGATAGTGCTGATACTCCCGGCAACCCTGATACTCCCGGCAACCCTGATACTCCCGGCAACCCCGACACTCCCCCAGTCACGGGTGATGTTACGGTTCTGGATCTGGGTAATGGCAATAATAAAGTCAAATTTGATGTCGGAAACTACAAGATTACGACCGGGGCAGGAAACGACAAGATCGGTCTAGGAACAGGTGTAGACAGTGTCAATGCAGGTGATGGAAACAACTTTATCTATATGACCCGCTCTGGCGGTGCCAATGCAGGCGCAAAAGATATTCTTACTGGTATCGGCAATGATCGTGTGAAAGTGGGAGACGCTGATGATCGCATTGATCTCGGCACTGCCAAAAAGTATGACATTGCTTTTGGTCAAGGTGGGAGTGATACGTTTGTGTTGAACCAGGGCAGTGGCCATCTTATCGTCAGAGACTTTGAGCAGGGTGTTGACACGCTAGAGATTGGTAACGGTCTCAACTTTGGTTCTTTAGAACAGTCAACTAGAAATGGTAAAACCTTTATCTCAGCGGGGAGTGATGTTCTAGCTGAACTGACAGCTTTTACTGACAGTCTGACTGCAGAAGACTTTGTTGCTGCAGCATAGGTGAGGCTAGTGTTTGTTGAGAGCTGTACGACATGTGATTTGTGTTATGCGTATCTCACATCTTAGACAGATCTCTTCTTGGTTAGTCTCTTGGTGAAAATAGCCAAAGCGGTTTGAGGACAAAGAGTCTTAAACCGCTTTGGAGCACCAGAAATTTCTTGCTACTAAACTTAGACTGGGTGCGATCGCGTGTTTGGTATGGGATATTTGAGGTTTAAATCTTATGTGCTTTATGTGTTGGATGCCAAATGCTAGCGACTGCCTTTTGGGTCAAGGGCATCTCGAAGACCATCCCCTAACAGGTTAAAGGCCAAAACTGTCAGCGTGATAAATAAGCCAGGAAAGGCAATGGTCCAGGGGGCTGAAAGTGAATAACCACCCTTAAACGCGTCAGATAGCATAGTGCCAAGTTCGGGGGTGGGGGGCTGAGCACCCAAACCTAAAAAACCTAAACCGGCGGCCTCTAGGGTAGAAGTACCAATGGCCAATGTTGCCTGCACTACGAGTGGGGCAAGACTGGCCGGCAATATGTGTAGAAAAACAATTCGAGGTGGTTTAGCACCAAATGCGCGAACGGTTTGGACAAACTCTTGCTCACGTAGCGATAGCACCATGCTGCGGGTAAGTCGTATAAATTTAGGGATTTGCACAATGCCAACGGCAAACATAACGCTGAGGACGCTAGGACCCGTGACGGTGACAACTGCGATCGCAAGTAAAATTGACGGAAATGCCAGCATCACATCTGTCATCCAGCCGATTATTGTTTCTACCCAGCCCCGGAAATACCCTGCCGAAAGCCCTAGCGTTACCCCAATCAATAAACCAATCAGCACTGAGACCAGACCGATTACCAGCGATGTTCTAAGACCGTACCAAACCAGTGTTAAAATATCGCGCCCCAAACCATCGGCCCCAAACCAATGCTCTAAACTAGGCCCCTGCAGTCGGGCTGCATAATCACGATCAGAGGCCGGGTCGTAGGGGTTAAGCACTGGCGCCAGCAGAGCGGCCAACACAATAAAAATCGTGATGCCCAGACCAATTAGCCCTGAGGTAGATTCTAAAAAACGTTGAACAGCTCGGTTTCTAAAAAATTTGGGAACGTGTGCAGCAGCGGGAGTCATAATTACGAGAGAAAATGATGCGTTGGGGCAAGACAACAATTGTGGAAAGGCTGCGTAGGGATGCAAATAGGGGCCGCTAAGGGCGCACTGCAGTGCGCCCCTACTTGTATTGAATTCTCGGGTCTAAAAAGGCGTAGGAGATATCCACCAGCAGATTTACCAAGACAAACATAAAGGCTACGAAAACTACTCCGCCCTGTACCACTGGATAATCACGTTGCAAAATACCCTCATAAATCCATTTGCCAATACCGGGCCAGGAGAAAATTGTTTCTGTTAAAATCGCTCCGCCCAAAAGGGTGCCAAATTCCAAACCCACAATCGTAACGACAGGCAGCATAGCGTTTTTTAGGGCATGTTTGCCAATTACTAACAGCTCTAAAAGCCCCTTGGCCCTGGCGGTGCGAATATAGTCTTGTGAGAGCACTTCTAACATGGCACTGCGGGTAATTCGCGCCAAAATAGCCAGAGGAATTGTGCTGAGGGTAACGGCAGGCAGTACTAGATGGGCCAAAATATTTTTTAGAGCCGCAAAGTTACCCTGAACCAGCGCATCAAAGATAAAAAAGCCAGTAATGGGCTCAAAGTTATTGCCTACCTCGATACCAATGCGACCGCTGGGAGGCAGCCACTGTAGGTTAACGGCAAAGAGATAGACCAGCAACAGTCCTAACCAATATACGGGCATCGATACCCCCAACAACGAGCCGCTCATAGTGAGGTTGTCTATCAGGCTGTTTTTGCGAACGGCGGCAATGACACCCGCAGGAATGCCTAAAATCAGTGCGATCAGCATGGCTATGACGGATAGCTCAAAGGTGGCGGGCCATCGCAGTTTAATCTCATCCCAAATAGGAATGCCGGTAAAAATGCTCTCTCCTAAATCAAATCTGAGTAAATTGCCTAAAAAAGACAGATACTGCAGCGGTAGTGGCTCATTTAGCCCCATACGCTCTCGCAGAGCGGCTACTTGCTCGGGGTTGGCCCGGTCCCCCAACAAAACTAAGGCCGGATCACCAGGAATAAGATGCAAAAAGGCAAAGACTAGTAGTGAAATGCCCAGCAGTACCGGAACTAGCTGAAGCAGACGTTTAAGGATATATCTACCCATGGAGATTTTTTTGAGGGTAAACGAATTGAGAGAATTTGAGAATGTGGGCTCTTATCTGATTTTTATAAAAGATAATGCCCTGAAAACCGTATCTGTCCCTAGATTAGTCTTAATCTTTCATCTGTTAAAGAAGAATGATTTGGCCACACAGGCGGGCGGGCTAATGCTGAGAAAAGACTACTTTTCAAGACATTATCTGGCTGTGCTAGGACTTTTCTACTTCAGGAAAAGGCTCGTTACCAAGTGGACTGGGGCTCCAGCCGGCTAAGCCTGCACGCTGAGCCAGTAGTGGCTGAGAGTGGACAATGGGAATCCGTAATGCCTTGTCAAACAGCATGGAATCGACATCTTGATAGAGTTTTTCTCGCTCTTCCGGTACTGTCTCAGAACGGGCTTTGTTGAGCAAGTCAAACATCTCAGGACTCTCATAGTTGCCCAAATCTTGAGTGGCACCGGGGCCAAAATGGGCATAGAGAAAGTTGTCGGGGTCACCATAATCGCCAGTCCAACCCAGCATAAAGGACTGAAAACCGGGTGGGGTGTTGCGATCTTCTAAATAAGCGGCCCAGTCTTTAGTTTGCAGGTTAACTGTGATGCCAATTTGGCTGAGCTCTGCTGCAAATGCTTCAGCAATGGGTTTAGGATTTGGGAAATAGGGCCGACTGACTGGCATGTACCAAAGGTCTAGATCAAAGCCGTTGGGATAGCCAGCTTCTGCGATCGCAGCCTGAGCGGCCTCTGGGTCATACTCATAATCACCCACACTCCCACTGGTATAAGATTCCATTGATGGGGGAACAAAATGAGCGTCGGTTGTCCCCAACTCTCCCCAAAAAGCTTCAACGATGGCCGGTCTGTTAATGGCCTGAGCAATTGCCTGCCGCACCTCGGGACTCGATAGTGGCTCATAGCTAGGATTTAGCGCTAGATAACCGACATTAAACGATGGACGATATACCGCTTCTATGTTGTTATCCGATTCAATTTCTGTTAGCTGATCGGGGGTGAGGTCAACGGTAAAGTCAAGCGCCCCGGCCCGTAGCTGGGCCAGACGAGCGGCTGGGTCTTCAATAAAGCTAAAGACCAGCTGCTCTGTTTTGGGCAATCCCTCTTCCCAATAGTCGTCAAATTTAGACAGGGTAATGCGGTCACCGCTGAGCCATTCTTCAAAGACAAACGGACCGGTGCCCACCGCTAACCCAGAGGGGGTGCCATAGTCTGCGCCAGATTCTTGAATGGCCGTGGGGCTGGCAATGCCAAAGTAGGCAGACGCGATCGCAGCTGGAAACGCCGCAAAGGGCTCAGACAGCTTAAATTCCACCGTCAGATCGTCTACGGTGCTGACGTCTGCCAAAATTGACGCCTCATCGCCTTTGAAGCCACCAAAGAGCTGGGTCCAAATTTCGTATAGCTTGCCTTCATCACGAAAGCCATATTCAAAGTCAGGGTCCCACCAGCGGTTAACGTTAAACACCACCGCTTCAGCATTAAAATCAGTACCATCATGAAACTTCACCCCTTCACGTAGCGTAAACGTCCAGGTGAGGGCGTCTTCAGAGGCGGTCCATTCGGTTGCAAGCTCAGGCACAAGATCCGTCGATCCTGGTTCATTGCCAATCAGGTAGTTATAAATCTGTAGCTGCACATACAGTGAGTTACCATCCGTAACGTCTCCAGAAGAGAGATTATCGGGTTGCCCACCTGAGCCAAATACCAACGTGTCTGTTGCGGTTGCACCGCCTGCTGCGGGCGCTTCACTATCGCTATTAGACGCACCCCCGCAGCTGATGATAACGGCCGTAAGCGTGAGTGCAAAAATAATTGACAAAAGTCTTCGAAAGCGTCGCCGGAAAAAGCTTCGTTGACGAATCATAAATGACTCCTATGGATCCTATAGATAGAAAGAGAGAGTTTTAGGGAGCGTGTGTCATCCCCTTAAACTTTGGATTTGATCCAAAATCCTACATGAAGATTACTAGAAAGAATGAGTAATTTTATACACGTAACAACATGTCAAATTTTTCATATTTCTATGACGAAAGCAAAATTGCTTTGCCTACAGAGACAATGGATACAAAAGTCGGACAATGTGTAGTAAATAATTAATAACAACGCTGGCTCGGCCCTAAATATCGGACTTACTATGCCTGACCCTATTCTTGATGTTCAAAATCTCTCCGTCACATTTCCAACCAAGGCAGGGGCTGTATCAGCGGTTAAGTCTGTTTCTTTCTCCCTGGCGGCAGGAGAGACACTGAGCCTGGTGGGTGAATCGGGGTCGGGTAAATCTGTGACATCTCTGGCCTTAATGGGGTTATTGATGCCAGGCACAGAGCTGTCGGGTGAAATCTGGTTTCGAGACCCGACCTCGCCTGACGCGCAACCGATAGACTTACTGAAACTCTCTCGCGAAGACCGTCGGCGCTATCGTGGCAAGCTGATTTCAATGATTTTTCAGGAGCCGCTGACGTCTCTCAACCCGGTGTATACCTGCGGTGACCAGCTAATTGAAGCACTGCAGCTGCATCAGAAACTAGATCGTAGTGCTGCCAAAGCTAGGGCGCTAGACCTGTTTGCTGAAGTCAAACTGCCTGACCCACAGCAGATTTTAGTGCGATATCCTCACCAGCTCTCGGGTGGACAACAACAACGGGTGATGATTGCGATCGCACTCGCTGGTGACCCAGCTGTTCTCATTGCGGATGAACCCACCACCGCCTTGGATGTAACTATTCAATCCACTATCCTCGACCTGCTGCGAGATTTACAGACTTCTCGAGAAACAGCCATTGTGTTTATCACCCATGACATGGGGGTGGTTGCTGAGATTGCCGACCGGGTAGCGGTGATGTACAAGGGTGACCTGGTGGAAATTGCCCCAGTCTACGATCTCTTTGCTGATCCACAGCACCCTTATACTCAGGGGTTATTAAACTGTCGACCCCGACCCCATCAACAGCTGCGTCGGTTGCCCACCGTGAGTGACTTTATGGAAGTAGAGCCAGAGGCCGGACAAATTGTTGCCAAAGTTAGCACCGCTGACGAGAAAGCTCAGCTGTTAGCCGAGGTCAGCTCCCAAGAAATTGAACACCATCGTCAAACGTTGTTTCAACAAACGCCTTTATTACAGGTTCAGAATCTCACCAAAGCGTTTCCGGTACGCACAGGGTTCTTTGGTAAAAAAGACGCGTTTCGTGCGGTAGACTCCGTTAGCTTTGATGTATACCCCGGCGAAACACTGGGTCTAGTGGGTGAATCGGGCTGTGGTAAATCTACCCTCAGCCGCTGTTTGCTCCGTCTGATTGATCCCACCTCTGGACGTATTCTGTTTGATAATCAGTCTGTTTTAGAGCTGAATGCTGAGGCCATGCGGCGTCTACGTCGAGAGATGCAAATTGTGTTTCAAAACCCCTACGGGTCCCTAGACTCTCGCCAAACCATTGGGGCCGCGATTACCGAGCCGATGCAAATCCATGGGCTGGGCGGTGACGCAGCCGAGCGTAAAGCGCGAGCCATCAGTCTGCTAGAGCGCGTTGGGCTAGATGCCTCTGCTCTACGGCGGATGCCCCATGAGTTTTCAGGGGGTCAGCGTCAGCGTATTTGTATTGCCCGCACCCTGGCGTGTGAACCGAAATTCATCATTTGTGATGAGTCGGTTTCTGCTTTGGATGTCTCAGTTCAGGCTCAGGTGCTGAATTTGCTCAAAGATTTGCAAAAGGACTTTAATCTGACGTATATCTTTATTTCTCATGATCTTAGCGTTGTGAAATTTATTAGCGATCGCATCATGGTGATGAATCAGGGGCGTCTGGAGGAAATTGGTTCTGCAGAAGATATTTACAACTCCCCTCAACAGCCCTATACCCAGAAGCTAATTGCTGCGATTCCGGATGCTCAGCTTGATGATATTCGGCGGCGGCAGTTGGCTACTGTTAGTGTTCAGTCTTAGGAAATTTTTAGAAATAAAAGCTCTTAGGGTTTGTTGAGAAACAATTTCATGGTTTAAAGAGCGTAAACTTTGTCCTAACCTTGCCATATTGGCCAACATTCATAATTATTTTCTAGGTTATTGATTGGAGGCAAAACCGGTTGCTTGGGGTCCCTCCGAGTTCCCCAAACCCCCTGGGCAGGGCCGGAACGCCGCCCTACGACCCAACGTACTGGGTTATTCCTAATGGCAATAGTTGGGGTTACGGCGGGGTCGATTATGTATATTTCGGGCTGTTTCCGTTAGAAAATAAGAGTGTAAACTTCAAATTATGGAATTGTTTCTTAGCCCGAAGGATTTCCTGAGGTTAAAAAATTAGTTAGCGTTTTACCAAAGCTCTGCGGTTTTACTAGAAATGCCCAATGGTTTCCAGGAATGGTCTCAATCCTTAGATCTAGCAGGTATTTCTGATAGGGCTTTAGCTGCCAGTTAAATCGATTTACCCCGGTTTCTGGCTGCATAAAGAGGCTGCGTACCTGCACCTCTTTGATCAGCCCCGGCACTCTTAGTACCGCATCAAAGATGCTATTTCGTGCTGTTTTAGTAAACTTACTACCCACTGTTCCATCGGGCTTTTCTTCCAAACTCTCTTGGAAAACAGATGCCTGTAGCCTGTTCCAGTCACGATACTGTTTCATCTGTTTCCCTTGTTGGATAGCTGTTTCCCAATCGGCAAATGGTCCCATCCCCTTTAAAAAGGGCAGTGTTCCATAAAATAGCGGAAACGTCAGGCGAAAAATGCTGGGTATGCCATAGACAAAAATTGGGTCCACCAGCACCATACTGATAAATCGCTCTGGCTGACGTGTCGCCCAGTAGGTTGCTACTTTTCCGGCCCACGAGTGCCCAACAATGTGAGCCGTTGACCAGCCCAGATGATCCATTAGCTGGCTTAGATCCTGCATCACCGTATCAAAGTCATAGCCGCTGTCTGGTTTATCACTTTTCCCATGGCCTCGCAGGTCCACCGCCACTGGATGGTAGCTGCTCGCTAATATGTCCCCCACTGCCGTCCAGCCTAAGGCATGATCGGCTAGTCCATGCAACAGCAGAACCGGCTCACCAGACGTTTCCCAGTCTAAATAAGACAGCGTAATCGAGCCAAAGGTAACTGTTTTTCTAGTAACCATGGGGGGATGGATGCACATCTCTTTTATAATCGCACCCACCAGTCAAATCAACCGGTCTAGAATCCTATAAACAGAACGCAACTCGATGTTTATATGGGAACCCCGGCTACTTTTAACCAGTCCATTTAAGATGTACCGCTGTTGATTTATTGAGATTATCTAATCTGATGTGAATAAATTTGCTTACACTTTACAGATTTAACCCTCATTATCCTCAACGGTGCCGAACAGTAATCAGTGGCAAGCCAGCATCTGCGCGATCGCAATCGTTACCCAATGACAGGATGAATTGAATGCGGTTCTATTTTGCACCTTCTGACATATAGACCTTTCAAACACTTGGTGAAATGCAATTCATCCCTAGATTTAGTAGCGCCAAACAACCTGTCGGTTACCACACACACCCTTCTGTGCCCCATCAAAAGCACAGTCTTACTGCCAATAGCTATATCCGTCGTCCACTTGAGCTTAATACTATTTTTCAAGACACGACCATAGAGATTAGACAGCTGCTCAATGTAGATCGAGTTGCTATCTTTAAATTTCATCCCAACGCCAACGGAGTCGGCGAGTTTATCGCTGAAGATGTGGCTGAGGGCTGTGTATCTGTGCTAAATAAGCAAGCCTATCAGCACTTTGTAGACGGTCAGACTCGATATCATGAGGGGCAGGTACAGGCTACTGCTGATATCCAGACTGCTAACCTCAGCCCCCACTATAAAAATGTCCTCAATCGGCTGCAGGTACGGGCAAATTTAGTGGTGCCCATTCTCAAACAAGAGCAGCTTTGGGGGTTACTGTGTATCCATCACTGTCAGGCTCCTCGTTCCTGGCATTTAGAAGAAATTAATCTGGTGCAGCAGATTGTTGAGCAGCTCGGCAGACTAATACACCAAGAAGAAGAGAGAACCAAGTCCTATATTCAATCTACAGTATTTGCCTACGATATTGATCGTGAACAGGCCCTGGCTAAAACTATTAGCAAGATCCGCCAGTCTCTCGATATCGATGTTCTATTTCAATCCGTTACTACTGAAATCCGTCATCTTCTCAAAGCAGATCGGGTTACTATATTTCAGTTTACACCCGAGCAACACTGGGGAGGAGAATTTGTTTCTGAGGACGTATCAGATAGCTGGCGCTCTGTCTTAACAAAACGGATCTATGACCAGAGTTTTGAAGACCAGTTTGCTGACCACTATGATGAGCGCCGAGTCCAGGCCATCAGCGATATCTATGCAGCGGACTTAAACAGCGATTATGTCAAAATTTTAGAGAGGTTCGAGGTCAGAGCAAATCTAGCCGTCCCTATTCTTCAGGGTGAGCAGCTCTGGGGTTTGCTGTGTGTCCACCAGTGTGAGCATGCTCGTCATTGGAGCGTAGAAGATGTTAAATTTGTCCAGCAAATTGTTGAATACCTTAGTTTTGCCCTGCAACAGCTGGGGCTACTGGAGCAATTGCGCTATCAAACCGAGCAACAAAAATCTCTAACAGGAGTAATCACACGCATTCGAGAGTCTCTGGACCTGGAAACGATTTTTCAAACGACGGCTCAAGAGGTCAGACAGCTGCTTAAGGCCGATCAAGTGGGAATCTTTTTCTTTCAGAACGAGGAGCACTGGGAAGGTCAGTTTGTGGCTGAGAACTGTGGTGAGGGCATCACCTCAATCTTAGAAGAAAAGGTTTATGATCGCTGCTTTGGTGAAAACTATGCCCCCCTTTACAAAGAAGGGCGGATGTATGTTTCGCACAATATCTATGAAAGCAGTCTAACCAATCCCCATATACAAACGTTAGAGCGGATTGGCATCCGGGCAAATGTTGTGTCCCCGATTATGAATGGCTCTGAGCTATGGGGGCTGCTGTGTATCCATCAGTGTCAGACCCCCCGACATTGGCAGCTCTCAGAGATTGAGTTTATTGACCAAATTGCTAAACATTTAGGCGTGGCCCTTGAGCAGTGGAGCCAGGTTGAACAGCTTAAGCTACAGGCGGCTCAGCTAGCCCACATTTCATCTCGTGAGCAGGCATTAGAACAACAGGAGCTACTGTCTCAAACCATTAATGCCATTCGTGACTCGCTACATATCGAAGAGAATTTTGAAACACCCACAAAAAGTATTCAATCGCTATTTAAAACTGACAGAGTTGTTATTTATCAGTTTAATGCCGACTGGAGCGGTCAATTTGTGGCTGAGTCTGTAGCCGATGGTTGGTCCGAACTTGTGGATACTCAGGCTATTCACGACACCTATCTAATGGAAACCCAAGGAGGTCTCTATGCTCGACAAGAGACCCTGGCTATTAATGATGTCTATCAGAGTGCTCATGAAGCTGCCCACATGACCTTGCTGGAAGACTCCCAGGCGCAAGCCTACATGATTGTGCCCATTATGGAAGGAAATCGACTGTGGGGTCTGTTAGCCGCCTGTCAGAACTCTCGCCCCCGTCATTGGGAGACAGATGAGATTGACTTTTTAGCCCAGGTGAGTACTCAGCTGGGGGTGGCCCTAAACCAGGCAGAAGCCGTTGCTCAGGTCCGTGAGCAGGCAGCGGCTTTGCAAAAGGCGACTGAACGCCAACGGGCCCTCACCCTCACCATTGATAAAATTCGTCAATCGTTAGATATCGATGTAATTTTTACCACCACTACTCAGGAGGTGCGGCAGCTGCTGGAAGTGGATCGGGTGGCGATTTATCGGTTTAATTCTGACTGGAGCGGGGCGTTTGTCGCAGATTCTATTGTGGATGGATGGCAGCCGGCTATGCCGAACCAGACGGTTATTCAAGATGTGTTTTCTAGACCCGATCAAGATGGTCAGCTACCCCGCAATGAAGTGTTTGTTCCGATCTCACAGGGGGAGAAGCTCTGGGGGTTGTTGATGGCCTATCAAACCTCTAAGCCTCGCTACTGGGATGATGATGAAGTAGGCTTGTTAGCCCAGGTGGGCACCCAGTTAGGGATAGCACTCCAGCAGGCCGAACTTTTAGATAAAACCCAACGGCAAACGGCTAAATTAAACCAAACTTTAGAAACGCTAAAAAGCACCCAGGCTAGACTGGTTCAGGGTGAAAAAATGGCAGGTCTGGGTCAGCTGGCGGCCGGAATTGCCCATGAGATTAACAATCCGGTTGGGTTTATTTCTAGTAACCTGGAACCGATGCAAGAGTATGTGACGGGTCTCATAGAGCTGCTGCTGCTGTATCAAAAACAGTATCCAGACCCTGAACACCATATTCAAACCAAAATAGACGATATTGAAGTGGACTTTATCTTAGAGGATTTGCCTAAGATAATGGCGTCTATGCAAATGGGAGCAACGCGCATTGTCGATATCGTCAAGAGTATGCAGAATTTTTCCCGTGTGGATGAGTCTGCTATTAAAAATGTGGATATTCACCAGGGGATTGATAGCGCTCTTCTAATCTTGAAACACCGGATCAAAGACTGCAAGCAGCATCCTACTATCAATGTTGTGAAAACCTACGGCAGTTTGCCGTTTATTCAGTGCTATGCCAGTCATCTAAATCAGGTATTTATGAACATTTTGGTCAATGCTATTGATGCGTTTGATGAGTATCAGCTTGCCAATAGTAAAGCTCCAGAAATTCAGATTTTTACTCAGTGGAAAAAGGATGAGAACTCATTATTGATAGCAATTTCAGATAATGGTCCCGGTATTTCTGAAGATGTTTTAGCCAATATATTTAATCCATTTTTTACAACTAAGTCCGTAGGCAAAGGCACCGGACTGGGGCTATCGATTAGCTACCAAATTGTGACAGAAATGCATGAGGGTAAACTGTCTTGCCAGTCTGCCCTAGGTCAGGGAACAACATTCTATATCGAGATTCCAGCCTCTACGCCGCACTTTGATGATGTCTAAATGGCTGGCCTCATAACTTGGTGATGACCTTTTTAAGCTCAACAGCCCAAAAGCTAATGGTGCCAAGCAGGAGTGCGATCGCAATCTGTTGACCACTCAGGGCCACCGTTGAGAAGAGTATTTGACATACTGGCACATAGATCACCATCAGCTGTAAGCCAAATGTGAGCAGCACCGCCCCCAACAGTTTGCTATTTGACAAAATACCAATTTGAAATACCGAATCAGACGAGGAACGCACCGCCTCTGACAGGGCAATGCGAGAAAATGCCAGGGTAGTAAACACCATCGTCTGCCAGGACGGATCGTTGTTCCGCCAGTAGCCATTGGCCACCAACAGCAACACCATTCCTAGCAACACACCTATCCAGAGAATATCGACCCCCATGCCGCGGCCAAACACACTTTCATTAGGGCGATGGGGCGGTCGTTCCATCACTTGCCGCCCGGCAGGTTCAAAGCTCAGCGCTAGCGCCAAGAGGCCATCGGCGATCAGGTTAATCCATAAAATCTGAATTGGCACCAGTGGAATTGGCATGCCTAAAAACGGTGCGAGCAACAGCAGCCACAGCTGTCCTACATTCCCTGCCGAAGTATATTTGATAAACTTGCGAATATTTTCATAAATTACCCGACCTTCCCTCACCGCTGCCACAATTGACGCAAAGTTGTCGTTTTGAAGAACAATATCTGCGGCTTCTTTTGCCACATCGGTCCCGGTAATGCCCATGGCGACACCAATATCGGCCTGTTTCAATGCCGGGGCGTCATTCACACCGTCTCCCGTCATCGCCACGATGTGTCCATATCGCTGCAGCGCTTGAACAATTCGAAGCTTGTCTTCAGGGGTAACCCTGGCGTAAACGGCAGTTTTAGTAACGGCGGTCTCTAGCTGCTCAACGGGCATGTTGCTGAGATCTTGCCCGGTCAGTAGTGTGTCGCTGGCAATTCCTAACTCTTGAGCAATGTGTTGGGCAGTTAGAGGATGGTCACCCGTAATCATAACCACCTGAATCCCGGCGGTTTGACACAGGCCAATGGCCTCTTTTACCTCCGGCCGAGCCGGGTCCATTAACCCCATCATGCCAAGAAACACTAGCTGTTCTTCTAGAGAGTCTGGCTGCGCTGACAGGGGCCGAAATGCCAGTCCCAAGACCCGCAGTCCCTGGTTAGCCAGTCGGTCGTGGGCCAAAAATATTCGCTGACGTAGCTCATCGGTCAGTTCCTTAATCTGATTGTCCGTCCACACCTGGTCGACTGTGGTCATTATGCTGTGCAAGGCCCCTTTGCTAAAGACCACGGCATTAGTATCTGCGGGTACCGACTGCTGCCAGATCTGCTGTAGCGCTTCTGGTAGGGGCTGCTGACAGCGGTGACAGGTGGTCATCCGCTTCCGCTCTGAATCAAAGGGCACCTCGTCTATACGAGGCCATAGCTGGTCGAGTTTGCGTTTGGGTAACCCCATTTGAGCCGCCGCCGTCACCAGTGCCGTCTCTGTGGGGTCACCAATAGCGTGATTGTTGTCTAAAGACGCATCGTTACACAGAGCACCGCTGAGCAACAGCAGACTCATGGCCCGATTGCCAATGGCCACATCGTTGGATAGCTCGATCTGTTGTCCGGCTACATCCAGTACGGTCACGGCCATTCGGTTTTCGGTGAGGGTGCCCGTTTTATCAGAACAAATTGTTGTTACTGACCCCAGGGTTTCTACCGCTGGCAAATGGCGAATCAGTGCATGACGTTTTAACATGCGCTCTGCCCCCAGTGCCAGGGCAATGGTCACTACCGCCGGTAGCCCTTCTGGTACCGCTGCTACAGCCACACTGACGGCAGTGAGCAGCATCTGTCTTAAGGACTCCCCCTGCAGCAGCCCCATGGCGGCAATTACCAACGCAATGGCAATAGCCCCAGCCCCCAACGCTTTACCCAGCTGGGCCAGACGCTTCTGTAGCGGGGTGGCTTCGGCCTCAACCGACTGCAGCATGCGGGCAATGTGGCCAATCTCAGTCCCCATGCCGATTTCAGTCACCACAAAGGTACCGCGCCCGCGGGTAATGGTGGTGCTGTGATAGACCATGTTGCAGCGATCGCCCAGGGGTTGTTCTTGTTCAAAAACAGTTGCGGCCTGTTTATCTACCGGAGCCGACTCCCCTGTTAGCCCTGCTTCTTGTACCTGTAGGTTTACGGTCTCAATTAAGCGACCGTCGGCAGGCACCACATTACCCGCCTCTAGCAGCACCAGATCTCCCCGCACGACAGAGGCCATAGAACATTCTTGCACCTGGCCGTTACGTCGGATGCGGACCGTTGGCACCGCCAGCTTTTTAAGAGCCGCCAACGCCTGCTCGGCTTTACGTTCTTGGCGAAACCCCAGGGCTGCATTAAAAATGACAATGGTAAGAATTGCGATCGCATCGCGCAGGGCTCCCACCATCCCAGATACAATTGCCGCCACAATTAGCATCACCACCAGCGGTGCACTGATTTGCTCCCATAACAACTGCCAGGGCGACTTACCTTCGGTTGCGACCAGTTCATTAGGCCCATCTCTCAACAGCCGCTGGTGGGCGGCTTCAGTTGTTAATCCATTTTCTAGATGACTGTTCACCTGCTGTGCGACCACAGCGGCTTCAAGTTGATACCAGTGACTCACAGTTGTTGACCGTTGCGGTAAGTGGTGAGCTAAGTGCGTTGCTGGCTGTAGCAAAGCCATACCCAGAAAGCTATTCACCAGGCTACTAGTTTAGCGCTCCCATCCATAGTGGTTCTATGCTTTTAGATAGAGAATAAAACGCCCCAGCAAAGTAGCGAACTCTGCTGGAGCGTTTTGTTTACGTTTAATTACTCTGACAAAATCGTTTGAAGTCGTTTGTCTTGATAGAGCAGAATAGACTGATCGGGCTCAACGACAACGACTCTTGGCGCGGTGATATTACCAACAATTACCCCAGCCGCCGCACCTCCTAAAATTTCCAGGAAGTCTGAGTCACCTAGCACTTCACCCACGATTAAACCACCGGCCGCACCAATACCAGCATCTTCGATGATGTCGTCAGCGTCTGTCTGGCGCGGGGCCTTTTGGTCAGTGAGAGTTTCAGACACGGCATCCAATTCAAAAATGCGATCACCCACCTCTGCGGAAGTCGCTACATAGCGTAGACCACCGTCCACCGGCTCAAACTGTCCACGGATGATGCTGCCCTCTGGCAAGAAGCGATCGCCAATGGCGGTGCGATCTTCCAAAATTAGGTTGTACTCATGGACGTTGTCCTTATTGAGGTAAAGGGTTTCGTCATTACGAAGAGTTGTGGTTAATGTCTGAGTCGTCTGGGCAACAATGACAGGTGCCGTCCGCTCAGCGGTGGTTTCCTGAGCCAGAGCTGGACTAATCAATGCACCGAGAGAAATAAGCGTACTCGCAATTGCAACAGCTTTCATGTGGATACCCCCCACTGGTTACTTGGCCTGTTCTAGCACAGTATCTACTACAAAAATGAGCAAGTCATGAGTCTTAAACTGTTAAGAACTGAGGGTAAATACCCCTAGACAGCCTTGGGCTGGCAGCTTGCTCGATAGTTTTATAGGTGTATTAACAGCCCTGTAGAAACTAACTAGAACAGATTGATTAAACCAATCTAAGTGTTAAAAAAACAATTGGTTATGACAGTTGGAGTGTTGTCATAACCAATTGTTGGTGGATTTGTAGAAAACTACAAAAGCGATCTATAAAAGCTACAAAGACAGCCTAAAAAAATTGCAAAGACGTCCTATAAACTTGTCAAAAATAAATCAATCTGCTCCAAGAAAATAGGATTAGAAGCGGCCAGCACGCCCCCCAAAAAACCAAACATATGGGCTTCCCACGACAGTGTCGTCTCATCTGAATTGGGCAGCATGGACCCAACTTGGCCGCCATATAGCAACATCACCATAAACGCTAGACCAATGGTCATCACCGTTACTTCTAAATAGCCACGGGCAATCAAATAGCCCAGGTAACCAAAAATCAGTCCGCTCGCTCCTAGATGAATGGCTGAACGTCCAAAAACCCAAGTTCCCAAACCGCTGACCAATAAAATAGCCATGCTTAGGGCATAAAAATTGTCGATATCCTGTAGCAAAACCAGCCAGCCCAAAATAGCAAACGGCAGGGTATTGGCAATCAAATGACCCGCGTTGCGATGCAAAAAAGGTGAAATTAAAATTCCTAGAAGACCCAGTGGTTCTCGGGGTCGGATACCCAATAGCCGATTTAAACCACCTCCTAAATAAGCAAAATTAACAATACCAATTACCCAAGCCATAACAACACAGTCCCGCAGGATCTTGGCCTGAGTTTGCCAATCAATAGGAACAAACATTGAGAGTATGACCGTGCCCAATATCATGTAGATAAGGACAAGCTGCTGCTTAACCCCTGTCATTGCACCAAACCTGTTGTTGCGATTTAGATCTAGTCAGTCTGGAAATGTAAAGCACCCAGCCATACCTCAAGTCAATGAGATATGGATAATTCATAGCTGATTTTACTTATATGTGTGTATAAATGCACAGGCAAGTCAATGCTTAGACACCCCTCGCTATGAGAAAAAGATAGCTATGGCCATAGTTTGAGCATCGTATAAGATTAATTACATAAGTATCGTAAGATACTAGCAGCTATTGCTCGACTGTTGGTGTTCCCCTAGAAACTGTTGTGGGCTACAGCTAGGCCTAAGTGGGTAAAGGACTGGCTGAGAAGACCGTCTGCTTTTAGGATGGTATAGGCGATGTCGAAGCCTGAGACTGGTCTGACAATTCACATGTGGAAAGAGGATGAACGTAAAATCGTTGGCAACGGGCCTTGCTGCATTACTGACGCTGTTGGTAGGGGTATTTAGTTTTGCCACCCCGAGCTGGGCATATATTCAAGACGACTTGGACATGCTGTTGGAGCTAAAAGACTGTCCTGTCTGCATCCTCACCGACGCAAATCTGTCAGGGGAAGATTTTTTTCAGGTTAATCTCAAAATTGCGGAACTGACAGCTGCAGATTTGAGCAACAGCAATCTACAAGAAGCTAACCTGATGCTGGCGGAACTTAGAGATGCTGACCTGACTCAGGCCAATCTGATTGGGGCTTCTATGAATGGCGCTCGTTTGCAGGGGGCCAACTTGAGCGGAGCCGATATATCTGGCGCTGTACTGACTCAAGCGAATATCGAAGGGGCCAATTTCCAAGGGGCCAATCTTGAGAACGCAGAGATGACGGCAGCCGTTATTGGTAACGCTGACTGGCGTGGGGCTAATCTAAAGGGAGCCAATCTGCGCGGCGCTACCTGGTCTGAAGCTATTATTTGCGACACAGTCCTACCGGACGGTAGCGTTGGCGATCGCAACTGTTAAACGCACTAAGCTATGAGTCAAATCACCCTCAACCTCATCGCCATTTCAGTTTTCTCAGTGACGATGCTGATTTTGCTTGGTCCCCTCCTGGCTATATCGCCGGAGGGTCTGGCCACCGTTACCGCCACTTTGCTGGGGGTAGTCACCATCGATCAGCTGGGCTGGCAGGGGCGCGGGGGGCGATTGCTAATAGATTGGCTATCGCAGCGGTCGCCAGAATATTGCGATCGCATCGTTCGCCATGCAGCCGGCCACTTTTTAACCGCCTACCTGCTAGGCATACCCATCGACAACTATACCCTGACCGCCTGGGAAGCTTTGCGTTCCGGTATTGACGGCAACGGCGGTGTTATTTTCAAAACCGACGACATTGACCGAGCCGTTGAAGTCGGCAAAATCAGCCAGCAAGAGATCGACCGCTACTGCACCGTATGGATGGCCGGCATTGCCGCCGAAGAAATCAACTTTGGCAGCTCCCAGGGGGGGCACGACGACCGACTTAAGCTCAACCTGCTGTGGCGGCAAATCAACCGCCCCCTGGCCGAGGTTCCCCTAAAACAGCGCTGGTCCACACTCCAAGCCAAAACCCTAATCGAAAAAGAAGCCAGCGCCTATGGTGTACTGATCGATGCCATGGCACAGCGTCGTCCCGTCAGCGAATGCTGTGAGCTGATCGAAGCACATTTGCAATCAGCAGAGGTCTAGACCCTCATTCTACGGAAGACATCCATTCGTTAGTGAATACCTATTGCAATACAAAACCATTGCTGTTTCATCAAACTTGATGCAACATCGTTCAGAATGGTAAAAACATGAGTCCGCCAAGCGCGCTTGCTAAAAAATGTCTACGTCAAAGCCTGGGTTAGAAAAATCGGTTACGACTGGCGCTGGTATTCGCCAAGCCTTTCTAAAGTTCTACGAAGACAAAGGCCACACCATCATGCCCAGCGCCTCGCTGGTGCCCGAAGACCCCACGGTTTTGCTGACCATTGCCGGCATGCTGCCCTTTAAACCGATTTTCTTGGGCCAGCGCAAAGCGCCCGTGCCTCGGGCCACCACATACCAGAAATGCATTCGCACCAACGCCATTGAGAACGTAGGCCGCACCGCCCGTCACCATACGTTCTTTGAAATGTTAGGCAACTTTAGCTTTGGCGACTACTTCAAAGAAAAAGCCGCTGCCTGGGCCTGGGAGCTGTCCACCAATGTCTTTAAGCTAGACCCCAAAAATTTGGTGGTTAGCGTCTTTCGTGAAGATGATGACGCCTATGCAATCTGGCGTGACCAAATTGGTGTGCCCGAGCAGCGTATCATTCGCATGGACGAAGCAGACAACTTTTGGACCTCTGGCCCCACCGGTCCCTGTGGCCCCTGTTCTGAAATTTACTACGACTTTCATCCAGAGCTGGGCGACGACGATATTGATCTAGAAGACGATACTAGGTTTATTGAGTTCTACAACCTGGTATTTATGCAGTACAACCGGGATGCCGATGGTAATCTGACACCGCTGCAGGCCCAAAATATCGACACCGGCATGGTTCTAGAGCGCATGGCCCAAATTCTGCAAAAAAAGCCCAACAACTACGAAACAGACCTGATTTTTCCCATTATTCAGACTGCTGCCGACATCGCTAAGGTGGACTACTTTAAGCAGACTGAATCCGCTAAAGTCTCGCTAAAAGTCATTGGCGACCATGTGCGCTCCGTCGTAAACATGATTTCCGATGGCATTACGGCCTCTAACGTAGGTCGAGGCTATATCCTGCGACGGCTGATTCGTCGGGTGGTGCGCCACGGTCGACTGCTCGGCATTGAGGGTGCCTTTATCAATCAGGTGGCAGAAAGTGCCATCTCTCTGTGTGAATCGGCTTACCCAGATCTACGAGAGCGAGAAACCATTATTAAAGCTGAGCTTGAGCGCGAAGAAGAACAGTTTCTCAAAACCCTGGAGCGCGGTGAAAAGCTGCTGGCAGAAATTTTAGAGCGCAAACCCAAACAAATCTCTGGTGAAGATGCCTTTAAGCTATTTGACACCTTTGGCTTTCCGTTAGAACTAACCCAAGAAATTGCCGAAGAAAACGGATTGACCGTCGATGTGGCCGGGTTTGAAACCGCCATGGCCGCCCAGCGAGAGCGGTCAAAAAGCGCCCACGAAACCATTGACCTGTTGGCCCAGGGTGGCCTGAGCCAGTTGGGCATTGATTCCACTAACTTTCTGGGCTACACCGATGTCACCAGCCAAAGTGTGGTCAAAGCCATCTTGGTTAATGGCGAAACGGTAGACTCTGCCGAAGCTGGGACCGACGTACAGCTAGTGTTAGATAAAACACCCTTTTACGCCGAGTCGGGTGGTCAGATTGGCGAACGCGCTTTTCTCTCTGGCGACACGCTGGTGGTGCGCATTGAAGACGTGCAAAAAGACAACAATCTGTTTATTCATCTCGGTCGTGTAGAGCGCGGCACCCTGACCGTGGGCGACAGCGTTAGCGCTCAGCTTGATCGCGCCTGTCGTCGACGTGCCCAGGCCAACCACCCCGACCCCCACCTGCTGCAGGCCGCCCTCAAAAAACTAATAGATGACAGTATTTCCCAGGCCGGTTCACTAGTCAGCTTTGACCGCCTGCGGTTTGACTTTAACTGCCCCCGCGCCCTCACCCCTGCCGAAGTGCAGCAGGTCGAAGCCCAGGTCAACACCTGGATTGCCGAAGCCCACGGTGCTCAGGTAGAGGTCATGCCCATTGACGATGCTAAGGCCAAAGGTGCCGTCGCCATGTTTGGCGAGAAATATGGCGATGAAGTACGCGTTATTGACTTTCCCGGTGTCTCGATGGAGCTGTGTGGCGGCACCCATGTGGGCAACACCGCCGAGATTGGCGTCTTTAAGATCATTGCCGAATCAGGCATTGCCGCCGGGGTGCGACGGATAGAAGCTGTAGCCGGTCCGGCGGTGCTGGAGTATTTGAACGTGCGCGACCAGATTGTCAAAGATCTGAGCGACAAGTTTAAGGCCAAGCCCGAGGAACTGGTCGATCGCATTACCAACCTGCAGAGTGAGCTAAAAACAACCCAAAAAACCGTTGATGGCCTTAAGTCAGAGCTAGCCCTGCTCAAGTCTGACCAGCTATTAGACCAGGCGGAAACCATAGGCGACTTTCAGGTGCTGGTGGCCAATATGGGCGAAGTGGATGCAGACTCGCTGAAGACTGCTGCTGAACGTCTGTTGCAAAAGCTGGGTGACGGTGCTGTGGTGCTGGGCTCTATACCTGCCGAAGGTAAGGTGAGTCTGGTGGCAGCATTTAGTAAGCCCGCCATGGATAAGGGTCTGAAGGCTGGTAAATTTATCGACTGCATCGCCAAGATTACGGGCGGTGGCGGCGGCGGTCGGCCCAACTTTGCCCAGGCCGGTGGGCGCGATGCGTCGAAGCTGCCAGAGGCGTTGGATGCAGCAAAGGCTCAGCTGAGTGAGGCGTTGGGGTGACCCACCCCGCCTACGGCACCCCTCCCGAGAGGGGATGAGCAGAGATTTGTTTTGCCTTGGGGTAAATTGTTTCTTGGGTAATCTGCCCTCATAACGCCAGCCGATTACTTTCCCCTCCTCTGAGGCAGGGTCGTTTCATATTCACCAGAGAAAATCTGTCAGGCTTATTACTTCTTTCATACTTAATCAAGATATGATCGGCGGGAACAAAAATCGGTTGCTTGGGGTCCCTCCGAGTTCCCCAAACCCCCATGGCTAGGGCCGGGAGGCCGCCCTAGGACCCAGCCTACTGGGTTGTCCTAGATTGCATTAAAGTAAGGGTTACGGCGGGGTTGATTAATCAGGTTGTCGCATTTTTGTTTGGCCCACTTCCAAGTAGAACATGCCTTTCCTGAAATGAGCTTTCAATGCCTGCAAATTTTCTGTCCAGATAATGAAACAGCCTTGCTTCTTGAGAGAGGCTCCGGGGTGGGTCTAGCGCTATCAACCAAATCATCCATTATCAATTTTCCAATATCAATCCTCCATTATCAACTGCCATGAATCTTCCCCCTGATGAAGAATCTCGTTTGACTATCAACATCGTGCCGATGATCGATGTGGTGTTTGCGATTCTGGCGTTTTTTATTTTGTCTACTTTATATTTGACGCGGGCTGAGGGGTTGCCGGTTACGTTGCCGACAGCAACAACGTCGATTAGTCAGGATGAGGCGGCACTGACGCTGACGATTACGGCAGATGGAGAGTTGTTTTTGGGGGATCAGCCGGTTAATTTAGATGTATTACCTGCTGAAGTACAGGCGTTGGTTGCGCCGGGGCAGCCTACGCTGGTGACTGTGCGGGCAGATGCCGCGACACCCCTTGGGCAGGTGGTGGCTGCAATGGATCGGATTCGGAGTTTGGAAAATGTAAGGTTGGGAATTGCGACGCAGCAACCGTAGATTGTTTGTGCTACGTTCATATATTGCTTACGAAAAATTTTATGAGTGTTGCAACGAACACAACCTTAGGAATAAAGAGACATCAATTTAACATTGAATAAATGTAACTACTCAGGCTTAAAAAATAGAGAGTTTTTCAAGCCAATGGCTCAAGCCAAGGTAGTTTAACGCTAAGACATCTCTGGTATCCCTCGTGAGTCAATCAAAGCGTCGTCTCAAACTCAGTGAAGACGAGTCCGTGCGGTGTACCGGCAGGGAGAAGATGCGGTAGTCAGTTTGGTCACCCAGCTTCTGGAACGCCTTGATAGTGTGGAATCGCGTCTTGAGGC
>JBHJIV010000056.1:0-7041 GCA_050043105.1 Leptolyngbyaceae cyanobacterium | reverse complement strand
AACCCAATCCCCCTTTAAGTCAACCGAGTGCACCGCGTTAGCAGACACTAATGCCATAGGCAGAATCGACCGCAGCTGACAGTCTACTACCTCAAGACAGTAAAGCTCTGGCCTATAGGGAAATCGTGCATAGCGCTAAATTGACATGAGCACTGATGTCCAAACTATGTACAGATCATCCCATAGGAACCCGGTAGGCTATCAACATTACCCCAGTAAACCCAGATACACTCCACTCTATGACTTCTCACCTTGTCGGCATCATTATGGGCAGTGATTCTGACCTGCCTACTATGGAAGCAGCTATTATTGTTTGCGAAAATTTTGATATCTCCCACGAGATAGCGATTGTGTCTGCCCACCGCACCCCTCAGCGCATGGTTAACTACGCACAAACCGCTGTCGAGCGAGGGCTAAAAGTGATTATTGCCGGGGCTGGTGGCGCCGCCCATCTACCTGGGATGGTTGCCGCTATTACACCGCTGCCAGTTATTGGTGTCCCTGTAAAAAGTCGAAGCCTTCAGGGCGTTGACTCTCTTTATTCAATCGTGCAGATGCCTGACGGCATTCCGGTCGCAACAGTGGCAATTGGCAATGCCAAAAACGCAGGTTTATTAGCTGCACAGATTTTGGCAACAAGCGATCGCACCCTGCTAGAACGCATCATCACTTACCGAAAAGAATTGGAAGAGAATGTACTAAATAAGCAACATCGACTTGACGAGCTGGGCTGCCATCCCTATTTAAAGACGATGTTCCCCTCCAAAGACGACGACACAAGACGCTGACAGCAACGGATTTAGAGGGCCGATAATATGAATTTTTGCAAAGAAGCAAAAATAAGTAGGCCTCAAACACCTAATATTCGGCTCACACGGGCCAAATGTATTACCTGATACAGAATGACTTGGCCGAAATTGGTGGAATCTATCTAGGTAGATATGCACAATGCACCAGCACGAGTACGCCTAGAGAGTATTCGTGTTCGATATGTTGAACATGCTATTGCTAATGAGAATTCTTGATTAGTTTCTGATTTTGAGTTTTCCCAGTTTTTTGCATGTCCATATCATGGCCTCAAACCCATCGTTGGTCATTGAGTATCTGAACTGTCAAGGTCCCCTCACACACGGACTTCACTGTCTAGGTTGGTTCCTTTGAGAGTGAGTTTTAGTTGATTGGATTGTGTTGTAGGAACGTCTGTTGAGATGTCTAGTCTAAATTTGAGTCGCAAAGCGAGACGACGTAAATCGTCTGTCTGGGATTCCTATGCGCCGCCGTTTGATCAAATGGCTAAGCGCTTTTTTGGTAGAAGTTTTTCTTGGGCTTGGTTAGCTTGTATTCCCCTGGCACTGGTTATTGTTGCCACCTGGAATACAGCCGCCCATGCGCAAGAAGACGCAATTACTGCTGACAATGTTCAGTTCGTTTTAGATAACATCTGGGTGCTGGTTGCAGCGATCCTGGTGATTTTCATGAATGCCGGTTTCGGGATGTTGGAATCTGGGTTCTGTCGCCAGAAGAATGCTGTTAATATCCTTTCCAAAAACTTGATTGTTTTCGCCCTCGCTACGCTTTCATTCTGGGCGATTGGCTTTGGTCTTATGTTTAATGAGGCTAATCCTGTTTTTGGCATGGGCAATTTCTTCTTATCTGGTTTGTCTGCTGATGAGCCCTATGCGGGTAACTTAACGGCCCCTGTGTTCTTCCTATTCCAGGCCGCTTTTGCAGGGACTGCAGCAACCATCGTGTCTGGTGCAGTCGCAGAGCGGATCAAGTTTATTGACTTCGTCATCTTCAGCATTTTGCTGACAGCGGTTTCTTACCCCATTACTGGTCACTGGGTATGGTCTGGTAACGGCTGGTTAGGGGCTCTCCCCACAGGCGGGTTCTCAGACTTTGCTGGTTCCACTGTTGTGCACTCTGTTGGTGGTTGGGCAGCTCTGGTCGGTGCAGCGATTCTTGGTCCCCGCATTGGCAAGTACCAAGACGGTCAGATTAATGCGATTCCTGGTCACAACATGAGTATTGCAACTCTTGGTTGCTTAATCTTGTGGATTGGCTGGTTTGGATTTAATCCCGGCTCTCAGCTAGCAGCTGACGCGGCTGTTCCCTATATTGCTGTCACCACTAACTTGTCCGCTGCCGCTGGTGGTGTAGCTGCAACAGCTACCGCCGGGATGATGAGTGGTATGCCTGACCTTTCCATGATCATCAACGGTATCCTTGCGGGTCTAGTTGGTATTACAGCTGGTTGTGCAGGCGCTAGCTTCTTTGGTGCAGTTATCATCGGTCTTATTTCCGGTGTCATTGTTGTCTTCTCAGTTGGCTTCTTTGATAGCATCAAAATTGACGACCCTGTCGGTGCAATCTCTGTGCACCTTGTCTGCGGTATGTGGGGTACGCTGGCGGTTGGTCTCTTTGACACCACCTCTGGCCTGTTCTACGGTGGCGGCATCACTCAGCTGATTTCTCAGGTGATCGGTATCATCGCCATTGGCTTGTTTACCGTTATCTTTAGTGCCGTTGTCTGGACTATTCTGAAGTCTGCGTTTGGTCTACGGGTATCTGCCGAAGAGGAGCTCAAGGGCTTGGATATCGGTGAGCACGGTATGGAAGCTTACAGTGGTTTCCTTAAGGACACCAGCGACATGGGCGGCGTAGCTTAAGTAGGGTAGGTCTTTCTGTAAGCTTTTAGCTCAGAGAGAGTACTAGCCTTAAAAGTAGACGGTTCTCATGTGGGGCCGTCTACTTTTTGTTTGGAGACGTGTAAACCTTCACTATTGCTCCCTTAACGCAGCAATAGCAGTGCGGGCAGATCTTCCCCTAAGCTTAGTTACAATTCCTCCGCAGCCTGTATAGGCGCTGATAAGGTTGGTGCAGTTGGGCATGTAGCAATAGCCCAATGGGTTAGGGGCGTGCTTGATATCAGCGCTTGGCGATCTGGGCAGCTGGCCAAGCGGAGGCTTACCCTAACGTATGAAGTCACTGCTATGGCATAAGTCACATCGTAGATTGAATGGGCAATCCGGCTTCAGTTTTAGACGAGTTGCTTGCGGCCTTACCAACACTGAGGCCACAAATGTATTTCAAAACATCGCTGACGGCTCTCTCCCATGCGATGGAAGATCAGGTGTTGGCAGGGGACGATTGCCCCTTAATGATCGCTAGCTTTCAGCAGGAACGGTTTTATCGTCAAGAAGCTCATCGATATTTGCGTTTGGCTGAAATAACCCCTCAGATTTATGTGATGGCGGCAGCCGACACAAAGTTTGCTGATACTGAGGGAGCGGCCAGACATGAAACAATCGCCTTTGAGCCAGAGGATGCGCTCGTGGATGAATGGCATCTGGTGGTTTTGGGCAAGCAGTATACAGCCTGTTTGATTTGCCGTGAACATTATCAAGGCTCCCAAGAACCAAAGGTCCTAGGCGGTGCTTCTGCCCTAGATCAAAGTCGCCGCTTTGAAGGAATCTGGACTTTAGATCGCCGTGTATGCGAGCAGGCGGCCCATATCTTACTGCAGCGCATCGTTAACTACCGCCCCGATCTATTGGATAAAATCGCCCAGGCGCAAGCTCAGTTTATTCCTGCTGAACTGTTGCAGGGTCAATCGTATGAAGAGAAAATCGCTGAGTCTTATCCGTTTGCTCAACGGCTAGTTACTTATGTACAAGCTAGTCAATACAAACTGCTAAAAGCCTATAAAGCTCTGGCTGCTAAAGAAAATCGAGAGCGGCTTATCAATTCGATTACAGCCGCCATTCGTCAATCGTTAAACCCGACTGAAGTGTTTGCGATCGCAACCCATGAGCTAGGCCAAGGAATCTCCACATGTCGCTGCATCATCTACCGCAGTGGTCATACATCAAATGTCGAAATTCAACATGAATTTCGACAGCCAGGCGTGCTCTCACTCAAGGGTGAGACATGGCCACTGCTAGAAAATAATCCACTATTTCAAACCGTTAATCGCCGTCGAGAATCCCTGACATATCTGCGTAATACTACCAAGGACATTCAAGCCGATCAGATCGGCGATACTCTAGTCATCCAGACCTTATTTGATCAGTGGAACATTAGCGGCTGTTTGCTAGTACCGCTCATTTATCAAGAACGGCTGCTGGGGATGATTGAATTACATCAGTGCGCACCGACGCCCCAACCTTGGAACAAACACGATATTAGCCTCGTAGAAGCCGTCGCAGCACAGCTGAGCGTGGCTGTTATTCAAGCTGAAGCATACGCTAACCTCGAAAGTCTCAATCAACAATTAGAGGCGCTAGATCGCACACGTAGTAATCTGATTGCCATTACGGGGCATGAACTACGTACCCCCCTATCCACGATTCGAGTTTGTTTAGAGAGCATCTCGACAGAGCCTGACATGCCCGCCGAGATGCAACAGGCGATGTTGCAAACCGCCATGGAAGACTCTGAACGGATGCAAAGACTTGTTCAAGACTTTTTGACCCTATCGCGTCTAGAGAGTGGCCGTATTGAATGGAATTTGGAATCACTTTCTCTCAGCGAGTGCATTGCTTTAGCGTTAAGTAGCCGACGGGCGAGTTCTAACGGCGCTAATATCACAGTCGAGTTACCCGACGACCTGCCGCTCATTAGAGGTGATGGCGAATGGATTGTAGAGGTGCTTACAAAGCTGTTGGACAATGCCTGTAAGTTTACAGAATCAAACGGCAGCATTTTGCTCAAAGCCATCCTCAAAGATCAGGCGTTTATAGAAGTTTCAGTTAATGATGATGGCCGTGGAATAGAACCAGAGCGTCTAGAAACCGTTTTTGAGCGCTTCTACCAAGAAGAGGGGGCGCTACGTCGGTCTGTTGGCGGTACAGGTTTGGGGTTGGCTATTTGTCGTCAGATCATCGAGGCGCAGGGTGGCAAAATTTGGGCCACCTCAAAGGGCAAAGACCAAGGTACACAAATTCATTTCAATTTGCCTATTGCTGCGCAGTCAACACCACAACAAGCCCAAAAACGGTCAGATGCAAAATCATCCCGTTCCCGAAAAATCTCAGTCTGAGCCTATATCCTCGTAGTAATGGATCTTCGAGAATTATCCAGGTTATTCAGGCAGTGGCTGACCAAAGGTTAAGGGGGCGGGCATATCAGTTTGCATGATTGTGCGTTCAGCCGCCGGTTGCTGGATAGTTGGAGCAGCCGGATTTGCAGTTTCATCAAACGCGGGCTGCTCGGATACAGATGATTCCACAGGAGCCAAGGCTGTCTCGGCTGCAGGTGCTACCTCGTTAGCTGAGGGAGGGGTAGAGTCAGAAATCGCTGCGTTTTCCTCTGATGAGCTTTGCGAACTTTCTGATGTAAGACCGCTATCAGGAACTGCAACGTCAGGTGGCACAGTGTTAGCGCTCACCTCCGGCAAACTAGACGGACGTGTCTCCAACGTCTCTAAGGGTGCTTCTGTATTTTCTACATCAACGGCCTCTAGCTCTGGAGCCGTCATGGGTGGTAATTCTGGTGACTCAGCCTCGGTTGCGATCGCAACCGGCACAGTCGACTCTGGCACATCTTCTAGAGGTGGCACACTCACCTCATCTTCTAAGGGGGGTACGCTCACCACGTCAGAAGCGTCAGATTCATAAGGATCAAGCGGTAGAGCAGTCGAAGTCGCCTGCTGTTGCGATGGCTGCAAACTAGCAGCAGACAGACTAACTTCATTATTTTCAGAGCCAGGGTCAGCCGTTGGTGTTTTTGCCACAGCTGCATCATCGGCAATTAACGGTCGAAAGCGCCAGTGTCGCTGGCCATCCCCATTATTATCAAATTGAATATCGGCCTGCCCCGGCGATAGAGTAATCCCAGGGGCTAACTCAATCACAACTCTTACATTTTCTGGAGTATGCTGCGCCACGCGAATAGCTTGAACCGTGCCGTTATAAATCTGCTCTGGCTCAACATCCCCAATCTCTGTATCGGGAATATCAAGAACCAGACGTGGAGGCTCTGACATCAGGAAAAATGATGGAAATACCTGATCGGATAGAGAAAATGTCAGCTCACTGCTGCCCGTGTCAAATTCCCAGTCATCTAACTCTCCGGCAAACGCTGGTGAAACCGATAAGGCCAGAGCAGCAAAACTCCCCCCAAAGAACTGGTAAAAACCGTGCTTGAACCCCATAGGACTAACCGCAGAACGACAACAGACACAATAAGGGTTAAAGCATACGGCACTTTGTCAAACATGACCCATATTTTTGATAAAAATTCCCCATGACAGTTGGATTTATCAGCCATGATAGATGCAGTCAGAAAATACTTCACTGTCTACGCCCTTTATTAAAGGAATAAATCTTATGGAAATGCATGAGCTGTTTACCCTGCTTTTATTGTTGAGTCCTGGCCTGCTGCTTTCTGCCCTGGTCATGTCTGCCATGGCATTTGGCGGATAGCCCTGAAATTTTTGAGCGCCCAGACCTAGCCATGCAAAAGCGTGTTTGAATGAGCAACAAAGGACGTACTTTGAGGTATCTGTCATGGTGATGGTTGAATCCACAATGCTGGCCTTGGGGACTCAGGCTCCAGCATTTTCATTAATTGATGTTGTATCGGGTGACAGTATCACACTGGCAAACTTCTCGGACAGCAAAGCGCTATTGGTCATGTTCATTTGTGTCCACTGCCCGTTTGTAAAGCATGTAGAGCAAGAGCTAGCCAAAATTGGGCACGACTATGCGGATAAAGGTCTAGGAATTTTTGCTATCAGTACCAACAGCATTGAAACTCATCCCCAGGATGCTCCCGAGCATATGAAGAACCAGGCAGCCATTCAGGGCTTTAATTTTCCCTACGGTTATGATGACACTCAAGCAGTAGCAAAAGCCTATACAGCAGCTTGCACACCTGACTTTTTCCTATTTGATGCAGCGCTCAAGCTAACCTACAGGGGCCAGCTCGACGCCAGCCGCCCTAGCAACGGCAAACCGGTTACTGGAAAAGCTCTGCGCCAAGCAATCGACAAGGTGCTAGTGGGCCAGACGCTATCTAATGCGCAACTGCCAAGCGTTG
>JBHJIV010000055.1:0-6406 GCA_050043105.1 Leptolyngbyaceae cyanobacterium | reverse complement strand
AGTCTAGCTCCCAAATACTGCGGTTCTTGGGGGCTGCTTTAACTTCAGACGATAGGTCATGCACCTGCTGCGTATAGTGAATCAGCCGCTCAACAGGCAGAGACAAACTACGGGCCACATAGAGAGCTAACAGCGCGTTTGCCCCCAGTAATCCTAAGGTCAGCACAAACAAAATCATCCGAATCTCGCCTAACGCATGAAGCGCCTGCTCGATAGGCGTTACTGCCAGCACATTCCACGTCTGGGTCAGTCCGGTAGACACCGGTAACTCTGCACCGCTGTAGCCAGCTAGCCACTCATCCCCCCCCTCTAGCAAGCTATACATATGGAGCGTATCCGCATTGCCCACACGAATGCTGTTGATAATACTGACAAATCGATCGGCACCATGAAGATCATCAACCGAAAGCCCCACCAGCTTAGGGTTAGGATGGGTGACCACAATGCCGTTGGGGTCAATAATGACAGTCTTACCAACCAACGAACGCGGATTTGTATCTTCTAGCTGGGTAAATCCAAGCTGGGCAGACAGCGTGTAGCGTAGCTGTCCTTCTGAACTGTAAACAGGCGTTGCCACAATCAGATCAAGCAAAGACGGATGCATCCCCGGTCCTTCAGTATCCTCGTCTGGCAAAGCCGTTGTAGCCGTGTGGTTAGAGCTGTCTAAGTCAACCAGATAAAAATCTGATTCCCCCGTTGGGTCTTGCTGCCAGGGCAGCTGGAGCGGAGTGGGTAATAGCGAAGCCTCACAGGTGGACGAGACCACATCACCTGTTGCAATATCGGTCATCTCTATACACCCGACGGTGTGGGAGGCAATTTCGGTATAGCGCCTTAAAGCCTTAGAGACTTCAGCCGACTCTCCAGACCGGACCGCCTGACTCCCTGCTAACAGCATGAGTTCAGATTCGACAGCACGGACGCTGTCTTCTAGGCCAGTAGCCTTATTGATGGCACTGCTGGTCAAATTTTGCCGTGCTGTTTCCAGTAGGCTTGAGCGTGCCTTGCGCAAGGTAATCGCCTGACCAATTAACAATACAGGCGTACTTAAAAGCAAAATACGCAGTATCAGTAATCGGCGAAATGAAAGAGGACGCTTAGCCATAAACCGCTAACAATTTAGAGAATCGTTGCTGATTTCAACAAAAAAAGTAGATCAGACATGGATCAAAAATCGTCAACAACGACCGAGAACGTTTTAGACTGCTGCATTTAACCAACATTATCCGTTGCCATACAGCATCGTCTATGTCGATGTTATATCCACTGGTAAAACACAATGCACCCATATCAGCGTTTGCCATGACCGTACCCACGACCCCCGTGTTATTACTGATACCGGTACTGACATCCTCTTAGTTTATCGACTGGTCTCACACGGCTACCGGCTAGCCAGCCAAAAGTTGAATTAGCACTTACATAGATGAAGCCTTATCAAAGGTAGCTTAATCGCGCAAAATTGAATAATTTGAGGCTCTTTGCCTTAGTTAAGAACATGCATCCACAGGTCGACTTTGACTCTACCTATCGCCCCTACATCACCACTATTTTAGCAATGAGTGCTGATGGCAAAATTAGTGATACCCATCGTACAGCTGCAAGATTTCCGTCCCCTGCTGATAAATGCCATCTGGAACAACAACTCGCTAAAGCCGACGCCACGCTATTTGGGGCTGGCACTCTACGGGCCTACGACACAACCGCATTAGTTAAAGATTCCCAACTTTTAGAAAAGCGATGTCACAACACACAGCTACCCCAACCCGTTCACATTGTCTGTTCTGCATCGGGGGCTATGGAACCCACAGCTAAATTTTTTAGTCAACCTGTGACGCGCTGGCTCTTAACCACAGCGGCTGGTGCTAGCCGCTGGCAAGACACACACCATTTTGAGCGGATCTGGATTGCCCCTACTAAACCCATGGCTAGCGGATTTGACTGGGTACAAATTTTGAGAAACTTTAGGGACCAAGGTATCAAACACCTACTTGTGATGGGGGGTGGTCAGCTGGTGGCCAATCTAGTGGAACGTGATCTGGTTGATGAACTCTGGCTTACGGTGTGTCCTTTAATAATTGGTGGGAAAGACGCTCCCACTCCCTGTGACGGCACAGGCGTCTGCTTGGCCAACGCCCCTAGATTTACTTTGGTTTCTAATCAAGCCATCGGTGATGAGGTGTTTTTGCACTATAAAAGGCAACGGGGAGAGTTTTGAATAGACACAGGTTATCTAGCTTCGACTTGCCAAACTGCGATTAGCTTAGAACTCAAAATTCAACATTTAAACTTACACCTAAGCCCGCTTTCTACCATGCCAATTCTCCATTTCCCGCGTTACATTACCGTAGTGAACTAACACGCTATGCCAAGTAATGGGTATAACAATCACTCCACCCAACCAGTCCACTGACCAGGGCTACACGCTACGTTGGGTCAACTGTATGGCTGATTTGCCAAAAACAGACTGGGACCAGATGGCGCAGCCGCTCAAGACGCCTTTTTTTGAGTGGTTTTGGTTTAATTCGATGGAAACTTCTGGCAGTACCGTGGCTCAAGCCGGTTGGTTACCCAATCATCTGACGGTGTGGTGTAAAGATAACTTGGTGGCTGCAGCTCCCCTTTATCTCAAAGGTCATAGTCGTGGTGAATTTGTGTTTGACCACCAGTGGGCTGATTTATCAGATCAGTTGGGGATTGATTATTACCCAAAGCTATTGGGCATGTCACCGTTTACCCCCGCTGAGGGCTATCGATTCTTGATTGCTGATGGTGAAGATGAAATAGCCTTAACTCAGATAATGGTGGCGGCTATCGACCAGTTTTGCGTCAAAAATCAGATTTCAGGCTGCCATTTTCTCTACGTAGATCCCACCTGGCGCAGCACTATCGAAGATCTAGGTTTCTATACGTGGCTACACCATAGCTACATCTGGAAAAACGAGGGATATCAAACGTTTGATGACTATTTAGCTCGATTTAATGCCAATCAGCGACGCAATATCAAACGGGAGCGTAAATCTGTAACCAAAGCCGGATTGCACTTTGAAGTCCACACTGGTGATGGTTTGTCAGATACGCTGTGCAATCTGGTGTACGACTTCTACAGCGATACCTGCGACAAGTTTGGCTGGTGGGGGAGTAAATATCTGACGCGTAAATTCTTTCAGCAGCTACATCCAGAGTATTGCGATCGCACCGTCGTATTTGCCGCCTACAGTGACGATAGTAACGCCCCCCTGGGAATATCCTTTTGCCTCACCAAAGACGAAAAGCTCTATGGCCGCTACTGGGGAGCCTTTGAAGAATACAACCATCTTCATTTTAATGCCTGCTACTATGAGCCCATCGACTGGGCCATTGCTAACGGCATTCAGCTATTTGACCCCGGTGCCGGAGGGCGTCATAAAAAGCGACGTGGCTTTCCTGCGGCCCCCAACCACAGCCTGCATAAGTTTTATCACCCCACCTTAGCCCAGGTACTCGATAACTATATCGACCGCATCAATACTGCTGAACAGCAAGAGATTGATGCGATCAACGCAGATCTACCCCTAAAGCCCCTAGATACTCAACAAGCGAGCAATCAATAGCCTGATTTTTGAGCACCCAGAGCAAAGACTGTGACGGCTGGTGCAATAAAGATGAAATCCAGGAATCTGCACGGTAGAATATGGGATCCAACGGAACTAACTATGTTCTGCCCAACGTTCTAACTGGTTGAAACCGCTTCTCTACCATGACTATTGGTCAATACACACGCCCATCTACCGATGCCCTCAAAGCTCTTGATGACAAACTCTCCAAACGGTTTATTGAGCTTGACCCCGACGGTTATTTCTTAATTTATCTAGACCCTGAGCAGGGACTCATTTGCGCCAAGCATTTTACCAACGTCATCAACGATAAGGGTGTGGCTTGCGATCCTGAAACCGGAAAACCATTAATCGCCAAAAAAGACACTCCTCCACGCCAATCGACACGGTTATATCAAGGACGAACGGCCAAAGAGCTATGTATGAAACTGTTCGAAGACAAGGAAAACCCTTGCCCCATAAGCTATCTAGACCATGCGGCCTATCTTGGACGAGAATTTGTCCGAGCAGAAATGGCTCTGATTAACGGTGAACCCTACGTTCAAGACTAGGACGCCTATCTAGACGGAGTGCCTGGAAAATGTGCCGCCCCGCGCCAGCCTGACATTTTTACAGTTTTCCACCAACTATTTCACGCACTCGATAGATGGGACGCTTTTGTGACTCGTGATAGGTGCGCATCATTAATTCAGCCAGCAAACCCACACTCAACAGCTGAATGCCAGAAATAAATAACACTACCGACAGCATCAATAGGGGACGGCTGCCAATTTCAGCACCCAGTACGAACTTTACAAACGCCAAGTGAAGACTCAACCCTAAACCAGCTAGCACTGAAATGGCTCCAAATGGGCCAAATACATGCATGGGCCGAGTCAAAAATGTCTTCATAAAGTAGATGGTTAACAAATCTAGAACCACCCGAAATGTGCGTCCCAAACCATACTTACTCTGACCAAACTGCCGGGCATGGTGACGCACAGGGACTTCACTGATGCGGGCACCCTCAATATAGGCCAGGGCCGGCAAGAAACGATGCAGCTCGCCATACAGATTCATATCTTTTACGACATCAGCACTGTAGGCTTTGAGCGAGCAGCCGTAGTCATGAAGATTTACCCCAGTCACACGGGCGATTAGCCAGTTCGCAATTTTTGACGGCAGCAGTCGGGTCACCGCATCGTCCTGTCGCTCTTTGCGCCAACCACTTACCAGGTCATAGCCTTCGTGCAGCTTATGGTAAACAGTGGCAATATCAGCAGGCTCATTCTGTAAATCACCGTCTAGGGTGACAATCACCCGCCCTCTGGCATAGTTGAACCCAGCAGCCATGGCTGGAGTTTGACCATAGTTACGTCGTAGCAAAATCACCCGCAAATCATGGCGGTCTTGGGCTAGGGTTTTAAGCAGCTTTCCCGACTCATCCGTTGAGCCATCATCAACGCAGAGCAGCTCATAGGAAACCCCCATGGACCGAACCGCATCAGTAATTTTCTGCACCAGCAGCGAAATGCTGTCATATTCGTTATAGATCGGTACAACGACCGATAGCTCATAACGCGTATTAACGGCAGTAATTGGACTGGGGGAGGTCACCATAACGGGTTTGAATCCAATGGATTAGGCAGATTTAAACAAACACTAACATTCCCCACCACTCATTATTCAATTTCATAGAACAGAGCTGATTGAGCGATTCGATCAGTAACGACAGCACTTTGGTCATGTCCCCGCTATCGCCTTTGCAACTCCGCATTGAGCAACAAGTCTTAACTGCGTAAATTTACGATTAAGCTTTTGCCTGAGAAGGTGCATTTATTGTGTGATCGCTAATAATCGAAACTAAGGGTTGCAAATCTAACCTCTGATTGCCAATACAACCATTGGTTGCCAATCACCACACTATTGTCATCTATCCCATAGCTTTCATCTACGGCTACTGGTTGATTTCAGCGCCTAGTTCAGAAATAAAGGGCGCTGCAACATAATTTTTTAGCCATATACAGTACTCATCTGTACTGATTGTGTGCGATCGCAAGTCGCAGATTCATTAAATCTCTTATGTGATCTTAGTCAAGTGTTAAACGCTGTGGCTCACCTCTAGTTTGTTGTTTAGGAGCTAAGCTTAATGAAGGCTCAATTTACTTTTGCATCACTAGTTGCAGCTGGCATTACAATAATTTCGACCGCAGTACCTGCCAGTGCCGCCAATGTCTTTTTTGGTAGCCGAGAATTTTCTGTTTCCACAATCTCTGGTGAGACCTATAAAGATGTCCTACCTACGTTAGAGAAACAACTTTTTTATGGGGATGAGGAACTGGCTGTGGATTTAGCAACACAGCATGCCACTGTGGGTCCGCTGTTTGCCCATGTATTGAGTGAACGGTTTATCGGCCTCGATTTTATTGGCATCAAGTATGATCCTACTTTTGTTTCCATAATTCCTCCCAGTTTTCGAGATTACGGGGACGAGGTATACCAAGAAGTTGTGTTTGCCGCATCTTGCGATCGACCTGATTTCGAATGTATAGCCACACCAGTTGATATCTCTGATGTTCAGTTTGCCGTACTCAAAGAGGTTCCTACACCTGCGCTACTTCCAAGTTTAATCAGTATAGGTCTGGCGGCTGTTCGCAAACGGAGGCAGGCTGGAGCAGCCTAGGAAAAGCTGGCTAGTACCGCTTGGCTGAAATAACCTTACTATTTAGAGGATGATAGTCATAGGTATCTAAGCCATGCCAAGACTCGCTGCACCGCCTATCCATTTGGGCGAATCGGAACAGGCCGAATTGGAACAACTCATCCGCCGCCCC
>JBHJIV010000054.1:0-16849 GCA_050043105.1 Leptolyngbyaceae cyanobacterium | reverse complement strand
TCACGGAAATCATCACGGTCATCAAGTCGGTCTTCCATGTCATCGCGGAAATCGTCATCACGATGATTCGGAACATTACGCCGTTGCGCTATGTACTCAGGGTTATTCCTAGCTGATAGAGGTATTTGAGCATAGGCATGGGCTGCATTATCAAAGCCAGTCGTTACTCCTGCCGTAACAATCAGTAAAAAGAGAGATTTGGAAATCGCAAGTCGCATAATTGGTTTCCTTTTTAAGTGAGTGGTAAATGATTTAGTAAGTGAGTATTTACTTACTAAATCATTAATAGCGCAGTTATCCCTGACCTATGGAGGCATGAACCAAAATTTGAAGTGTCATAGGCTTAGGGCTGAATAGCTAGCCGGATGTATATTGACCACCTTGGAAGACGATGAATACATCTGGCAGTCGCTACAGGCTGGAGCAATGGGATATCTTCTAAGACGCAAATTGTCTGAACAGATAACCATTGCAATTCGTGCAGCATATCAGGGCTATTCTCAACTTAGTCCAGTGATTGCCCTAAAGATCTTTGCCAATCTGAAATCTACCGATCTTGCTCAAACCCATGCGTTAAGTCAGCTGAGTTCAAGAGAGCTAGACGTCTTAACGCTGGACGGGCAAGGTAAAAATAACTCAGAAATTGCCCAGACCTTACGCTTGAGTACCAGAACCCTCAAAAACTACATCACCCAAATTCTCAGCAAACTATCGGTGCGAGATCGGGTGGCGGCAGCTCTGTTGGCCCAGCGATATCTGTTCAACAAAGACTAATCACTTTGAATCTTTTGTAAAATAGATACCTCAAACGGATTCAACTTGTCGGCCAGGTCAATCACCTTCCCAGTGTCATAATGGGTGGACAGCAGCACGGTCCAGCTCTCACGATCAATAGGGTCATCTATTATAAACGGCTGTTCGTAGGAAAAATTAATCGCAATCAAAACAGTTTCTGTCTTAGTTTCTCGCGCATACACCATATGTTCGTGGGGATAGTGCAATAGGGTGCGCCACTTGCCAAGACGCAGCGCGTCACTTTGTTTACGGACTCGCAATAGCTGACGATAAAAATTGAGAATAGAATCTGGCTGCTGTAGTGCCGTTTCTACATTGACTTCCAAATAATTCTCATGCACAGGCAGCCAGGGGTCTACGTCCTTACCAAAACTAAACCCTGCATGGGCCGATCTATCCCACTGCATAGGAGTACGCGCACCATCGCGGGATGAGGGGGTTTCGTCAGTTTCACTTTGCACCACCGCCCGATCCTGCAGTTTATCGTCAGGGATGTCGTTGTTATCCACCATGCCTAGTTCCTGGCCATAGTAGAGCAGGGGCGTACCCCGCACCGTTAGCAACAGCGTCGCCGCTGCCTTGGCAATGGCCTCAGAGTCAACACATAAACTACACTCAATCCAGCGAGATAAATGTCGCGGAATATCGTGATTGTCCAGAAAATAACAAGGCCAGGCGCTAGGCTGGATCGTAATCTCATTTTTTTCAATTTCTCGTTGCAAATAACCTGGATACCAGGGGCTAAACGGAAACTCGAAGGTAATAGCCAGATGAAGTTCATCGTTGTTGACCCCGTGAAAGATAACAGAGTCATACAGGCGATTATCAATAAATGTTTCACCGATCAAAACCCGATCACCATATTCATCTAAGATGGCCCGAATTTCTCGAATAATCTGGTGATTGGCGGGCAAGTTTTTATCGTAGAGATGATGGTAGTTGTTGTAATTATTTTTGTCGGTAGTCTCATACTTAAGCGGATTATCTCGAAAATAGTGATCTTTGCTATACACACTCGACGCATCTAGTCGGAAACCATCCACACCCCGATCTAACCAAAACCTCACGATATCGTAGACGGCTGCCCGCACATCTGGATTTTGCCAGTTAAGATCCGGCTGATTCTCATTAAACATATGGTAGTAAAACTGGTCTCGCGCCTCACAATAGTGCCAACCAGTGCCACCAAAGTAAGACTGCCAGTTATTTGGCAGTTCCTGCCCTTCAAACGGCGTCTGCCAGAGATACCAGTCAGCTTTGGCATTATCCTGACTTGATGCAGACTCCACAAACCAAGGATGCTGATTGGAGGTATGGTTAACCACCAGGTCTAGGATAATTTTAATTCCCCGTTGGTGGGCCTGCTCTAGCAGCTCGTCAAAATCTTCTAGGCTGCCAAACGTAGGGCAAATATCTTTGTAGTCAGCAATATCGTAGCCATTGTCCACCATGGGGGACTTGTTGATGGGGGAGAGCCAGATCGCATCTATACCCAACGATGTAGCGCTATTTGGATCACCATCGTTAAGATAGTCAAGCCGTTTAATGATGCCGCGTAAATCGCCTGTGCCATCTTGATTTCCATCGGCATAGGTCAGTGGATAAATCTGGTAGATGACTCCCTCTTCCCACCATTTTTGCGACCGGACTGACTCAACCATGGAGGTACTCTATAAGATGACTGACTGCTAAGGCAGTATAGCCATTCAGCATCCTGTTTTACATTTAGCGCTTATTTCTCAAAAGCTCTTGCTAATCCTTGGTTTCTCTACAAGTTTGTTTACAAACCTTTTGGTACCGAGGAAACTATGGATAGACCGATTGGAGCGATCGCAACTTGTTCACCTGGCTGCCCCAACTTAGACGTGAAATCTGGATTTTAGCGACCGGACAGCTGCTGTTGTATATCGGTCAGGGCTTTACCCTTGTTTATGCCTCGATCTATTTTGTTAATGAGCTGGGGTTTTCACCCACCCAGGTCGGCTTAGCCTTAAGCAGCAGCGGTCTGGCCGGAATTTTAGGCCGAGTTTGGTCAGGCTATGCCATCGACTCTGATTTTTGGGGACGTCGCGGCACCCTGATGGTGTCAGCAGCAATTACGGCTCTGGCTTGCTTTTGCTTAGCCTTTGCCCAAACCTTTACGCTATTGGTCTTGGGTAATATGCTGCTGGGGTTGGGCGTAAGCCTCTATTGGCCAGCTAATCTATCGATCACCACAGACCTGACCACAGTAGAAAATCGCACAGAAGCCTTCGCCATAACCCGGCTGGTTGACAATCTGGGTCTGGCTCTCGGCGCTTTACTAGCCGGGCAGTATGTCGCCATGTCGGGGACCTACAGCCTGTTGTTTATCTTAAAAGGTTTGACCTATGCCACTTTTGCTGGTGTCATTTATGTTGCCATTGCCGAAACCCGACAGCCCCAGAGCGACGTTCGTAACGTATGGCAAGACTGGCGGCAGGCACTTTGCGATCGCACCCTGCTTATTTTTCTTGGCGCCAACATTATCTTTACTATTTACGCCGCCCAGCACACAAGCACGTTACCCCTATACCTTGCCAACTTTATCCCAGACGGCAATACCGAAACCGGCTTTTCAGAACAATGGATCAGCTACTTTTTTGTCTGGCAAGTGTTTCTAAAAATTGTTTTTCAGCTCCCCATCACTCGCTTAGTCAAGGCTATTAACCATGTCTCTATTTTGTTAGTTGCTCTAACTATCTGGAGCATGGCTTTCTTTCTATTGTGGGTCATTGGCATTACCCCAACCAGCGCCCTATTTATTACCATCAGCGCCTTTAGCCTCATTGCTCTCGCCGAAATTCTCTACTCTCCAGCCGGTATTTCTCTCCTTGGCGAAATGGCCCCCTCAAATTTACGCGGTATTTACTTTTCTCTAGAGTCTCAATGCTGGTCCATCGGTTTTACCATTGGCCCGGCTCTGGGCGGTTGGGCACTGGATCATCCTGAAACAGTGGGGAATAATCTGTGGCTGTATTTGATTACCGGAGGGTTTGTTGCCAGTTTGATTTTGGCAGTGTTGAAGCAGCAAATGGCCAGCGATGAAGATACGGAACTTGTTGTTGATAGTTTTAGATAAATCGTTTATTAAATACTTGACTATAATAGCGTCAGCTTGACTGAGGGCTAGTCATCTATTAATTGCTGCTTAGCACACTTATCTCTTTATGGGATGTACTCATACTTTTTGAATCACATGCCCATAGATTTAACTGTTGCTGATTTAGAAAATAATTTAAAGAATGAAGCAACTAAGACTTGAGATCGCCATAAACCCACAGCCTGATGAAATTGAATTTGTTACTCAGCAGGTTATAGAATTTAACCGTAGCCGTGTAGATCAGGGTAACTACAAGCCCCTGATAATCTTTTTACAAGATTCGGACAATCGCATAGCCGGTGGGATAATTGGAGAAACCTACTGGCAGTGGCTATACGTGGATCTGTTATGGGTGAGTGAAGCATTTCGCGGGCAAGGCTACGGAGATGCGCTACTAGCCGCTGCAGAACAAGAAGCTATAAATCGGGAGTGTCAATATGCATACTTGAATACATTTAGTTTTCAAGCGCCAGAGTTTTATCAAAAACGTGGATACGTTATTTTCGGTGAGCTACCTGATTTCCCTCAAGGCCATAAACGCTATTTTTTGAAGAAAGAGTTGCGTTAGTACCGTGTCTACCGTCAAACGAACAGATATAGGAATGGAGTAACAGCAGGTTAAGTTTATAAGCCCCTGCTTGCATTGGTCGCCAGATATCTTAACTGTGTAGAGCGTTTGGAGTTAATGAAATTGAATAATACTGATTTGGCGGGGATTCTTGATTTCCTGAGAGGTGCAGAACAGCTTAAAAATACTCTTCGCACCTCTACAACTTCTAACGGTCGAGTTGAGAGTACGGCTGAGCATACTTGGCGCTTATGTCTGATGATAATGTTGTTTGAGAAAGCATATCTCAACATTGATATGCTTCGACTTTTGAAAATTTGCATAATCCACGACCTTGGTGAGGCCATATGTGGTGATATCGCTGCCGTAGATCAAATAGACAGTACTGATAAGGGAGCAGAAGAGCGGAAAGGGTTAGAGTCATTGATCAATCCTTTAACTGATTCCCTTAAAAGTGAGATTCTTGAGCTTTGGGATGAATACGAAAACGCTTTGTCTGATGAGGCTATACTCGCAAAAGCCTTTGACAAGCTTGAAACTGTTTTACAGCACACACAAGGTAAAAACCCTCCAGATTTTAACTATGATTTCAATCTTACTTATGGCAAAAAGTACACAGACTTAGACGAAGTTACGTCTAAATTAAGAGCATTAATCGATCTAGACACAAAGAGATTAGCGGAAAGGAATAGTCTCGTTTAGAGATTGATAGTATTTTGATGCCTATGGGAAAGAGCTGAAATTCTTAGCTTTTCAAAATGAGATAGCTCTCTAGACCACTAGTGCTTCTTGTATAAGAAGGGCACATCCGATCGGGTGATGTGGATTGAAATTCCCAAGGCTAGGTTGGAGACATCTTTTTGAGAAATAGCGAATGATGTCTTTAACTAAAGTGGCTTGCAATCAGCTTTCTAAGCTTGGGCTATGGTTAGGAGTCGTGAGCAGTATTTTTGCAATTTCACCTGCTTTTGCCGCACCTGACCCAGTTTTTGACCCAGTTCTAGATGAGTTAGCCACATCAACAGCTCCCATCCGTCTTCCGTCCTTGGTATCTACTGATGTGGAACTGCATCCGGTTGCTCGAGAACTGTATCCTGGTGCCCACATTTTAGCCATGAGAACCCAACCCGAGTGTAGAGCGGAACGTTGTTTGGGTCTTCAAATTGTGACTGTAGCAGAGCCAGGCCCCTGGCCAGCGACAGAAAATCAGCGTCAAACCCCTCTGACCGAAGTTGTTTTAGGCGACAGTACTCAGGGATATTCTTCAGAAGCTGGGGGCTTTGGATCTGTGGAGTGGATACAGGATGGTGCCCTGTACATCATGATCTACAGCGAAGATATATTCTCTAAAGAGAATGCGATCTCAATGGCCAACTCCATGATCAGCGAGTCGCCTGTGTCTAGAGGACAATGATGGATTTGCGAAACCTTATCTAAGGTAAGCCTGGCGGGCCAACAAAATACGGTGGCCCTACAAAGTACAGCGGACCTACAAAAGATAGACAGGTCGCATTAACTCTGGATTGTGGCTAACCCACAGCGCCCAGAGTAAGGCCATTAATCCTAATAGCCACCATTTAAGAGGTTTCCAGCTGAGATAGTTGCCTTTAATCTGGAGCATAACAAATTGTCTCCTATGCAGCTGAATAGGTCATCTAGAGGATCTGCCATGCCAGATTTTTGACGCAGCCTATGGCCGATTTCTAAACATCTTTAGCCTATGCTCTAAATCTGAGGATAGTGTGAGGGCTGCTGTAGATCAGACTCTCCTTCTCGTGGCTGTACTCGCAATAACATCTTTTTTCTGATGGCTCGGTATCATATTGACATTATCTTTATCGGTGGTGATCAACCTATGTCAGCAAAAGCCGAATTTACGATTGGAGTAGAAGAAGAGTATCAAATTATTAATCCACGCACTCGAGAGCTGGCTAGCAAATCTAACAAACTGATCGATGCTAATCAGCCAGATAGCAAGTGCCAGGATCTACTCTACGAGCTGCATCGCTGTCAGGTTGAAATTGCCACCGGTATTTGCCAAACCCTAGAAGATGTTCGACGAGAACTCACCCAGGCCAGACGCTCGGCCATAGAGGCATCGCAAAGCCATGGACTTGCGATCGCAGCCGCTGGTACCCATCCGTTCTCGAAGTGGCAAAACCAGGAAGTCACACCCAAAGAACGCTACCGCAACCTTGACCAGGTGCTGCAACAGCTGATCCGAGAAATGGTGATCTTTGGCTGTCATGTCCATGTGGGCATTGCTGATCGTGAAGCCGCGGTGGAGGTAGTAAATCGCGCCCGGCTGTGGTTGCCCACATTGCTATCGCTTACGGCCAACTCTCCCTTTTGGCTGGGGCGCGACACCGGGTATCACAGCTATCGGATGGAGCTTTGGTGTCGACTGCCCACTGCCGGGCCACCCCCTCATTTTAGAAACTACAGCGACTACCAGAGTTTTATTCAGCAGCTAATTGACACAGATATTACCGATGAACCGACTAAAATTTATTGGGATATTCGGCTATCTGAGCGGTTTCCCACGGTCGAATTTCGTGTGGCTGATGTCTGTGGCACCGTAGATGAAGCCGTGATGTTTGCTGGCATTGTGCGGGCTCTAGCTCAAACCTGCTACCAAGACTTTCAAACCAATAAACCCTATCCTGAGATTCGCTCAGAGCTGCTCAAGGCCGCTATGTGGCAGGCCGCCCGCTATGGCACCCAGGGTGAACTGGTGGATTTTACAAACCTGCAGCCTATTGCAGCCGTCGACTCTATCCATGGATTGCTTAACTATATTCATCCTGTCTTAGAAGAGCATGGCGACTGGCAAACGGTCAGCAAACAGGTGGAAGCCATTCTCTCAGGGGGCAATAGCGCCCAGCGGCAGCGACAGGTTTACAAAACGTCAGGAGACTACAAAGCCGTTGTCGATTATCTAGTCAAACAAACGTTGCCCAGCATTGGCTATCGCTGAGTCTCACTCCCTCAAACCAGATTGAGCTTTACCCGTTAGCTTGGTGTCCTGAAATGTGGCAACCAGTCTGGAACCGTTTGGATTGGCCCACTCATAGGTGGTTGCGATCGCACCGCCCGGTAGATTTTGTACCCTAGTCTCGACCCCTGCACCTAACTGATTTTCAACAATCGGTAAGGTCATACCAAGACTGAGCTGGTTGTAATCAGCCAGCGTAATCATGTCATACTGCTGCACCAAAATCGTGTGAGCCACACTCAGCCGCAACGCCAGCAGACTAAACTCAGCTACCTTAGGCCGTAGCCGGGAGGGTGGCGATGGAAACAAAACTCTGGGTAACACCAAAAGCAGTAAACCCAGGATAAAAGCTAGGTTCATCAACGGTCTCCCCAGTTTTGGATAAAGCCCCACAATGACATGTGTCTCACTGTGAAGTAGATTACCTTTTGTGATGAAACAATCTCATAAGTAGTAGCCCCTCAATCTATGAACACCATTGGCAGCTTACGGCCTAACTAGTCAGGCATATCTATCTTAAGAAAAAATCATAAGAACTGTGTAAAAAATACCTCCAGCAGTTAAGGTAGGCGCCCCACCCCAGCGGTACCACTGGGGTGAGAATCGCAAGCCGTCAAATAGGTTTCACCAAAACATTTGCTCTAGACCCACACCCTAAAAGACTGCTTAGAAAACAAAATTAATTAGGCTCTACTATAGGACGTACAGACGGAACGTCTCTCCAGCATTAATTTTTGGACCTGATAAAATCCCCATGCCTTAGATCGTTGCCCAAAGCAACTTTGCCTCGCACTAGGGCAGCACCTAGTCATCAGACTCTTTGAATAAGGCTTTTTTGACAATTTTGAAATGAAGCTGTCGCTGGCCAATCACTGCAATTAGCGATCTGTTATCTTTGGTAGTGGCCGAGGGGGTTCACCCTCCGGCAGGCTAACATAAATTGTCTCAAGATTTGTTATCCGTTCCTCTAATAACCTAACGGTTTGAACCAATTCAATCTCTCCTCGCTTAGGTTCATTCGGTGAAAACCATACGGCAGCTGTACTTCCTGCCGCACTAAGAGCCACCAACAAGGGCAGTAAAATACCACTCCCAGTAAGTTCGACGAGAGGAATACAGATTCCCATCATACCAGTTGCAAATAGCCAGATAGACGAAGTTGCCTTAACTTTTAAAGTCTTTTCAGTCATTTTTTAACCCAGAGAGCCCAAACTCAGCAGAGATAATCCGATCAACATTATAACTGCGCCACATTCATAGGATATCAATAAAGATTGGGGGAATTAAAGGAAAATAGTCATAAGCAAGCTTACAGTTTGATCTTTAACAAACCTATAGTGTTCAGTCAATGCTGTTCCCATTGATTTCTTATGGTTTTCAGACAAAAAAGACCGTTACAGCCCCCACCGCTAACACCGCCCAAACCACCTTATTCCAATCCCACAGTCGCCGTCCATTAAAACTGATAAAGGGAAAAATCAGCATCACACCATCAAAAAGCACTAATGGTTTACCCACTAAAAGTAGTATATCTAGCCAAGCTTGAATGTCGGTGGCGAGTAAGCCTGACTGAGATATCATCCAAGCCCCCCAAACAATCAGCAACACAGGAAGATTGCCAGCCAACGCTATCCAGCCTAGTTGAGGAAGCAGCTCTCGATACCGCCACTGGTCTGTTACAGGATAAGCACTACCCGGTATTGGATACATCGCGCCAGCAAAAATTAAGGCAATGGCTGCACTGAGCAGATATCCCGAGTCCCAAGCACGGAAGCGTACCGTTAAGGCTTGTTGACGTGCCATCAGCCACATTCCCAAATGGCGGACACCAAACAAGACAACAACCGCTAGCAACAGCTCCAAATATACTGCTGGACCAATCACCTTAAAGTCGCCAAGCCGCCATACCATCAACAGGCCAATCAACGAGTTGACAACAACCGTACCCCACCACTGCCAAACGGGGCTATCCGATACAGCTCGGCTGGGGTAGGCCCACAAAAAATGGCCCATATCAAAAAAATGAGCAAGCTTGCACCATACCCAAACTATGTTCAGCCCATATTGCCGAAACTGAGCCCCAGGCGACAGTCTCTTAAATCCTCGTGTGGAAAACAACTTACTGGAGCTAGTGTTAAACCCTTCAACCGTTGTCAAAATTGCATCACATCCTTGCTGCTTGCAACGATCAATCCCGGCCTCCACCAGCCGCTGACCCAATCCCTGACCTCGAACTTCCGGTATTGTAAACACCCACGCAATGGACCCCACCTTGTGGTTATGGGAGAGTGCAAACAGCTTAAGCACAATCGCCCCCACCAGCTGACAATCTTGCTCAGCCACCAACACATTTGGCGTAAAGGCAAAACTCCATTGATCCAAAAGCGAGAATGCTCGCTTCATCATGGCCCGTACAGTCCGCCGTTCATCATCTCTCATAGGACGAATAACAACATTGAACCGCTGAGCCATCATGAATCTCTCCTTGCATCAGATAGCATTATCCACTTGATCTGTATCTTGTGGTTAACAATCATTGTTCGCATAAACAATGCGCTCTGCATCAATTAAATCGTCATAATTGATAAAAACAGTAAATTTCTCTATTTTTAGCCATTTTAATAGTTCAAAAAAGGGCAGAGGTGCATAGTCTAACGGCTGTGTAACACAAGTTTGCATCAGCGCTATAGAGTCTATTTATAGAAACCAATTCAAGGTATATATGCCCGAAAGTTGATGCGTTCCACAGTACAGACAAACTATTTCAATTAAATTTGAAGAATAATTATATCGTTACCTTAGAGTCAAAAATTTCTATTCTTCCGGATACTTATATCGTTACCTTAGAGCCAAAAATTACTATTCTTCCGGATACTTATATCGTTCTCATGCTAAGTAAAAAGATTAGTAGACATTAATGTCTGTATCACTCATTTTTTTTGAGGTAAGTAGACGTTATGTTCCCAGTCAGTCTTTCAAATACTAATTTTCATGATTTGCTAACGGTCTTCAAGCTCTGAGGTGACTGAAGATGATCTCAAAAAGTGATATTTTACAAAACTTACAACAGTCTCAACTATCAAATTCCAGCCGCTTGTCTAGTATTTGGACAACTCGTTATCTTTCTAAAAATTCATCAGTAAAAATTAGCGCTTACGTTCTTGAAGAAGCTGCTTCGTCTATGGGGCGACGTCGAACCGTTGAGAGGTTACATGCCGATTTACTTGAAGACGTTTGTAGGAGAGCGGCAGTCAGAACTAAGGATCTCTATGCCCACTATGAGAATATCAACTTAAATAAAACATCTGACCTGGCTCGTTCTGCACAGCAGGTCTATCCACTGTTGCTGGAGTTTTATTGCAACCACACACCGATAGCTATAGCTAGAGAATCATCTCTACCTGTCTTTGCGATTCCTGAGATCAATATCCTAGCTAAGGCAATAGAGCCTTATCTGACGATGTTTAATGCTCAGAATATTCGGCAGATTGATTGGCAAATACGTAGCTTTCTAACTACAGAATTTAATCTTAGTGGGAAATTACTGCTTGAATACCTAAGCCCTGCTGAACAAGTCTTACTCAGTCCATATATCAGTTTCCTTGAAGAATATGTGGCGATTCCCTGGCACAGGGTTTGTGCACTGGCGGATAACTATGCGCCAACAGCTCCAGAATTTAAGATAGTTGAGCGGGTGCTACCTCAAATATCTGAGATTTCAATTGCAGTTTATACCAAAGGGTGTGAGCTTTTTGGCGGTTACTACAACCGTAGAGGCCAGTTAGACAATCCAGGTGTCAGGCATTCCTCTTTGAGAGACATGCACATGTTTCAGGTTTACCTGTGGACCTGTTTACTGCAGGGCAATCTAGATGCCATCGAACAAGAGCTTTTAGTACTATGCACCTTAGTTTATCGACGCATAGATATTCCCTGGGAGATGGCGATTCAAGCAACCAAGCTCTTGTCTAATGAGATCATGCAAACCTTAACCGCTAGCGAACAGCTGATCGTGTCTCCTTATATCAACGGCATGATTCAAGCGTTTAAGACAGCTTAGCTATGCACCTGGGATTTGACGCCGCATTAAGCTAATTTGATGGATAGCTGCGGCTGTCGATAGGTAATCAAAAACTGTTGAATAGCTCGTAAAGCATGGTCACAGCCTTGGTGGGCCTTAGATGAAAGCCCGCTGCCAAGACGACAAGATTCGATGGGAACCTGCAGCAACCATGCTTGAGGATGTCGATTGTAAATTCGCTGGGTAAGATTTAGCAGCGCCAGCGGATCATAGCTGTGGGCGGCAAATGCCATTGAAGATGTCTGCAAATCGTACGCAACAATTGGATCAATTTGCACAGTTCGAATTCCCTGGTGACCACAGGCATCAACAAACATGACATAGTTGGTTTTAACGAGTTCAGCGCTAAGTTCTGGGGTCAGCTGTGGTACTGCAAGAGCCTGGACAGCCGGTAATTTCCAGTCAGCAACTGCAGCTGCAACCCATGGGCCAGCCGCATCATCACCACATCGTTCATTCCCATAACCAATAATTAAAAAGTCATATTCTGGCGTTATTGATGTTTGAGCTTTTGCCTTGGGCACTACTTGGAGAGATAGTTGGGACAGTGGCAGCATGATCGGATTAACCTCGTGTGAGTTCTGCTTCGCTTTAAGGGTAATCAACACCCATGAGGATCTTATGAAGATCATTGATAATAGTTAATATCTGACTATCCATCCCGGCTGCGTGAATAGGTGTCTGGTCGGGATGAGAGTTCACACCGATTTATCAATAAAGTCCTCTGATAGCGGGCTATTAACCTATCTGCAATCGTGTTGTCGCAGCTGAGGAGACAGACGTTTTTTGCATATCTTCTAGCATCTGCCAGGCAATCTCACATTCTTGCTGAATTTGGGCATCTTCGTCATCAATAAAGCGGGCATGCTGCAGAGCTTCATTGACGCGTTGAGAGAACTCATCTCTTGATAAAGCACCAGGATGTCCTTTCATTAATAGATCCGTTATCGAGATAATCCCCAGCAGCTCACCCTCTTCAATGACAGGGGCTCGGTGAATACCACTTTCAGAGAAAAGCTGCGCGGCTTCTTCTAGGGTGGCATTCATCGGCATGCAAATACAGGGTTGTCGCATGATCTGGTCGACCCGGACAAAGTGGGGAGAGCGTCTTTTGGCAATGACGTTATATACAATATCGCGTTCAGTGAGAATGCCGTATGGGCCTTGATGATGGGCTTCTTCCACAATTAGCGATCGCACCCGTTTAGTCCGCATCAACCAAATAGCATTTTCAATCGTTGCCGAACTACGAATTACAATGACCGGCTTGGTCATAATATCTTTAACAAACAGCATGCTCCGTTTCCCTCAACGCCATTATTATCAGGCTCGACACCTCAGTTTTATGTCAAAACTCTGAGGAACCTATGAGGAGCTAGCCAAGTCGGCCGCTTCGTCTAAGAATAAACTCTACTTAGGATGGCTTGTCCGCCTTAAATCACCCTGAGTCAAAGCTAAGACAGAAAATTTGGATTTCGCTCTCTAATTAACCCCACCATCATCGGGCTCATGGTTGCAAATAGGGTAATTACCAACACAATCAGATGTTGCTCCCATGTGATCTGTGAAATATATCCCCAGGCAGCCGAGCTACCTAGCTCAAATCGACCTAGAGCCACATAGGTAACGTTACAAATAAAGGATGTCCAAAAGTCGAAGAGGATTGCTAACACCCAGGCCAGTCTTAGTACATACGTCTCGATTTGTTTTGTACGGTGACCTTCCCAAATAGACCGAGTCGAAAAGTTAAACGCTCCAGCAATCAATGTACCCACCAGGCTTAACCCAAGAGCAATAAAGTGGACTCCATCTAAAATCAGCAGGGAGCCGAGAAAGGTAGTCAGCAAATCCCAAACCATGCTGAGACGAAATGCACTGATTAACACGAATCGAGGCAATCCAACACTAGCCATTTTAGACTTCACATCGTGTCTCATGGGTAGATACCTCAATGCAGTGTTAAAACAATCTCAGAAATACTCTGACTACAGGCTAATTTAAGAAGTTGAGAAACTTATGAAGAATATATAACTTATCTAGCGCAACAACCTATTGTCGATATTGTTCCAACAGCTGTTTCTATAGGTATCGATGTGTAAACATCGTGAATAAAAGATTAAATCGTACACGATAATACTGTTGTAAGACAAATCGTTTATCTCTTTGCAAAAGGAGTCCCCCTTAAAAGATCAGTCCCTCAAAGAGACAGAAGTAGAAAGTTATCCTAAAAGAACGTGTCTCTCTTCGCTACATAGTCTAAGGAGGCGACATTATGTTGACTTATCGTGGTGAACTCCTAAGCTCAATGTTTTTATAAACACTGAGCTTTTTTCTTGAGTGCGTTTATCCCTACAGCTCCCTATGAGTCGGTCTAAGCCTCAGCACCTGACTCAATCAATGTAGCAATTGTATTTAATGCTTGACTCACCCCCTGCTCTGCTAGTGCCGACAGAGGGCTACCCATGGTGAAATCATCTGCCGGTACTTCGAGCCACCAGGCTTTGGGCACATGACCATAAACAGACTGAGTAAGCGCCAGCAGCGAACAAGGACTGCAGGAATGACCAAACCCAGGCAAGGCAGACCCGGTTGTTTCCGTGCCATAGGCGTTTAATGTCTTAACCCTCACCGTATCTGTATTTCTTAATTTACAGGCATCAACAAAGATAGCCACAGTTGCGCGGGCTAATTTGCTCGAAAGTTCTGGAGTCAGATGGCTGACTGAATATGCTTCAAGGTTATTGGGGTTTAACGTTTGGAGCTGCTCTACTACTGCCTGAGCAATCGCATCATCACCTTTGTTTGGATTGCCATAACCAATGACAACAAAGGTAGGGGACATGTCTGGGAAAAACCTATTGATAGCATTTACCATTGTTTTTCCTCCACACGCTGCCCACATTCTATAGGCTATCCAATCAGGGGGAACCGTGTTTTTAATCAAATCTTCTAGAAACTATAGCTTTGCGCAGTCCACCACAGCGATCGCTGAAGGCTTTAGACAACAGCGACTATGATCCACGGCACAAAAAAAGGAGCTAGAAGAAACCCGATTTCCAGCTCCTATAATCTGTAGCAACTAAAGTCTCTCAGATTAAGCCATACACCAGCTATTAAGATATTTCAACTTTAACAGCTGTCTTTTTATCTTCCTGAGATTTTGGAATGGTGAGGTTGAGAACACCATTCTTGTATTCAAACGATCTTGCTGTACCAACAGAGACCTCTACCCTTACGGTAAGCGACTAAGTTGAGGAAAATATGAGGGACGATGGTCACATAATCTGACAGGACGAAGCATTATGACTGTTCTACGGTTACTTTTTGTTCAGTCTTGGTGTCTGCCTCAGTCTCTTTGGCTTCATGGACCACTAAAACAGAACAGGTGGCATGGTGCATCACATAGTTGCTCACACTGCCCAATAACATCTCGCTCAGCCCTTTGCGACCACGGCTACCCACTAGAACAAGATCGGCTGACCAGGTTATTGCCTGTTCGCAAACGACTCGCCCAACATCACCATTAATTTGCTTAAACTGACTGGTTACTCCCACAGCAGACGCCTGCTCAACAAAACTACATAGCCGTTCTGTGGCAGCGGTTTCATAGTCGCGATAGCTTTTGAGATACATCTCCCAAAGATTAGCACTGGTGCCGATGGCATAGGAGGTCAACCCAGAATAGTCAGGTAGGGGCAGATTTCCATCGCCATCTGGTGTTAGAACACTCAGCAACAGTAGCTCAGCACCAAGGGGTTGAGCCAGCTCCAGAGCTTTTTGAAAAAGTACCGGAGCCGCCACGCTGTGATCGAGGGCCACTAAAATTTTGGTAAACATCGTCTCTCCTCTTGCTCAGACCGGGTTATTTATCACTTTGCACACATAAGCAATCGCTAAAAACGTTAGCTAACAATAGCTATATGCGGCGTAAGCGACTGAATGTATTCAGCCGATTGCTAACTAAATCAGCGCGACTAAGACAGCTTTTGCTCTATCTCAGCCACGGCTATCGTGGTTTTCACCACCGAATCTGGATTGAGGCTAATAGAGTTAATCCCTTGTTCAACTAAAAATTCGGCAAACTCAGGATAGTCACTGGGAGCCTGACCACAGATACCAATTTTGCGCTGATTTTGTTTGGCTTTCGCAATGACACTGCTGACCATTGACTTGACTCCAGCATTGCGCTCATCAAAGAGATGGGCTACAAGTGCAGAATCACGGTCTAACCCCAACGTTAGCTGGGTCAGGTCGTTAGACCCAATGGAAAACCCGTCAAACAGTTTGCTAAAGTCGTCCGCCAGGATCACGTTGCTGGGAATCTCACACATGACGTAGATCTGGAGATCATTCTCTCCTCGGACAAGACCGTGTTTCGCCATTTCATCGAGCACCTGCTGTCCCTCGGTCGGTGTGCGACAGAATGGCACCATTGGAATCACGTTGGTTAGCCCCATGTCAGAGCGCACCCGCTGCAGTGCCAGACACTCTAGGGCAAAGGCATCTCGGTAACGGGGATCGGTATAGCGCGATGCCCCACGCCAACCAATCATGGGGTTCTCCTCTTTGGGTTCAAAAGATTGACCTCCCAGCAGGTTGGCGTATTCATTACTCTTAAGATCTGAGAGACGAATCACCACGGGTTTGGGATAAAAGGCGGCGGCAATTGTGCCAAGACCGTGGGCCAGGCGTTCAACAAAGTAGTCTGGCTTATGGGCATAGAGCGCCGTTAGAGTGGCAACCTCATGTTTGGTTTGACCCACTTCTAACTGGTCGAAGTGCAGCAGCGCCAGGGGATGCACTTTAATATGGTTGGCAATGATAAATTCCATCCGGGCTAAACCAACACCGTCACAGGGAATCTCGGCTAAACGCAGCGCTTCTTCTGGGTTACCCACATTCATCAGGATTTGGGTCCGGGTGCGAGGCAGCTGGTCAATGGCTGTTTCTTCAATGGTGAAAGGTAGCTGACCTGCATAGACTTTGCCCACCTCGCCTTCGGCACAGGTAATTGTAACAGCCTGCCCGGTTTCTATTTGTTGGGTTGCGTTGCCGCAGCCAACAATGGCAGGAATACCCAGTTCTCGAGCAATAATTGCGGCATGACAGGTCCGTCCCCCCTGGTCAGTAACAATCGCACTGGCCCGCTTCATAATCGGTTCCCAATCGGGGTCGGTACGCGGGGTAATCAGTACGTTCCCTGGCTGGAACTCAGCCATGTTTTGTACCGCCTAGATCACTCGGGCGGGGCCCTGGCCGCTCAGTTCACCAACGGCCTGGCCGGTAACA
>JBHJIV010000053.1:0-57038 GCA_050043105.1 Leptolyngbyaceae cyanobacterium | reverse complement strand
TTCGGTGAGGCGGTGTGGCGTGATGGGTTGCTCCGGGCTTGCCCCCCAGAAACCCCCTTATGTTGGGGCCTACGCCGTCCCCACACCCCACGCACAAGAAGGCAGTTGAATTAACGTCTAGGGTGATAAACAGGTGATCGGCGAGGCAGTTACGCTGCTCCGCATTCGCTGCGCACCATAAAACATGGGGGGTCTGTTTGGCCCCTGACACATCTTTACCGATGCTAGATTCGCTTGGCTAGATTTTGATTGCCCTTATCAATTCTGAGATGTGGTAAGACTTGAAGCCCGTAGACTTTGGGGGTTTAGGGGTCTGGATAATCTACAGATTCTCTATTGAAAACTTACTTGGGAAATATCTCCTGCTGCGCTTGCAACCGAAACTTAGGAATTGTTAATAAAAAACTTCATGATTTAGGTTTTATGTGCTGAAGCTTTCGCAAAAAACGAGCCAGAATATCGATAATCGACCCTGCCGTAACTCCAAACTTAAGCTATTGGAGACAACCCAGTACGCTGGGTTGCAGGGCGGCGTTCCGGCCCTGCCCAGGGGGTTTGGGGAACTCGGAGGGGACCCCAAGCAACATCTTTAAACTCCACACCAGTCGCTCAAGCTATCACTTAAAACCATGAGCTTAATTTTTAACAAGCCCTTACTCTGCCTCTAGCACGGTCACTTCGTAGCGGTCATAGTCTTGGTCCATTGATTTGATCACCCGCAGCGGTCTCACTTCGCCGGGGAGCATAGGGGCGTCGCTGCCGTAGACGGCGAGGAGATCTTTGCTGAGGATGAGTTTGCCTTGTTGGTTGTAGAAGTCGGTTTGGAACTTGAGCTGGCGAATGGCGGTGTCGCCGGTGTTGGTGATGGCCCATTCGGCGTCGAAATAAGCGCTTTCGGTGATGTCGTAGGCGTTAAAGTTTTCGGTGCGGGTGTTGAGGTTAAAGCTGAGCTGGGGAGGTTGCTTAAACCCCCAGATGTATTTGATTGGGGTGGCTTGGGTGTAGCTGTCTGGGGCGGGGAGTTCGTCGATGGTGGTGACGCTGAACCGCACGCTGTCTAGGTCTGGGGTAATTTTTTGGATGAGGTCAATGGTGTGATGGTCGCCGGGTCGCACAGTGGCGTCGCTGTCGGCAATGGCATCTTTGCTGTCGGTTGCGATCGCAACGCCTTTGTTGTCTAGGTATTCGACTTTTAGGCGCAGACCGTCGATTTCTTGGTTGCTGTCGTTTAGCAACACCCCCTGCAGGGTGTAATAGGAGGAGTCTTCATAGTTGTCTAATCGAGATAGACGGGGTTTTAAAGTTAGTCCTGGGTCGTCAAAAATAATGGGGATGTCGACTTCGGCAGAGATGGCGTCGGTGTCTGGAATGTTCTCGGTGGCGGGCTCTGCGGCATCTTCAGCGGAGCCGGCATCTTCGTTAAGCTGCTGTACTTCAGTCCGGGTGGTGATTAGATTCAGTACGGGTATGGCGCCAACAAGAACCACCAGTGCGGCTACCCCTAACCAAATCAGCCGCTGTCGTCCGTTGGCCTCTTGCTCTAGGGCGCTGATCAGCATGACGGACTCTGGGTTGCTGGGGTTGAGTTCTAGACAGCGCTTGGCCAGGGCAATGGCTTGTTTTTTGTCGTCTGGATTTTTGCGTTTGCCATAGCGCTGGTCGTAGGCGTAGGTCAGGGTTTGTAGGGCTTCGAAATTGAGCGGGTCTAGAGCGCTGGCCTGGGTAAGTTCTTCGATCGCTTCGTCAGGACAGTTAAAGTCTAGATAGTTGCGACCGCGTTCAAGATGGTCCTGGGCTTTTTGTTTGACGGCAGCAATGTCGTCTGGGCCTAATCCGACTTCTGCAGCTAGGGCATTGAGACTATCGGCAGTGATGGGGGCTTCCCAGTCAAGCAGCCGTTGAATGTATGTTTCGATGACGCGATCGCGACCCATAGGGGACTCCCTTAACCTGATTACTTAGCCGCTGGTGTACACATAGCAATACGCACTAAATTCTGAAATTACGGATAAAAACGGGCCGGTTCTAAGCTGTGCGTAATGGCCCCATAATCCGTCAACCTTAGACAGAAAACTTTAAGCATCGTTAACGGTGCTCCCTATTCGATTTTTGCGACAGACACTTTGTAGCGCTCATAGTCGCTGACAACGGGGGCAATAACACGGAAAGGACGGGTTTCTCCGGGCAGTAGGGCGGCGTCATTGGTGTTGATGGCAAATACGTCTTCGGTCTGTAGTAGCTGCTCGTTGTCGTCATAAAAGTCGGCCTTTAGCTTCAGTTCATGAATGGGTAAATCGCTGGTGTTGATAATCACCCATTCGGCGTTAAAGCTGGGGTTTATGGCGTTGTCGGCAAATTCGCTGTCCTGGGTGGCTTTTTCGCTGCGGCTGGTGAGGTCAAAACGAATGCCGTCAGGTTCTGGGGTTGCCCAACCGTAGTTGATGGGTGTGGGCGGAACATAGGTGCTACGGGCTAAGGACTGCTCAAGGTTGGTAATGCTCAGACGAATAGTGGCCAGGTCTGGGGTAACTCGTTGCAGCAGGTTAAAGGTGTGGGTATCGCCTGGACGAATGACAGCGTCAGTGTCAGCAACGGCGTCTTTAGCGGTGGCTGCGATCGCAAGGTCGTTGCGGTCTAAAAATTCGACATTGAGGGTCAGTTTGCTAAATTCTTGGTCGCTAGCGTTAATAAAAACACCCTGCAGTCGATAGTAAACTTCGTTTTCGTAGTCGCCTAGCTCCGATACGCGGGCTTCTAGCATTAGTCCTGGATGGTCAAAAATAACTGGAATATCAACATCAGAAACAAAGTCAATCTCGATGCCACTGTCGGGCTCAACGCTTTGACCAGGTTCATAGAGAACCGCCGCCCCAGGAATCATTGTGCCCGGTGCCGGGCCAAGCGGTGCTGATGGCTTTGAGAATACGGGCAAACGGCTAACCCCCAACAGGCCAATGCTAAGGGTGGCTACCCCCCCGGCTAGGGCAGCAATTTTTTGCTGGGTCCACTTTGAGGCTTGTTGCTTACCTTTAGCTGGGGTGTGCTCCAAAAAGCTGATAAGCACCATGGCTTCTTTGGCGTCGGGCTTGAGTTCGATACAGCGTTTAGCAATAAACAACGCGGTTTGTTTATCGACCCGTTCGCGGGTGCGGTTATAGCGCAGACCATAGACGTTGGCTAAGGCTTGGAGTATTTCTAGGTTGACGGGTTCTAGGGCCACTGCCTGATTAAGCTCGTTAATGGCGTCGTCTAAACAACCAAATTCGATATAGCCGCGACCACGGGTAAAGTGGGCCTTCGCCTGGATGCTAATGGCTTCTAGCTCACCGCTGGTAATCCCGACCTCCTCAGCAATCCTGGTGAGGGTGGCGCGAGTAATTGGCTTTTCCCAAGCCAATAGCCGTTGAATATAAGCTTCAATGATGCGATCGCGGCCCATAATTTACTCCGTCTCTACTCAATGCATTCCCTAGCACCGTTAGTAGATACGGATAAAAATGCGACTAAGTTCCATAAAGTCTTCGTGGCACCGCCTAGGGGTGTCACGAGTTAACCTGGCCAAATGTTGTTACAGCTCTAGCTCAACGCTCGTCTGAGACTTGAACGCCAAGGGAGAATTGGCCGCCTGTCCAACAACCTGCTCAATGTCGGTCACACTAACATGAACGCTAATTAACTCTGGCGTAATGCGGTGGAACACTCTCAGCGGACGGGCATCTCCATGGCCAATTCTGGCCTCACCCTCTGTAACCGTAGCCTCATTTAAGGTTGAGATTGGGTTGCCATTGCCGTCTAACAGCTCCACCTTGAGCGCCAGCTTTCTAATCGCCTGGCCGCTGTCGTTGATGACTACACCGTAAAATTTGTAATAGGGCTCACCCTTATATTCACCCAGTCGCGACAACCGAGGTTCAATAAACAAACCGGGGTGGTTAAAGGTAACAGGCACATTGGGGCCTGGGTCAAATTCTGATTCGACTTCTGACTCGACATCCGCCGCCATAACAGTCTCTGAGGCAGAGTCAGAGAATATAGGAAAGCGGTCGATGTTCGCCCACCCAATCGCGACAGCAGCCACGCCACCCGTCAATACAACCAGTGATTGCGGTGTCCAGCGAGAGCGTTTTTGCTGTCTAAATGTGTGTCCCAAAAAGAGCACCAACAGCGCAATTCTTGTTTTTGTGAGTCGCGATATTTTTTTGGGGTTAAACAAAACTTCTATAAAGCCAATCAAAAGAAAAATGTTTGGCTTTGTCTGTCGTGCCACTTCTTTGGGGTCAGCGTCATGCTCCAATGATTTAATTAAGGCCAGAGCTTCTTTATCGTTGGGTTTTAGCTCCAAGCACCGCTGCGCGATCAACAGTCCATATTCTCTGTCGGCCAGACTGTTCTCATCGGTGTAGCGTAGGTTGTGAATCTCGGCTAACGTGCGCAGAACTTCTAGATCAGCGGGGTTAATAGATTTAGCCTGGTTAAGTTCATCAATGGCATTATCAAGACAGCCAAATTCAACAAAATTACGGCCACGAGTCAAATGTGCCTTTACCTTGAGGTTAATGGCATCTAGCTCACCTTGGGTAATCCCCATCTCATCGGCAATAGCCTTGAGAATCGCAGGGGTAATTGGCTTATTCCATGCAAGTAAACGCTGAATGTAAGCCTCGATAATGCTGGCGCGACCCATGATTCACTCCCTTTTAGCGACTGCGAACAGATGTCCCTTTCGGACCATCTATAGAACAGTTAAACCAAGTACGCTGATGGTATGCCCCATAGTTTGTTCCATCCTTAGTTATGCATTCGTCGTATCTCGTGTTAGATACGGATAAAATTCTGACTAAGTTTTCATAAAGACTCTGTGATGAAATCTTCATAATTCATCCGTAATGGAAATCTATGGCCCAAGCCAAAATCTCAGCCCCTTTAGAACAATGGAATTAGCCACCTTGGAGTATCTAGTGACAATGCAGCGCTAAACTACAACGTGACTGTATGGATCCTGAGCAGGATTTTAATATGGTTTAGCTGTGTTCTCGGTACGCCTGACGGTGTCTGCTACCCCTACCCCCGACCAACTACATTCCATCAAGGGCCAGCTTGATTTGGTATTGATTGCCCTAGAAACACTTGTGGGCATTGGCTCAGAAGCGATTTTGGATCAAGCCAAGTCTCTACAGCTAGAGACATTGCTGTCAGACCGTGTGAGTCTGTGGCGACTGCGACAGTCAAGCCCCCTGCGCAAGGGGCAGGGGCGCAAAAAGCTCGATGTGGACGAGGCTCGAGCGTTGGTGCTAATTACGGCACAGCTTGCTAGCCAACATCGACCAGCCATTCACCAGGCGGTTAACGCTTTAGAAAAAGCGACAGCAGACGGGGCTCCTCCCCATCGAGTTGCAGTTCTGGGGGACTACCTCGATCGGTTTAGTAATACCTACAGTGAGCGGATGGAGACAGAGGTCAAACCCAATACGCTAGAGCGACTGGCGTTTCAGCTGCTGATCGATCTGCTGTTTTATAGCAGCACCAGCGGCCCTCAGCGACTCTGGCAAACACTTTTAGATCGAGCCGAATAGACCGATAATGGGTGGGTCAAAAAAGCAATCTACTCAGCATGACTGCAGAGTTTCTTAAGGGGACCAATCTTTATCTGGTGGGCATGATGGGCTCTGGCAAAAGCACCATCGGCAAACATCTGGCCCAGACCCTCAGCTATCGCTTTATCGATACCGACGAGGTGATTGTGCAGGCGACCGGTCAGAGCATTAATCAAATTTTTACAGATCACGGAGAAGCCACATTTCGGGACATTGAAACCCAGGTATTGGCTCAGGTTACTCCCTATACCCACACGGTTATTGCCACTGGCGGTGGCATGGTCATCAAGCAAGAAAACTGGAGTTACCTACAGTCTGGTCTGGTGGTGTGGATCAATGTGCCCGTGGATGAGCTCATCGCCCGACTAAGCCGCGATCGGTCACGACCGTTGCTCAAAACAGGCGACCTGCGCCATAAGCTGACAACGCTATTGGAGCAGCGCCAGGCTCGCTATGCCCAGGCCGATGCTACGGTGACCCATCAACCAGGGGAAAAGGTAGATGCGATCGCATCCCGCATCCTCACAACCCTCCAAACCGTCGTTGCCGAAAACCCCGCCACCAGCACCACCATTAATCATTAACCACGTGTAGAGGCGTTCCATGAAACGCCTCTACACCACGTTCCCTATTCCTTCAATTTCTATGGAATCTGCCGCCAACCGCGTCCAAATTCTCAGCGAAGCCCTCCCCTATATCCAGCGATTTCGTGGCCGTACCGTGGTCATCAAATATGGCGGTGCAGCGATGAAAGATAGCACCCTCAAAGATGATGTCATCCGCGACATCGTTTTTATGGCCTGTGGCGGCATTCACCCCGTCGTGGTTCACGGGGGTGGACCTGAAATCAATACCTGGCTCAGTAAACTCAATATTGAAGCCCAGTTTAAAGACGGACTACGGGTCACTGATGCTCCCACCATGGACGTTGTAGAAATGGTGCTGGTGGGCCGGGTTAACAAAGAATTGGTGGGTCTGGTGAATGCCGCTGGCGGCAGTGCCGTTGGCCTCTGTGGCAAGGATGGCAATCTGATTACGGCCCGTCCCCACGCTGCCGAGGGCGTTGGCTTTGTTGGCGAGGTCACCCGCATCGAACCCAAGCTAGTCAAATCTTTAGTGGACGCCAACTATATTCCAATTATTTCCAGTGTGGCCGCCGATACTAACGGCCAACCCTATAACATCAATGCCGATACCGTCGCAGGCGAACTTGCCGCCGCCCTCGGGGCCGAAAAGCTGATTCTACTCACCGATACCCCCGGCATTCTGAAGGATTACCACGATTCCTCCACTCTATATAACAAGTTAGATATCCAGGAAGCCCGAGCCCTAATCGACTCCGGTATCGTTTCCGGCGGCATGATTCCCAAAGTCGCCTGCTGTGTCCGCGCCCTGGCCCAGGGTGTTCGCGCGGCCCACATCCTCGACGGACGCGTTCCCCATTCCCTCCTACTTGAAACCTTTACTAAAGGCGGCATCGGCTCCATGCTAGTCGCTTCACATCAAACGGCTTAGAATAGCTCCAAAGCTATCCCTCCTCCCACACCTAAAAACCTCCTCCGACCTTAGATATGGCAGCTACCTGGTGGACTAAACTCAAGCAAAACTCCCTGGCCCGATTTGGCGCTACAGTTCTGATTATTTTCTATCTGACGGTAGCGTTTGCAGAGCTCACCGCGCCCTACAATCCTTATGAGCAGCAGACAAACGGATCGCTGTTGCCACCGACGACAGTTTACTGGCGTGACCAGGTATCTGGCAGCTTTATCGGCCCCCATGTCTATCCAGTCACCCAGGGTCCGGTGGATATTGAGACAGGAGAACGAGAAACCGAAACTGACTTTTCTAACCCTTCTCCTATTCGACTGTGGGTAAAAGGCTCTGAGTACCGGCTCTTTCAATTTAGTCTGCCCTTTGTAAAAAGTATTTCCTTTGAAGACTCAATGCAGCTCGAAGAGGTAGAACTCTTTAGAGGCATCACCTTTGACCGTCACCTCTTTGGCACCGTTGGCGAGGGGAGATGGAATATTTTTGGCACCGATGAATCTGCGCGAGATCAGCTCAGTCGATTGATCCACGGGGGTCGTATTAGTCTCAGCATCGGTCTTGTGGGAATTATGATTACCTTTCCCTTGGGGCTGCTGGTGGGGGGTATTTCCGGTTACTTTGGTGGCACTGTCGATACGATAATTATGCGTCTGGTCGAGGTAATTATGACCATTCCAGGGTTCTTTTTGTTGGTAACCCTGGCAGCGGTATTACCAGCCGGGCTCAGCAGCTCTCAACGCTTTTTACTCATTGTCCTAATTCTGTCGTTTATCGGCTGGACAGGTCTCGCCAGAATTATTCGCGGTGAAGTATTGTCGCTAAAAGAACGTACCTTTGTTCAAGCCAGCCAGGCCATGGGTGGACGTTCGCTGCACATTATTTTGCGTCACATTTTGCCCCAGACGGCTACCTACGTGATTATCTCAGCGACGCTGGCAATTCCTGGCTATATTCTCTCTGAGTCGGCCCTGAGCTTTATTGGCTTGGGCATTCAGCAGCCAGATGCCTCCTGGGGCAACATGCTCTCGTCGGCCACAAACGCATCGATTTTGGTGCTGCACCCCTGGTTAATTTGGCCTCCGGCGGCACTAATTGTAATTACAGTTCTGTGTTTTAACCTACTGGGCGATGGTCTACGGGATGCCCTCGACCCACGTAGTTTGGAAGAATAATGGGCACGCTATCCTAAAGTCAATCGCAGCCGGTAACTCCTATGACGATTGCTACCAATAAACCCCTTACTCTTGATGAGTATTTGATCTATGACGATGGTGCAGATACTCGCTATGAGTTGGTTGACGGGATATTAGCAGAAATGCCAACCGAGAGCCCGATCAATAAGACCATCGTCATGTTTTTGGTGAGTTATTTTTTGCGGTTAGGGGTGGCCTATTACCGGCTTGCCGTGGGTCATCAGCTAGAGGTGACGTCTGAGAAAGCATCTGTACGAGAGCCTGACCTGGTGGTGCATTCGGAAGAGTCTGCTGCTGCTATTTTGCAGGACGGTAAATTGTTGCGGCTGGGGATGCCACTACCCGGTTTGGTGGTAGAGGTAGTATCAAACAGCAATACGGACCCAAAATCGCGAGAGCGGGACTATGTAGAGAAACGCCAGGAGTATGGTTCACTTCAGGTGCCCGAGTATTGGATTATCGATCCAGTCGCAGAAGTCGTTTTTGTTTTAACTCTGGTAGATGGGAGCTATCAGGAACGCAAGTTTATGGGTGATGAGGTATTGATATCGTCTAGATTTCCTGCAGTAGATTTAAAGGCTGCTCGGTTGTTGCGGGCTGGCCTATAAAGGATTCTTCTGGCTTTACCTAGAAGGACTCTCGGCCGGCGAGAGGGGTATGTGCTGGGTGTGAAAAGGCTAAAAAGCTAGGGATGACTGCCATGGCCTAATTTTGCATCTTTGATACAAATGTTTTCGCTTTGAAGAAGGAATTTTATAGGTCGCCTAAGCTTATATCCAAAGCATTGTCAGGACCGCATGTATCAGCTATTACAACTCGTTCACCTTATTTTGCTGCATGTGATGAATTGGCTGCAGCCATATCTGGGGCCAATTTGTTTTATTTTGGCTTGGTCAGTCGTGGGCTTGGGTCTATGGCAGGTAATCGCAGCCACCCGTGACGGGGTTCAGCGAGCCCGAACGATGCACCGTATTCCATGCTCAGACTGTAGTTTTTTTACTAATCAGGCCGTTCTAAAGTGCACGCTCCACCCGACACAGGCGATGTCAGAAGAGGCTATCGGTTGTGGAGACTTTGAAGTAGCCAACCCTACAATGGCTGCACATCAGAGGTTAAAAGCTTCGGACTAGAGCATTCAACAAAACGTTAGCTCCAGTCTGTTGAATATCAGACTAGCTAGCGCATTGACACCAAACTAACCAAGGACATTAGCTTCTTGAAGCGTTAGCTTGAATACATTAATTTTGCCTGAATTTACTGAGTCCTTTATGGGCTAGTCAAACTAAACCAAATATTCTGTAATTAGCCTGTTATTTTGACGTGCTTGTAGCAATTGCGGGCAATCTGATGGGAAGAGCTGGCGAAAGGCTGGTTGAGTGTTTCTAAACAGTTGGATCGCTGGGTGGTTTCTAGGACGTCGCAATGATTTCGATTTTTATTTTGACTCACAATGAAGAACGAGACATTGCTGCATGTATTAAGTCAGCTTTGGTTTCGGATGACATTACTGTAGTCGATTCGATTAGTTGCGATCGCACCCTAGAAATTGCCCAGCGCTATCCTGTTCGCATTGTTCAGCATGGCTTTGAAAGCCATGGCAAACAGCGCACTTGGATGCTACGCAATGTACCCACCAAGTATGAGTGGGTCTATATCCTAGAAGCCGATGAGCGCATGACACCGGAACTATTTAGCGAGTGCACAGCCGCCGCTAAATCACAGAAGCACGTGGGCTACTACGCGGCTGAGCGCGTTATGTTTATGAATCATTGGATTCGCTACAGCACCCAGTATCCGCGCTACCAGCTCAGACTGCTCGATAAACAGAAAGTATGGTTTGACGACTATGGTCATACCGAACGCGAAGTATGTGACGGGTCCACCGGATTCCTCAAAGCCACCTATCCACACTACACCTGTAGCAAAGGCTTTGACCGCTGGCTTGAAAAACACAACCGCTACTCCAGCGATGAGGCCATTGAAACCATCAAACAGCTGTCAGACCATGACGTAAACTGGCGCTTCCTGGATTTTGGTTCCTCTGAAGTAGAACGTCGCCGTGCCTTAAAAGATCTATCCCTGCGTCTGCCATTCCGGCCATTGGTGAGGTTTGTCTACATGTACTTTTTTCTGGGCGGCATCCGTGACGGGCGGGCGGGCTTTACCTGGTGTATGCTCCAGGCATTTTATGAGTATCTAATCACTCTTAAGGTGTGGGAACTGCAGCATGGCTACACCAGCGATGTTGGATTGCCTGACAATCATCGTGCGGTTCCCCGTAGGGGCACACAGCCGTGCGCCTCTACAGAATTAGCATCTCAATCTCCGGCCCAGCGATAGCGAATGGGTCCTTTGGGCTCTGCCATGGGCTCTGTGATTTCAAAATAGCAGTGTTGACTGAACGGTGGGAAAACTAAGCACGGTTCACAAGGAAACGACGTTCCCGTTTTCTGTTTGTTTTTTTGCTTGACGCATTACCAGAAGCAAACTCAAAGCCTCTGAGTATAGTTATATGCTGACCCAGGCCCAATCTTCTCTATCAAAGTATTTGCTAACGGTTGCTCAGCAGCGTCGTACCGGTGAGCTGATGGTAAATACAGCCACCCATGAGCCCTGGAAGCTTTATTTCTATTCGGGACGCTTAATCTATGCCACAGGGGGGCAGCACTCGGTGCGGCGCTGGTATCGAGCGCTGCGGCAGCATAGCGATCAGTTTGACAGTAGCTGGTTTACTCACATGCGTACCCCAGCTGATTATTGGGAAGTCGATTTTATCAACCAGGCTGTCCAACGTCAGCATATTTCGTTGAGTCAGGCTAAAGCGACGATTCAAAGCATCGTGGATGAGGTAATTTTTGCTCTGGTGGGTGACTCAACCGGCAGCGATATCCAGTGGCATCCCAATCGGATCGTGGCTCAGCAGATGGTGTTTTTGTCTGTGCAGCGGGCGTTAGTGCGATCGCAACAAATTTATGACAGCTTGCCCGCCACGCTTAACAACCATTTGCCTAACGTCAAAGCCCATGAATTGCCATATCTATCGCCGATTGTCATTAATCCAAGGGGGTTACACATCCATCTTTCCACCGCCCGATATGAACGCTTAAGCCGGTGGATGCAGGGAAACATTACCCTTTGGGACATGGTCGCCCAAACCCAACATTCCCTGCCCGATGTTACTAAACTAATGCTGCCCTTCATCTATCAGGGTTGGGTAGACCTACAATCAATTCCAGATATTCTGGCCCCGTACGTCCCCCCCCGCTCTGCGGCCACTAAAGGATTAACTAAGGGCCTAATTGCCTGCATTGACGACAGTCCGTTGGTTAGCAAAGTTATAGCTGAATTTGTTCAACCGCTGGGGTATGAAGTCCTTCCCATTACTAGGCCAGTCGAACAGATTTCTATCCTGACTCAACATCAGCCCGACCTAATTTTTCTAGACATCACGATGCCTAACATCAGCGGCTATGAACTTTGTAAGTTTTTACGCCGCACTGCCGAATTTTACAAAACACCGATTATCATTTTGACGGGACGAGATGGTGTAATCGACCGCATGCGCGCCAAGATGGTGGGTGCCAATGATTTTTTAGCGAAACCCCCAGACCCGGAAAAGGTTGCTCAGCTTTTGGATAAACATATTTCTGACGCACAGTCATGATGGGTTGTCGAGAAGCAAGGTTTGAACCAGCAGGCTTTAGCTTGGTTTAGGGTAGTTTAATTGGAATTAACTCAGCGCTCAAAACTTACCCATTGCCCATTGCCCATCGCCCCCCATACAATTAACACCTACACAATTACTACTGACCTCTCAACGCATGGCCAGCTCCCAGCCCGACGCTCAAAATCCTCGCGAAATTCGCGCCGCTCGCTTACAAAAAGTGAGTGATTTGAAACAGCTGGGTCTGAATCCCTACGCCTACAGCTGGGACATCAGTCATCAAGCCGCAGCACTTCAAGAAAAATTTGTTGATTTACCCAATGGTGAAGAGGCAGATTTTGAGGTGAGTATGGCCGGTCGCATCATGTTCCAACGGGTGTTTGGCAAGCTGGCCTTTTTTACCCTCCAAGATGAAACCGGGTCTATTCAGCTATTTCTAGATAAAAAGACCATCCAGACAGCGATGGCTGATACGGATGAGCAGGCGTTTACCCACCTTAAAAAGCTTACCGATGTCGGCGATTTTATCGGTGTTAAGGGCATCATCAAGCGCACCGATAAGGGGGAGCTTTCTGTCAAAGTGAGCACCTACGCCATCCTGACCAAATCTCTACTGCCTCTACCTGATAAGTGGCATGGGCTAACCGATGTGGCCAAACGCTATCGTCAGCGCTATGTCGATCTGATTGTTAACCCTGAGGTTAGAAATACATTTCGTAAGCGGGCACAAATTACCGCCTCGATTCGGCGCTATCTCGACGAGCAGGACTTTATTGAAATTGAAACCCCGGTGCTACAGGCTGAGCCAGGGGGTGCAGATGCACGACCGTTTGTGACCTATCACAATACTCTAGACATGCAGCTCTATTTGCGGATTGCTACAGAGCTACACCTTAAGCGACTGATCGTAGGCGGATTTGAGCGTGTCTTTGAAATGGGTCGCATCTTTCGCAATGAAGGGATTTCCACCCGTCACAACCCGGAATTCACCTCAATCGAGCTATATCAGGCTTATGCTGACTACCACGACATGATGGACATCACGGAAGCCCTGATTGTCAACGCGGCACAAGATGCCCTGGGCACCACTCAGATTACCTATCAGGGAGAAGTCATTGATCTCAGCACTCCCTGGAAGCGCATTACCATGCACGAAGCCGTTCAGGAAAAAACCGGTGTTAACTTTGCTGAGTTTGCCGACTTAGAGACCGCTAAAGCAGCGGCTAGGTCGGCCGGGGTGCATGGCATCGATGACTGCTCTACCATCGGCCACATCCTCAATGAAGCGTTTGAGCAAACGGTAGAGCCAACGTTAATACAGCCGACGTTTATTACTGACTATCAGGAGGAAATTTCTCACTTGGCTACACCCCCACGCGATAAGCCTGGCTTGGTAGAACGGTTTGAGCTATTTATTGTTGGTCGGGAGACAGCCAATAGCTTTTCTGAGCTGACGGACCCTGTCGATCAACGTCAGCGTTTAGAAGCTCAGGCTGAGAAAAAAGCAGCGGGTGATTTAGAGGCCCAAAGTTTGGATGAGGATTTTGTGTCTGCCCTGGAATATGGTATGCCACCTACAGGGGGTATGGGTATGGGGATCGACCGTCTGGTAATGCTCCTAACCGATTCTCCCAGCATCCGCGATGTGATTGCCTTCCCATTACTGAAGCCCGAACAGGGAGGAAGTGATTAGTCAATCGGGCCAAACTGATTAAACTATAGGGGAAGCTGTTGAGGGCAAACTGATGTCATCGCAGTTTAGCAATTAGGGAATGCGTTTGCCTTCTCTAGCTCGTTATACCGCAAAGGCTTAGCAACTCCCGTTAAATTATAATTTTGGCTAACTCGTATAAATAACTATGGCTCAGTCATCTGCAGATAGTACGTTGGCCCGTTTGTCGCAGGGCACAACGCCCGGTCGTCTTAAGGCTCAGGTTCAGCATTTGTCTAAGCCTAGATTTATTGAGCTGCTGGAGTTGATCATTCAAGAATTTGAGTACTTTCTCAAGGCGATCAACTTAATTAATAATCAATCGTTAGAAACGCTTCTAGAGGAGTTATTGGAGGCGTTCACCTTAAAGATTGGCCAAATTCTTCAGGCTGACCGTACTACTATCTTCATCGTAGACAACGAAAATCAAGAACTGTGGTCAAAAATTGCTCAGGGTGAGGGAGAAAAAGCCGTTGAAATCAGGATACCGATGGAAAAGGGGATTGCTGGCTATGTGGCTGAAACTCGCAAAACCCTCAACATTCCTAATGCCTATGACGATCCTAGATTTAATCGAGCAACAGATGAGGAAACAGGCTATCACACTAAAAATATTTTGTGCATGCCCATCTTCAGCAATGGGGTCAATGTTGTCGCTGTAGTTCAACTCCTTAATAAAATTGGGGGTGAGCGATTTACCCACCAAGATGAAAAGGAGTTTGAATCATTTGCGCGCTCCATCGGGGTGCTGCTGGAAAGTTGTAATTCGTTTTATACGGCTGCTCGTACTCAGAAGGGACTTAACGCACTGCTTAATGCGATCTCTTCGTTGGAACAAAGTTTAGAGTTAGAAATAACGCTCCAATCGGTCATGGCAGAAGCTCGCAAACTCATGCAGGCGGACCGCAGTACCCTGTGGCTGATGGAGGGTAACCAGCTGTGGTCTAAGGTGCCAAGCGCTGACGGCACAGAGCAATTTGAGCTACGTCAGGCCAATGATAAGGACAGCATTGTGGGCTATGTTGCGTCCACAGGCGAGACCCTAAATATTCCTGATGCGTATAGAGACAGCCGATTTGATAAGTCAGCTGATACCCGCACTGGCTATCGTACCCACAGCATTTTGTGTATGCCCGTCTTTGACTCATCGGGCAAAATCATGGGGGTTACCCAGCTGATTAATAAAATGCAGGGGGCGTTTACCCGTTCTGATGAGTCATTTATGCGGGCGTTTAATACACAGGCGGGGATTGCCCTTGAAAATGCTCAGCTATATGAAAATGTGCTGGTGGAAAAGCAATATCAGAAAGATATTCTTCAGAGTCTTTCTGATGCGGTGATTTCGACAGACATGGGCGGCCGGATTGTCACGATTATTGAGGCGGCGTTGAGCCTATTGGGCTGTCCGACTGAAGAAGCGGCCATCAGTGCCGGGACTTCCTTGGAAGACTTGCAAAAGACCTGGGAAGATAAACTGACGGGGCGTTTAATTTGGGAAGTCGTTCCAATTGAGAATTTGCGATCACGACTGGCTGACAGTCTAGAGTTTGGCACACAGCAGTACGTACCAGAACAAACCCTACAGGTGGCCATCGCCACTGTTGAAGAGCAGCCAGTCCTGCTAGTACCCGCTGAAATTCGCCGTAAAACCTCCACATTTTTTCCCAGAGAGACCGCTGACAATGAGGATATCTACTACCCTTGGGGTCATGCCGCTGCCGCCGTCACTGCACCTCAAAACTTACATCAGCTTGAACACAGTATTAACCTGACCGTAAATCCCCTCACCGAGCCGGAAGGCGGGGTGAGGGGTGGCCTGGTGGTGCTGGAGGATATCAGCCAGGAAAAGCGGATGAAGACCACCCTATATCGCTACATGACCCCCAGTGTGGCCGAGCAGGTAATGGCCCTAGGGGAGGATTCTCTGATGGTGGGCAAACGGCGCAATGTCACCGTTTTATTTTCCGATATTCGTGGCTACACCACACTGACAGAAAGTCTCGAAGCCTCTCAGGTGGTGTCTATGCTCAATGAGTATTTTGAGACCATGGTCGAAGCTGTCTTTAACCATGAAGGAACTCTAGACAAGTTTATCGGCGACGCCCTAATGGCTGTCTTTGGTGCCCCGCTGCCTCTAGAAAACCACGGTTGGTCGGCGGTACAGGCCGCCTTAGATATGCGAGAGCGACTGGTGCACTTTAACCGACTGCGTCGCACCAACCAACAGCCAGAAATCAATATTGGTATTGGCTTAAGCTCTGGGGAGGTGGTCTCGGGCAATATCGGCTCTCATCGCAAAATGGAGTATACGGTAATTGGTGACGGTGTGAACCTGAGCGCCCGGCTTGAAGGAGTCACCAAGCAGTACGGCTGTGACATTGTCTTGAGCGAACACACCTATGACTGTTGCCGAGATCTGATTTGGGTTAGGGAACTAGACCTAACGCGGGTAAAGGGAAAAATGAAACCCGTTAAAATCTACGAGCTGATTGGCAATCGACACCAAGAGCTAGACAAACGTACACAGGAGTTTTTAGCTCTTTATAAGCTCGGGCGCAGGGCTTATACGTCTCGAAACTTTGAGCAGGCGCTAAAAATCTTTACTCAGGCCCAGACGATGCAGCCCCGCGATAAAGCGGTGGCAATTCATATTGATCGGATCCAAGGATATTTAGCTTCCCCACCTCCCCCCGATTGGGACGGTGTTTACATAATGACAACCAAATAGATAAAGGCGTTCCATGGAACGTCTCTACAAACACCAATCGCACGATAAAATGGGCGGTGTTTTCCCTTGGGAGGCCCTATGGCTGAACGGAAAAAGCTCTACGAAGGCAAAGCAAAAATTCTTTACGCCACTGAGGACCCAGCGGTATTAATTACATATTTTAAAGACGATGCTACTGCATTTAATGCCCAAAAGCGGGGGACTATTGCCAATAAGGGCCAGATCAATAATGCCGTCTCCACCCATCTGTTTAAGCTGTTAGAGGCCGAGGGCATTTCTACCCACTGGCTCAGTTCCCCCAATGAGCGGGAGATGTGGGTTAAGCCGGTCACCATCGTGCCCTTGGAAGTGGTGGTACGCAATTTGGCTGCAGGCAGTCTGTGTAAGCAAACGGGGCTGACTCTGGGAACCTCACTAACGCCTCCACTGGTGGAGTTTTACTACAAAAATGATGACCTGGGGGACCCATTGCTAACTCGCGATCGCATCCGCGCCATGGCCATCGCCAGCGATGCAACCGTAGCACAGTTAGAACAAATGGCCAGACATATCAATCAAATCCTTCAGACCTTTTTCAACAGCTGTAGTATTACGCTTGTGGACTTTAAGCTGGAGTTTGGCACCCTACCTGATGGCACGCTGGTTCTAGCCGACGAAATTAGCCCAGATACTTGCCGTCTCTGGAATCAGAACGAGACTGATGAAACCCGTCGAGTTATGGATAAAGACCGTTTTCGTCAAGATTTAGGTGATGTGGAGTCGGGCTATCAACAGGTGTTGGATCGAATTCTGGCACATACAAATTGAGCACTGAGGTAAAGGGTGCGGTAGAATTTTCCAGAAAATATTAAATTCTGTTCACATTTTTTCTGAGCATCATCAGGTTGTTTAGCTAAAAATGTGGGGGTTTCATGCGGCTTCGCTGTAGACCCCCAAGCCGAATTTAGTGTATGTCTTAACAGTGGCTTTAGCCGCTGTCCTCATGTGGTGTAAGGAGTACGTTTTCCGCCTATGCGCTTTTCGCCGACTCTATTGGCCTGTTGCACCGTTGCAACATTGTTTGGGTTGCCCGTACTCGCAGTCAATGCGGCTGATGTGGTTGATTCATCAGCCACTGACGACGTGGCACTGTCTGATGTGCCCCAGCCTGGTCAAACTGATACTGAAGTCAAAGACCAATCCCTACAGCCAACGGTCAGCACAGCCGCCGAAGAACTAGCTGAGGCAACCATCGAACCGCAACAGGTGGTTGATGTAGCACCCAGTCAGGAACATAGCAACGACTCAACAGCACTAGATCTGGCGCTGCAGCCCGGTGAGTTATCTGCAGCCAGCGAAGAAACCCTGCTAAGTCAAGAACAGACTGAGCCGGCCCCCGAAGAAGCCCCTGAAGAAACTCCTGAAGAAACTTCGGAAGAAACTTCGGAAGGAAGACTAGAACGTCTTTTAGAAGGGATTGGTCAACCCGCTGAACCCGTAGAAGATACTGAGCCCACCACGGAAGAGGATCCTGAAGAACCCACCTCCGAAGACCCCACACCCGAGGAGGAGTCCGAGGAGGAGGTTGTTGAAGAGGAACCTGAAGAAACGGAAGTACAGGTTCTAGTTGCAGAGCTAGATGTGATCACCCTGGATGGTAGTCCCCTCGACCCTGAGCTAGAAGATATTGTTTTTCAGGCACTGACGCTAAGACCTGGACGCACAGCAACCCGCACTCAGCTCCAAGACGATATTAATAACGTTTTTGCCACTGGCTTTTTTGCCAATGTTAGAGCCAGACCCGAAGATACTGACTTGGGGGTACGAGTCACATTTGGCGTACAGCCCAACCCCATTTTGACTGGCGTAGATGTTCGTACTGACGGAGTGAGCGAAAGCGTCCTGCCCGACAGTAAGGTGGATGAGATTTTTGGTGATCAGTACGGTAGCATTCTCAACCTGATTGATTTCCAGGACGGTATTTTAGAACTCAATGAGTGGTACCGCGAACAGGGCTATGTGCTGGCCCAGGTTACAGCGGCCCCTCAAGTGTCGGACGAGGGTGTGGCCACCCTGGTTGTTGCAGAAGGGGTGATCGAATCTATCGAAGTTCGCTACATCGATGAGGATGGTAACAATGTTGATGCCGAGGGCGAACCCATTGACGGTAGGACTCGGCCCTTTATTGTTACCCGTGAGTTTGAGACTCAGCCCGGTGATGTTTTCCGCCAAGACAGAATTCAATCAGATCTACAGCGAGTCTTTGGTCTGGGTATTTTTGATGACGTTCGTCTTTCCTTAGACCCCGGTGATGAGGACCCCCGCAAGGTTAAGGTGGTGGTCAACATTGATGAGAGCAATACCGGTCAAGTTGGTGCAGCAGTTGGCTTTAACCTGAGCGGAGACATCTTTGGTAGTGTCAGCTATCAACAGGACAACCTGGGGTGTAACAATCAGACATTGCGCACTGAGGTACAGCTCAGTGAGCGAGAGCTGCTGTTTGATGTTAGCTTTACCGATCCATGGATTGGCGGCGATCCAAACCGTACATCCTACACGGTCAACGGGTTTAACCGTCGTTCTATTTCTCTCATTTTTGACGGGGGTGATACCGATGTTGATTTGCCCAATGGAGATACTCCTCGGGTTAATCGATTGGGCGGTGGCGTCACATTTGGTCGCCCTCTAGATAATGGCTGGAGCGGTTCACTAGGTCTGGAATACCAGCGTGTTTCGATTCGAGATAGTGACGGAGACTTATCCCCCGAAGATGAGTTTGGTAACGATTTAAGTTTTAGCGGTGACGGTCGTGACGATCTCCTGAGTATCCCCGTCGGTCTTGTCTGGGACCAGCGAAATGACCCCCTTGTGCCGACTAGCGGCAGCTTGTTACGGCTGGGCACAGAGCAAACAATTCCCATAGGGAATGGGACTATTTTCTTTAACCGAGTTCGAGCCAGCTACAGCCGCTATATACCGGTCAATTTCATCAGTCTCGGCGATGGCCCCCAGACGTTGGCGTTTAACGTTCAAGGGGGCACCATTATCGGCGATTTACCTCCCTACGAAGCCTTCTCCTTGGGTGGCACAAATTCGGTTCGAGGATTTGATGAAGGAGATTTAGGCAGCGGTCGGTCGTTTGTTCAGGCAACGGCTGAATATCGTTTCCCCTTGTTTACATCCTTCTTAGGCGGTGCGCTGTTTGTCGACTATGGCTCTGATTTAGGCACTGGTAGCGACGTACCCGGCGATCCGGCCCTCATTCGTGATAAACCTGGTGATGGGTTTGGCTATGGTGCTGGTGTGCGGATACAAACACCGCTAGGTGCACTGCGGCTTGACTATGGGTTTGGTGATGGTGGCGATGGGCGTATTCACTTTGGTATCGGAGAGCGGATCTAATGGCACAGGAGTCAGGCGTACAGCATACCCTGGCTAGTCCTGTTGCTTGTACGGGGGTGGGGCTACATCTGGGTCAAAAAACCCAGGTAACACTGTTGCCGGCATCTGTTGATAGCGGTCGCTATTTTGTTCGCACTGACTCCAGTTCCGCCGTAATTCTTGCTGATATTACGGCAGTCAGTCAAACACAACTCTCAACTCAGCTGGGGCATACAGAGGGTCAGCAGGTGCGCACAGTGGAGCATTTGCTGGCATCGCTATGGGCTGCGGGTGTCGATAATGTTCGCATCGAAATTGATGGTCCTGAAGTTCCTTTGTTGGATGGGTCTGCCCAGGGTTGGAGCAATCTGATTAGATCTGTCGGCACGGTGGCGCAGACGACATCACGACCCGTCTGTGGGACACTGCATGACTCCATAATTGTGCGAGACGGGGATGCCTATGTGATGGCACTGCCCGCTTCAGAATTGCGATTTAGCTATGGCATCGACTTTCCAGTCGCGGCAATTGGCAATCAGTGGCACAGCTGGTCTCCTAACGATGGAGACTTTGTGGAGTTGGTGGCCCCGGCGCGAACATTTGCGAAGGCCCATCAAATTGAGGGGTTGCGATCGCAGGGTCTAATCAAAGGTGGCAGTCTTGAAAACGCTCTAGTTTGCGATCAGAGTGGCTGGCTTAATCCCCCTCTGCGATTTGCAAATGAACCGGCACGTCATAAACTTTTAGACTTAGTAGGGGATCTCAGTTTACTAGGTGTTCTCCCTACGATGCATGTGACAGCCTATCGAGCAAGTCACCGTCTGCATGTCCAGCTGGCGTGCCAGCTGTCTGCTTATGCTGCAGAGACATCGGCTCCTGCATAGCCGAGAACACCTACGCCGTTGCTGTTTAAAACGTTTATGGCCATCGTTATTCAAGATAAAACTCATACCACCAATCAGGAGTCTCAGCCAGCCGCCACCGAGAATCCTACCCCTATTACATTTGATCTAGAGCAGATTCAGGCGTTGTTGCCCCATCGCTATCCCTTTGCCCTGGTTGATCGCATCATTGACTATGTTCCTGGCAAACAGGCAACGGGTCTAAAAAATGTCACCTTCAATGAACCCCACTTTCAGGGACACTTTCCGGGGCGTCCCATTATGCCTGGGGTGTTGATTGTTGAAGCCATGGCCCAGGTAGGTGGCATCGTGCTGACCCAAATGCCTGGTGTGAATGGTCTGTGCATGTTTGCCGGTATTGACAAAGTACGGTTTCGACGACCAGTTGTGCCAGGTGACCAGCTGGTCATTACAACAGAGTTGCTTAGCGTGCGCGGGCTAAAATTCGGCAAAATGCAGGCCAAGGCTGAAGTTGACGGTCAACTCGTGTGCGAAGGCACCCTTATGTTTTCTGTGGTTGAATAACACGTTACCAATGCTCCCAACTGCTCTGATTCATCCCACGGCGGTCATCCACCCGAGAGCCCAGGTTCACCCCAGTGTGAAAGTGGGCCCCTACGCTGTGATTGGGGAAAAAGTCAGCGTTGGTAAAGACACCGAAATTGGTCCCCATGTGGTGTTAGACGGTCATACAGAAATTGGCCAGCGCAATCGCATTTTTACCGGAGCTGCCATTGGTCTAGAGCCCCAAGACCTAAAGTATGACGGTTCCGAAAGCTTGGTGTCCATCGGCGATGATAACAACATTCGAGAATATGTGACCATCAACCGGCCCACACGATTTGGTGAAATTACCCGACTGGGTAACAGCAACTTGCTAATGGCCTACGCCCATGTTGCCCACAACTGTGTTATTCAAGACAGCGTCATCATTGCCAACTCTGTTGCCCTAGCGGGTCACGTACACATCGAGTCTAACGTTCGCATCAGCGGTCTCGTGGGGATTCATCAGTTTGTTCACATTGGTCGCCATGCCATGGTGGGTGGCATGAGTCGAATTGAACGAGATGTTCCCCCCTACATGATGGTGGAAGGCAATCCGTCTCGGGTGAGGGGCCTTAATCAGGTAGGCTTAAAGCGCTCAGGTATTGGCGACTTAGAGGCTGGGCGGGTTTACGACGGCCTCAAACAGGCCTATCGACTGCTCTATCGTTCAGGTCTAACCTTTAGCGAGGCGCTCAATAAGCTAGACTCTGTTGCCAATAATGAGTACGTGCAACACCTCCATCGTTTTCTGGTCGCTTCTCAAGGCGATAGCCGACGCGGGGTTATTCCAGGGCGACACATCTCTCGATCCTAGTGCTTTAAGGCCCTAGGGATCGCTTCTACCATGCATCAGTACAGCACTAAGCGCACCAATACCCTCACGGCCCCTAGACGTGCTCTCAGGGTATTTATTCATACTGGAGAAGTCTCTGGCGACCTACAAGGGGCGCTGTTGGTGGAAGGACTAAAGCGTCAGGCCATCAAACAAGAACTCGATGTAGAGATCAGTGCCATGGGAGGAGAACGCATAGCAGCCGCTGGGGCCACACTCATTGGCAATACGGTATCCGTTAGCTCAATTGGTCTGTTTGAAGCGCTTCCCCATGTGATCGACTCGCTCAATCTTAACCGGCAGACAAAAGACCATTTGAGCACCCACCCTCCAGATGTCGTAGTACTGATTGACTACATGGCTCCCAATGTCGCGATTGGGAAATTTATTCGCGGTCAGTTTCCTAAACTACCTATTGCCTATTACATTGCCCCTCATTTGTGGGTATGTGCAACAATTCCCGGCGATACAGAAAAGATTTTGTCTGTTACCGATCGGCTTTTAGCCATTTTTCCTGAAGAGGCCCGCTACTACCAAGAAAAAGGGGGAAACGTATCCTGGGTCGGACATCCTCTTTTAGATAGGTTTGCAGATTATCGGCCAGCATTCGCCAAACAGCAGGCACGTCAGCAACTGGGTCTGAGCAATTCAGCTCGTGTGGTTACCCTACTACCAGCTTCTCGACAGCAGGAACTAACCTATGTGCTGCCGATTATGTTTACAGCGGCGCAACAGATCCAAACCCAGATACCTCAAATTCAGTTTTTAGTGCCGTTGGCCCGTGAAGCATTTCGCCCAACAGTAGAGGCCGCACTGCAAGACTACGGGCTCAACGGTCGAGTTGTTGCCAATGATCAACAATCGCTAGCGATTTCAGCAGCGGATCTGGCCCTGTCTAAATCGGGCACTGCCAACCTAGAGATCGCCCTTATGGAAGTTCCCCAAGTGGTGATGTATCGGCTGAATCGTCTAACGGCCTGGGTAGCAGAGTTTGTGCTGAATTTTTCGACACCCTATGTTTCACCGGTAAATCTGGTTAACATGGAGCCGATTGTGCCAGAGTTTGTGCAGTGGGATGCCACCCCTGAGGCCATCAGTAAAATGGCGCTAAATCTGCTGAATAATCCGGATCGGCGTCAAAAGATGGTGGAGGGCTACAGAGCAATGCGATCGCACTTAGGAACCCCTGGTGCTTGCGATCGCGCTGCCAGTGAAATTCTAGACTTGGCCCTCAGTAGAGCGGCCAGCTCCATGCAAAGATAGTGGCCGATCTAGCCCCTGAGCGGGTAACATGCGTCTGAGAAAGCTTACGGGAGAAAACGAGTGATCATTACTGAACTATTTATTAGAGGCGGAGTGGCCATGTGGCCCCTGCTAGTCCTATCAGTAATTGCCCTCGGCACGATTATTGAACGGATTTGGTTTTGGTCTCGCATTATTACCCGTGAGCGTGAGGTAGCCGGTCGTGTGTTAGAAGCCGCCCGCCGAGAATGGACTGCCGCCACGGACATTGCTCAGCGAGCCCACCGTTTGCCCATGGGTCGTTTTCTCTATGCCGCTCTCAAGCTAAAAGATCAAGAACCCGAGGTTTTTCGACTAGCCTTGGAAACCGCCGCCAATGAAGAACTAGCCGCCATGCGTCGAGGCGATAAGGTGCTAGAGCTGGTGATTGCGGTATCCCCTATGTTGGGCTTGTTGGGGACTGTTCTGGGTCTGATGAGTTCTCTCGGCTCTTTAGACTTAAATGACCTGGCCATTGGTAGCGCTACTAGCGGTGCAGCCGCCGGTATCGGTCAATCGTTGATCACCACAGCCACCGGTCTTATCATTGCCATCGTTAGCCTAATGTTTTATCGCCTGTTCCAGGGTCTTGTGTTTGGTCAAGCCAAAGTCTTTCGCAAATCCGGCAGCGAGCTAGAGCTTTTATATCGTCAGGCCTGGTCCCTCAGCAATGGGAAACCCAGTCAGCTTGGCGCGTCGGTTAGCTAAAAAAACAGCATCGCTATGAAATTAGATATAGACGAGCAGCAAAACGGCATTGTCATCGAGCTACTCCCCCTAGTCGATGTCGTTTTTTGTATTCTTACCTTTTTTATCCTGGCAGCCGTTGGCAGTCGTCAACAGGCCATCAGCCTGGACTTACCCAACGCTAATACTGGGGCAGCCCTACCCCCTGCCGCATTGACCGACGGTCGCGATCGCCTTTATATCAGCGTTGACCCGATTGGTCGTATTTATCTCGATCAAGACCCTATTTTGGAACAAAACCTATTGGGTCTGGTAGGTAACTTTTACACCGGCAACCCCGAGGGCATCGTGGTGCTCTATGCCGCCAAAGACTCTCGCTATGACGATGTTGTCCGAGTGCTGGATATCTTACGGTCTGTGGGTGGGAACCGAGTTGCCCTGGCGACCTTACCAGCCGGGACTCAGTCACCAGCCTCCTCGCAGGACACACTACCGGGTGAAATCCCAGCAGATATTCAAGACTTGCTCGATGGTTCAGGCTCTGGCTTGCCGGGCGGCAGTGGTTTACCCGGTTTACCAGGTAGCACAGACCCGCTAGCCCCATCCACGCCCCCCGGCACATCACCAAGCCCTGCAGCACCCGGTAGCCCAGCACCCGCTAACGAAGAATAAACGGAAAAAGTAAAGGGCACCCCTGAAGGGGTGCCCTTTACTTTATTTATGAAACTGGGCTCTAGTGCTCTAGACAGAGCTTTATCCTAGCCAGGCCCCATGCCAATAGCACCGGCATAAACAGCCTGACCCGCTAGCTCATCTTCAATCCGCAGCAGACGGTTGTACTTAGCAACCCGCTCGCTTCGGCACAGAGAGCCGGTTTTAATCTGACCTGCTCGAGTGGCCACTGCCAGGTCAGCAATCGTAGTATCCTCAGTCTCACCTGAACGATGGCTGATAATGGATGTCAGTCCATTGCGAGTTGCCAGATCAATCGCCTCAAGCGTTTCGGTCAAAGAACCAATCTGATTTAGCTTAATCAAAATCGAATTCGCTGCTCCCAAATCGATTCCTTTTTGCAGGCGAGTGGGGTTCGTCACAAACAAGTCGTCACCAACCAGCTGTACTCGGTTACCAACTTTTTCAGTCAGTGCTTTCCAGCCATCCCAATCTTCTTCATGTAGACCATCTTCAATCGACACAATCGGGTACTGACTCGCCAGCTTGTCAAGATAGCCAATGGTCTCTGCCGAGGAGTGGGCTTTACCATCAAAGAGATATTGACCATCCTTATAAAATTCACTAGCGGCCACATCTAACGCCAGAGAAATCTGTTCACCCGGCTTATAGCCAGCTGATTCAATTGCCGTAATTAAAATATCTAAGGCTTCTTGATTTGATCCTAAATTAGGGGCTAAACCACCTTCATCACCGACACCCCCAAGCAAGCCTTTTTGATCCAGTACCTTGCTTAAGTTGGCAAACACTTCTGCACCCCAGCGCAGCGCTTCTCTAAAGCTGCTAGCACCGCTGGGCACAATCATAAATTCCTGAATATCGACATTGTTATTCGCATGGGCACCCCCGTTAATCACATTCATCAGAGGCACAGGCAGCACATTGGCCAACGGTCCACCTAAATAGCGATAGAGAGGTAGCCCTAATGCTTGCGCAGCCGCTTTTGCATTGGCCAGAGAAACGGCCAAAATAGCGTTGGCACCCAGGTTTGCTTTGTTCTCGGAGCCATCCAGCGCAATCATAGTTTGATCGATAACCATTTGATCTAGAGCATCTAGACCCATAAGCTCACGGGCAATGGTTTCGTGCACATTGTTAACGGCCTTGAGTACGCCCTTGCCACCGTAGCGTTCATCCCCATCCCTTAGCTCATGGGCTTCAAAGGTACCTGTCGACGCTCCACTAGGCACCTGGGCCAGACCCACAGCTCCCACAGACAAATAAACTTCAGCTTCAATAGTCGGTCGACCTCGAGCGTCCAAGATTTCGCGGGCCCGAATCTCTTCAATTGTGGTTTCGAGTAAGTCAATCATCAATCTACGTTTCCTTGTGGATTAACTACGAGTGAGCAGGTGACTCGCTGGTTGGTTTGGCAATCTTTCGGTGTCTATGAAAAACTAAAGGATTACACGATAAACAAGCATACGGTGCTATCTAGCATCAACGATAGGTGATAAATCAAAAATGTAAGGAAAAGCACATCAACATGCTTAGATACCTGTGCTTGAGCCATCATAGAAACTAAACCAGCGCTAGGATTATTACCAACTGAGTTTGAGGCAAGAAGGTAATGCGTTTACTGCACACAATGTTGCGAGTTGGCAATTTAGAAAAGTCCCTCCAGTTCTACTGCGACGTTTTAGGAATGACCTTACTGCGCCAGAAGGAGTATCCAGGGGGTAAGTTTACCCTGGCATTTGTGGGCTACGGTGATGAACGTGACCATACTGTTCTGGAGTTGACATACAACTGGGATGTCGAGTCCTATGGCCTGGGAGAAGGATACGGCCACATTGCCATTGGAGTAGATGATATTTACCAAACCTGCGAGGCGATCAAAACACGAGGTGGTAAAGTTGTGCGGGAACCAGGACCGATGAAGCATGGCTCCACCGTAATTGCCTTTGTGAGCGATCCTGATGGCTACAAAGTTGAGCTAATCCAGCTAAGCAGCCGCGCTGCGTCTCAGTCGCAAGAAACTGTGGCAACGGCTTAGTGTCAATTGGGAGAGTAACGCGGCCAATTCCCTACTCTCCCAATTGATATACTGTTTACTCGTTTCCCTGCCAGACCCATTCAGACTCCATGCAGCCATCTAATCCCGATAAGTTTACCGCCAAGGCATGGGATGCCATTGTTGAAGCGCAAGATGTGGCACGACGCTTTCGTCAGCAATATCTTGAGGTTGAGCATTTGATGATTGCCCTAATCGAGCAACAGGGGCTGGCGGATACGATTTTATCGAAGGCTAACCTAGACCCAGAGCTGATTTTGCAGGAACTAGAAACCTTTGCCCAGCGCCAAACGCGGGTACGGGTTTCGACAGACAGCAGCCTATATCTGGGTCAGAGCCTTGACCGCATGCTGGATCAAACAGAGGCGGCTCGTCAGCTGCTGCAGGATGACATCATTTCTGTTGAACATCTGCTGCTGGGGTTTGCAGAAGATGAACGTATTGGCCGACGTCTGCTGCGTGGCTTTGAGTTAGACGTGGCGGACCTCCGCACTGCCATTAATCAGGTGCGGGGTAAGCAGAAGGCGACGGGGCAAAACCCTGAAGATGCCTATGAGGCGCTTGAAAAGTATGGGCGCGATCTGACCGAGGAAGCAAAACATGGAAAACTCGACCCGGTCAGTGGTCGCGATGAAGAAATTCGACGTGTTATTCAGGTGGTGTCCCGTCGGACAAAAAATAACCCTGTCTTAATTGGTGAGCCCGGTGTGGGTAAAACTGCGCTCGCAGAGGGGTTGGCCCAGCGCATTGTTAATGGAGATGTCCCTGAGTCGCTCAAAGACCGTCAGCTAATTTCCCTAGACATTGGTAGTTTAATTGCTGGGGCAAAATATCGCGGCGAATTTGAGGCACGACTGCGTTCCGTCCTGAAAGCAGTCGCTGAGTCAGATGGCCAGGTGGTGCTATTTATTGACGAGCTGCACACGGTCGTCGGTGCCGGTGGTGGCAACAGCAATGTGGACGCTGGCAATCTGCTCAAACCGATTTTGGCTCGAGGTGAGCTGCGGTGTATTGGGGCTACAACCTTAGATGAATATCGTATACACAACGATAAGGAGGCCGCTCTTGAGCGTCGGTTTCATCAGGTTTTTATCGGTCAGCCCAGCGTAGAAGATGCGATTTCGATCTTACGGGGGCTAAAGGAACGCTATGAGGCCCATCACGGTGTCAAAATCGTAGATTCGGCGCTGGTGGCCGCAGCGACACTTTCAGATCGATACATTAGCGATCGCTTCTTGCCCGACAAAGCCATCGATTTAATCGACGAAGCCGCTGCCAAGCTCAAAATGGAGATCACTTCTAAACCCGTTGAGCTAGAGACCATTGATCGGCGGCTGCGTCAGCTAGAAATGGAAAAACTCTCTCTGCAAGGAGAAGAATCCACCTCTCGCACATCAAAGCAACGGCTGTCGCGTATTAGTAAAGAGATTGAAAAACTCTCTGTAAAACAGCAGAAATTGACGGCCCAGTGGCAGGCCGAAAAACAGGCATTGGATGCCATTAAAGCCCTCAAACAAGAAGAAGATCAGCTACGAGTGCAGGTAGAGCAGGCTGAACGAGCCTACGATCTAAACCGAGCGGCTCAAATTAAATATGGTCGCCTAGAGGCCGTGCAGCAGGAGCTAGAGATTTTAGACGGTCAGCTGCAAGAGATGCAAAACAAAGGCTCTACGCTGCTAAGAGAGCAGGTGAGCGAAGCAGATATTGCAGAGATTGTTGCCAACTGGACTGGTATTCCAGTCAATCGGCTCATGGAAACCGAGCGGCAAAAGCTGCTGCAGTTAGAGGGCTATCTACATCAGCGGGTGGTGGGGCAAAGTGAAGCAGTTACAGCGGTATCAGCCGCTATCCGGCGGGCTCGAGCTGGCATGAAAGACCCCGGTAGACCCATTGGCTCATTTTTGTTTATGGGCCCGACTGGTGTGGGTAAAACTGAGCTGGCACGCGCGTTAGCCGACTGTTTATTTGACACAGAAGATGCCTTAGTGCGTGTGGACATGTCAGAGTACATGGAAAAGCATTCTGTGGCGCGACTGATTGGTGCGCCCCCTGGATATGTGGGCTACGAAGAGGGGGGACAGCTATCTGAAGCGGTACGGCGACATCCCTATTCTGTTGTGCTGCTGGATGAAGTGGAGAAAGCACATCCAGACGTGTTTAATGTTTTGTTGCAGGTGCTTGATGATGGACGCATCACCGACTCCCAGGGCCGTACGGTGGACTTCCGTAACACCGTTATTGTGATGACCAGCAACATTGGCAGCGATCACATTCTGGATGTAGCGGGTGATGAATCGCAGTTTGACGAGATGCAGGAGCGTGTTCTCAGTGCCCTACGCGGTCATTTTCGTCCAGAGTTTCTTAACCGCGTGGATGATTTAATTATCTTCCATCCGTTAAGTAAGGATGAGCTGCGCTCGATTGTGGCTATCCAGCTCAAGCGTTTGTACAAGCTGCTAGCAGACCAGAAAATTGCTCTGCATATTTCAGAGTCGGCCATTGACTATGTGGCAGACAAAGGATATGACCCTGTTTATGGAGCCCGACCTCTCAAGCGAGCGATTCAGAGAGAGTTAGAAAACCCCATTGCCACCAAGATTTTAGAAAACACCTTTGTTGAAGGGTGCCAAGTTGTTATTGACTACCTGGAAGACCGGCTTAAATTTCAGGTTAAAAAGGCTGAAGCGGCAGATGATAAAGCTGCATAGTCATACTAAAACCAACCATTAGCTATTTAACAAATAGCCCTGGTTTTCAAAAAACCAGAGCTTCTTATCGCATTAAAAGTTCAGGGTACAACGGTAGATGCTGCATCAGAGCGCTAACCTGCTGCTGGGCGTTGAGCTAAGAGGCTCGACCACCTTCAACAACACACACATCAATTGCACCCTCTAACTCTGATGTAGCTTGACTGATACGTTCTAGCATTGTTAGAACAAACCCTTGGGGAGGAAAATAGCTTGGCCGCTTGTCCTTCATAAGAAGGGATTGAACGATGGCATCCTCTATACTGCCACCCTCAAGCATTGTGCTGAGTATCCACATATAGGTCATCTAGGGAACATGTTTACATAATCTTTGTGTGGGAAATAAAAATCATCAGCCAATTTAACTAGATTTTTATCCGGAATTTTGAGCAAATATTTATGCGCCCCCGGCGGCAATATGGTTTTCTCAGTATGCGTATGCTTTTTGGGGTATCAGCTCCTAGCTTCAAAATCAAAGAAGCGTCTGCAGATAGCCTTTTTTACGTACAAATCTGGAGTTTTGTCGAATAGGTCGTGTGCAGTTTAAGAGAGTTAACTTCTTGTTTATTACCTTATTTATTACCAGGGCTAAATGCCAGACTACACAATTTGTTATGTTTTCTGGCCATAGAACCAGGCCACAAACAGGTAGTTAGGTCGTTTACTCAATGAGAGCAAAGCATCATCCGAGTCGCTGGTCGTCTGTGACGCTCGCCGACCGTAGCAACTTACCTGAGACATCAGGTGTTTATGCCGTCATTAAAGGGCGAAAGATTTACTACATTGGCTTTTCGACAAATTTAAATCAGCGGTGGCGGGGTAAAAGCCACCATAGATTTACTCAGGCTGACGCGCTGGGTCGTCCTCGACTGCACTATTTGCCGCTATCCAAGCACGATGCTCGAACCGCAGAGAAAATACTGATTACTCGACACAGCCCCCCGTGGAACTATACCAAGGTGCCTGTAGTACGCAAGCCTAACTGGGTCCGCCGTAGCTTAATAGCGGCGGTGTGGTTACTGGTTTTATTTATTGCTAACCGGAACTTAATGCTGGGGATTTTAGCCGCAGTGGTTGCGATCTCATTTTTTCGCTCTTGATTCTATGTGGCAGAGAGCACACATTTACTAATCAGTATTTTTACCATCAAAATTTCTAGAATATTCTGAGGAAACGTTTAGGCTTTGTAAAACTAACTTAAACGTCAACAGTGGATACTAATGCAGTCTGGTAATCATCTCTCTAGTATTCTTATTGTTGAAGATAGCCAGGGTCGAAGAGAGATCGTTCTTGATGATGCCGTCTACTCCATGGGACGGGATGCCAAGTGCGATATTCGTCTAGCTTCACAGTTTATGAGTCGGCACCATGCCACATTAATACAGCTGCCCAAAGACGATGAAAGCCACTACTATCGCATCGTAGATGGCAATCTCAAAGGTAAGGCCAGCACTAACGGCATGCTCATTAATGGGCGTAAGCTACGCACCCATGATTTAGAAAATGGCGATGAAATTGTCTTTGGTCCCCAGGCACGAGCTATCTACTATCAGCTGATGCGGGATACTGGAGCTGGCAGCGACTCAAAATCCCCATGCGACCCAGCCGCCCCTGAGTTTGGCACAGCGGTCGCACCAGACAATGGCACTAGCTATATTCCATAGACCGTTGCAAAGGATACTATCTCAATCCGTAAAAACCCGTATGAATAGAGACTAAACCAACGTCACGCTTGATTGGTTAAGTAACCTAATGTCTCTATCCACAGAACCCAATTTACTAGAAACCTCAGTATCCGAGGACTATCCGCTCAGTGCGGTGCCTAAAACAGCCCGAAAACCCTTTTGGTCGCTATGTCTATTGCTGATGGGATTTTCCCTAACCTCAACAACTCTGTTTGCAGGGGGTGCCTTGGGGCCAGCGTTTAGTATCCCGCAGCTGATGACCGTTATCGTCATTGGCAATCTGATTCTTGGTGGCTATTGTGCAGCCTTGGGGTACATTGCCGCCAAGAGTGGGCTAACCACTGTGCTAATGGCCCGCTTTAGCTTTGGCAATGTGGGTTCACGCTGGGTAGATTTTATTTTGGGATTTACTCAAATCGGCTGGTACGCCTTCACCACAGCCGTTGTGGTCCAGGTGCTACTAGAGCTATTGGGAGTTCCCAGCCAGGGCTTTTTATATATAGTGCTGGTGCTGTTCTTTAACTACGCATTTTGTGCGACTGCCTATATTGGCTATCGGGCAATTGACTGGCTGAGCCGGTTGGCGGTCCCCGCCATGTTGATTTTAGTCGCCATTAGTCTTGCGATCGCATTTAGAGACTTTGACGGTACCCTCCCTGAACCGACAGGGGCCATGAATATGGGAGCAGCCCTGGCGGTGGTAATTGGCACCTTTATCTCTGGTGGAACCCAAGCCACCAACTGGAGCCGCTTTGCTGATTCAGGTAAAAGCGCCATTATTTCTACCCTAAGTGCCTTTATGTTGGTCAACGGCATTTTGGTCTTTGCGGGAGCGTTTTGCACCTTGATCTACGGTTCCGAAGACCTGATTAAGGCATTGGCAACTCAAGGCATCCTGGCAGGGGGTGTAATCTTGTTAATTTTGAATGTTTGGACCACTCAAGACAACACCATCTATGCATTCTCTGTCGCTGGTGCCAACATGTTCCGCACCCATAAGCGCCATGCGTTTGTGCTGGGTGGAGCCACCTTTGCTCTTGTCTTAACGCTATCGGGGATCTATGAATTACTCCCCCAGTATTTAATCTTTCTGGGTACCGTGATCCCGCCGGGCGGGGGCATCATCATGGTGGTCTTTTGGGTGCGACACGGGGGGCGTTTTCCCAAGCTGTCGTCAAAGCTGCCAGCCTTTAATTGGGCAGGGGTAATTGCCTATCTCGTTGGCTCAATCATGGCCTATGTTACCGGTAATGCTGGAGTGGGGATTGGCCCAGTCAATGGCATTGTGACCGCAGCAGTGCTCTACGGCGTTTTGTGTCGGGTACTGCGATAGATAATCTGTTGGGGGAGATTGTAAAAAGCTTTCTTCCCAAAACAAGACTTATTGCATCTGTCAGGTTAGTTAGGACAATCGATATCCCTGAAAGCCCTAAATTACAACAGCTAACCTGACTCGCAATCGACGAATGCATCCGCGGATGCCATATGGCCCGTAAAAAAACATGTCATGATTTTTAGCGTGAGTCTCACCCTAATTTTTGAAGTTTTTTTGAGAGATTGCCTTATGCAAAACCGGTTGCTGGGGTCCCTCCGAGTTCCCTTTTCGGGAAATAACTTTGTTATTCCAATCAGGCAAGCTGGGGCTTCCCCATGGGCAGATCGGAACGCAGCCATCCACCCCAGCGTATTAGGTTGTTCTTGGCTGCAATAGGTTAAAAAGTTACGGCGGGGTCCATTACTTTTCTCTCGAATGTTGCCTCAGGGAAAGTTTGGACCACTGAGTTGAATTGCTACTGAAAGCCTCGTGCCAACAGCAGCAGCTTTTGGCTTTTCTGTGTTTACTTTGAGAAGAAATTATCTCTCTTGCGCACAAACAGGTCGGTAAAGAACGAAATTACTGTACGCTTTTCTGTCTTAATGTTGGCATTAAGCGACATGCCGGAGCGCAATGTATAGGTTTCACCCCTAGATTCTAAAACCTGTGAGGTTAGTTGAATTTCGGCGGGAAATCGATAAAACGGATAAATTTCATCGGGAGGCAGCGCATCGTCACCGATGCGCACCAGATAACCATCAATATCGCCGTACTCACTGTAGGTAAAGGCATCAATTCGTACATCCACCTGTTTGCACTCAGCTTCGATAGCCCCTTGGTCATCTGCGCGGACAGCAGCACGACAGTCATCAGTTAGCTGCACAAAACCAATATCCTGATTAGGAATAAAGACGCGGGCAGTCAGGTTGTCTTGAGGCACAACTTCTAGAATGGGTTCTGTAGAGTTGGCCGCGTAACCAGGCTGATTCGCTCTAAGGTTAAACACAGCACCGCTTACGGGCGCCCTTAGCTCACGGAACTCCAGCTGTTCTTCTAGCTGGGCAATGCGACTGCCTAACTCTTGTCGCTGGGTCTCATTTTGTAAGACAGTCTGACCCAGGGCACTATCAATGGAGGAAATGCGTTCGCGATTGTTGCGAATCTGGTCGCGACGGGAGCGCTCAAATTCTAAATCGGCTCGATCAATTTCGGCTTCAGCCTGATTGATCTGAGCATCAAGACGACTAATCTCATCTTTTAGGGTGCTAACCCGGGTTATTCGAGTACTGACTTCTTGCTCTTGCTGTAGCCGACTGAGTTCAGCCACCGCCCCTTCTTTTTCTAGCCACTGTAGCCGTGAGAGAATTTCCTCATTGGTGCTTAAGTCATTCTCAGCATTAACCAGTTCAGAACGAGCCTGACTCAAACGAGCCTTCAGATCCTTAATTTGCTCCCGGTTTTGAATCTGCTGTGTTTGCACTTCATTCCTGGCAACCGCAACATCATCAGCCGCCGCCGCCGATAGAGCTGATGTATTTCCATTAATCTGGGCTTGATAAATGCGGTTGCTAGACTCTAGCTGCTGACGTTCCTCTAATCGCTGCTGCAGATCGCCAGCAGTGGCTCCAGTCACACTTTCACCACTACCGTTACCATTTTGAGCCCGATAGATCTCAGTTTGATCATCTAAATACTTACGAATCTGAACTAGGGAATCTAACTCGGCCTTGGCGGCTGATTGATTGAAGGTAATTAACAGATCGCCTTTTTCAACTAGTTCACCTTCTTTGACATGAATCTCTTCAATGACACCACCGCTGGGTGTTTGCACAGGCTGCACTACGTCTACCGGCTCTAACTTACCCTGGGCAGGAATCGTCTCTTCGACTCTGGCCAAAAACGCCCAGAGAATACTGATGCTGGTAACACCCAGAATTGCCCACACAATCGCCCGCGACCATATGGGGGACTGTCGCAAAATAACGGGCTGGTCAAAGGGTTGAGCCTGAGCGCCAGACGCGTTCGGCATACCACCGTTTTGTAGCTGTTGAGATGTCATGACTAACCGTTCCCTTGTTGCTGATGTAGACAGTAGTAACGTCCTTTGAGATTAAGCAGCTCGTCGTGGGTGCCTTCTTCAACGATGGACCCTTGGTCCATAACTAAGATATTGTCGGCTGTGCGCAAAGCTCCAAGTCGATGGGTAATAAAAAAGACGGTACGACCTTTGGCCCATTTCATCAGGTTGGCAGAGACCTGAGCTTCCGTATCGTAGTCGAGGGCACTGGTGGCCTCGTCCAAGATAAGCAGACGAGGATTTTGCAAAATTGTACGTGCGATCGCAATCCGCTGGCGCTGCCCCCCCGATAGAGACGACCCTCGCTCGCCAACACGGGTGTTGTACCCCACCGCTAGCCCCATAATGAAATCGTGACAGCAGGCAATCTTTGCCACTTGAATCACCTCTTCAGTGGTGGCTTCTGGATTGGTCAGCGCAATATTTTCCTGGATAGTCCCCTCAAACAGCAAACTATCCTGGGGCACAATACCCACCTGTCGCCGCAGCGAATAAAGCTCAACCTTGCTGATATCGTAGTTATCAATCAGGATGCGGCCAGAATTTGGGGCGTACAGCCTGGGCAGCAGCTTCATCATGGTGCTTTTACCCGAACCACTCTGACCCACTAACCCGACAAACTGTCCCACTGGAAACTCAACATTAATATTTGAGAGCTGTAGCGGACCGGACGCACCAAATCGGAAAGACAAATTTTCGTACCTGACATGGCCCTTGATATCCGGCATCGGAATCTGGCTGCGCTGTTCGTCTTCCTGCTCTTGAGGATTGTCGATAATGTCGCTCAAACGCTCCAGAGACAGGGCCGTCTCTTGGAAATTCTGCCACAGCTGAGTCAGACGCAGCAGCGGCTGAGTGACATAGCCAGCAATGATTCGAAACGCGATCAGCTCACCCAGAGTCAGGTTGCCTTCTAGCACTAAAAAGGCTCCAAACCACAGCACCAGCAGACCAGAGAGCTTATTTAGAAAGTTACTGGCTGAGCTGGCCGTGGTGGATGTCAGTACCGTCTTAAAGCCATCACTGACGTAGCGACCGTAGCGATCCTGCCACTTCCAGCGGGTATTTAGCTCAATATTTTGAGCCTTAACGGTTTGAATACCCGACAGGGCTTCCACCAAAAACGACTGGGTCTTGGCGTTTTGCTCGGCCTTAGCCCGCAGCTGTCGACGCACAATCGGTGATACAAAAAATGTCAGCCCCAAAAACAGAGGGATAGTGGCCAGAGATACCAGCGTCAGCTGAACGCTGTAAATCAGCATAACGACGATGTAAACCACCGAGAACACGGCATCTAGCACGACGGTCAGCGCTGTACCGGTCAAAAACTGCCGAATGTTCTCTAGCTCGTTGACACGACTGGATAGTTCACCCACCGGACGACGATCAAAATATTTAAGCGGCAGCCGCAGTAAGTGATCGATAGTTTGCGACGCCAGGGTCATGTCAATCCGGTTGGTGGTATCGACAAACAAATATGTGCGCAGACTGCCAAGAATCGCCTCAAACACCGCCACAATCACCAAGAAAATGCCGAGCACATGTAGGGTATCCACACTTTGCTGCACAATTACCCGGTCAATAATCACCTGAATCATCAGGGGATTGGCCAGACCAAAAATCTGATAGAAGAATGAGGCCGCCAAAACCTCTACCAAAACCCACTTATATTTCTGCAGGGATGGCGCAAACCAAGATAGGCCAAACCGCTGCTGGGGAGTTTGGGCCGTGGTTTCTAGCAGCAGAATCTCCCCTTCAGACCCCCAGATTTCTTCAAATGCCTGGGGTGAGTGGCGGACAATCTCTCGATCTTCGGGGCAAGCAATAACATACTGCTTAGCCGATGTTTCGTACAGTACTGCGTAGCTATCACGCCACTTAATGAGTGCAATCTTAGGTAGTCGACCAATGGCGCTGGCGGGTACCTTAGCCAGCTGAGGTTTGAGCCCCAGCATATCAGCTACGGCTCCACAGGCCGGCAGTGAAACCTGACCGAGTCGCGCTTTTTGATTGACCAATACACGCCGGACCACATCTCGCTTAAACGGCATGCCAAAATGCTTGGCCAACATCTCATAGCAGGCCACTAGCGCATCAAGATCACCATGAGCCCGAATATGAGGGTAAACCTGATTGCTAACATCGGCACTGACCCCAGCATCTTGGGGCAAGGCATCGGCATAGGGAATATCTGTCGTAGGGGCATCAGCACCCTCCCACGGATCAGTATCTAAAACCTCCGTGGCCTTAGTCTCCACCTGAGCGGCCATGACAGCATAGGGAATGCCAAGCAGACGAGCGCCGTTGGCACTCTGAACCTCAGTGGATGCCATCGTAGGGCTCAGCTGTCCGCCCTGCTCATGGAAAGCGACGTTACCCCGACTAATAAACCAGAGCTTCTGACTATCCAAGTCGTTGTATTTGAGAGGACCCGCTGGCACCTCTTTAACAGCCGCACCCTGGGTACGGATTGTGGCTGTTAGCTCAGCAATGTTGCCTGCGTTGTGAGCCTGTTTTTCAAAATAGTTGCTGAGGATTTCAAACAGCTCTGCTAGATAGCAGCGACTCTGAACAGCATTTGCAAAGCTGGGATAGTTTGCCAGCAGCTGTTTGATGGTGGCGACCGGTAACGCTGCCGCTACAATTTCAGTAGATGCGATCGCACTTTCACAGGCTACCCCACGAGCCGGTCCAGCCAGACCCAGGATATCCCCAGGCCCGAGTAGCTTTAAGGTGATCGGATTTTTGGTGTACGGGTCATACCCCAGCAGCCGCACCTGTCCTTCCTTAATTAGGACAACCTGATGCGGCATGGTTTCACGCCGGAGAATCGGCTGACCCATGCGATAACGTAACAGCTGGCTCTGATTGGCCAACGTTTGTACGACCTCAGCCGGTAAACGATTAAACGGTTCGGTATCGCTTAGCTGTTGCTGTATAGGATTAACGGTATAAGTCATAGGTTACGTAAGCTATGCATTCGTAAGCAGCTGATGTCTCAGGGTAAAAGAGGTTGAACGGCTGTAGCCTGGGTTGTTTCTCTAAGCCATTTTTGAAAAAGTTCATCCAGTAGACGCTGACGCATAGACTCATCAAACTGAGCTGGTACAAACTTTTCTAATCGGGTAATCACATACCATTCGCCAATAGGAGTAGGAGACCACAGCTGCCCCGACTGACTGACTGAAAGCATGCGTCCAATCATCGGGTGGGGAACGCTAAGCTCAACAGGGCCAATCAATCCACCCGTCTGAGATTCCTGGCCTTCCGAGTAACGACGCGCTAGATCGGCAAACGAATCCCCATCATCATTCAAACGAAAGTACAGTTCCTGGGCCAGACTCGGGTCTTTGGTGCGAATTAACGAATAGAGCACACGATCCAAATTAAGCTTGCGCTCTAAAAAATAAGACTCCGTCTTATTTCCCCAGGTCTCCTCCTTAAACTTGGCGATTTTGGCATCTCGCAAAGCCCTCATATACATCTGCTCTTGGGTCAGCTTATTCTGCGTCTGCCAAGCATACTGTTGCTCTTCGGTCAGCAAGTTACGCTGATTACAAAATGTTTTGTACGCCTCTTCAGGGTCGCAAGCAACCGTCTCTACGGCCTGATCAAGCACCACTTCCTGCACTAACCTAGGCAAAAGCTGATGTTGCTGCAGCTGCTCTAACAACGCCTGAATATCAAACTCTGTATCACCAATTTTCAAAACGGCTGCCATGATAAAGACCCTGATGGACTAATCGCTGTAGCATTTGTCTGATAGTAAGTAGGTGGATTTGAGGCCTGGGCGGCGAGTTGAGAATTGGCCCCATAAAACCATGCTGCTCAAAGCCAGCAACAGGGAAATCATCATTGCTGCAACAATTCCAAACTAGCATTGGGGAAAATTAACATAGTCGTTCTTTATAGATTTGAGATAATTTTACAGACTTACTAAAGCATGGGTTGATTAAGCTTTCCCGTTTTAAGGTACGTCTCAACAAGGTTTTTAGATGTGTCAGACAGCAGCATGCGTCTAGACAACACCAGTCAGCACCTATCCAAAGGTCCCTGATTGAGTCATAGAACCAATCAAAGACATATAGCCAAATTCCATTACCTGCAAATGGAGCAGGCAAATTTAACTAGTTCTTCACAAACAGGCATCTCATTCCGGTCGTTTTTCCGTACATCCCCCCTCACGGTGAGGGCCTGACGGTGAGGGCCTGACGATGAGGGCCTGACGGTGCCCCTAAGGCAAACCAGAGTTTAATTTCAACTAGCTATTTATTTTTCAAGACCCATAGCATTGAAAAACCCTTCTGGTGTGTTTAACTAGCCACAAGTTGTGTTTCAAATTCAACTAATCTTGAATTTATCAAATCAAATTAATAATTTTTTAGTAATGACTTACCCAGTAGGGCACGCCTAGCCATTCTCTAGGGTCAGCTAATTTGACAGGTGGTTAAGTATTTATGGGTAAGAATATCCAGCCATTATCACCAGGTCAGTGCCCTTTAGTTTGATTTAGTTTTGATTACGACATTCTCTACTATTACTTGAGCCAATAGATTAATTATTGATATGCAAAAGCAGCAGGATAAAACGCTTATAGTCATTACTCTGGCGGGGCTGGGCCTCATTGCCGGAGTATTTGGGCTAGTTACCTGGTTTGTGGGTCGGGGTGCAGCACCATTGGTGCAGCCGTCAAACAGTGGCAACCGTATCAGAGATACGGCTGCTACCGATACCTCTAACAGTCAGTTAGCCGCCATCAAAGATGTTCCCCAAGGTTTGTTTAACTATGGTGGCAGCACCACATGGATTCCAGTCCACGAAACAGTCAATGATGCCATTGCCAACGCATTCCCCGAATTTCAATTGAGATACACCCTGCCATCAAGTGGTGTGTCCGGTTCAGGCAGGGGTATCAAGATGCTTCTAGATGGGCAGCTCTCTTTTTCAGAATCTTCTCGTCCCATTAAGGATGAAGAATATCAGTCTGCCCAACAGCGCGGGGTTAGCCTGGAGCAAATCCCAACAGCCATTGATGGCATTGCTCTAGCCGTTCACCCAAACCTTGAAATAGAAGGACTAACAGTTGAGCAAATCCAGGCAATTTACACCAGCCAGATTACCAATTGGTCAGAGTTAGGAGGACCTGATTTACCCGTTACTGCCTACAGTCGGTCACCAGAAGTCGCCGGTACGGCTCAATATTTTTTGGACTCTGTCCTAAATGCAGACACCTATGGTGAGAATGTCATCTTTGTCGGGGATACCACCACAGGCTTACGACAAGTTTTAAGCGATCAAGGAGGAATTTACTATGCCTCAGCTCCTGAAATCGTCAATCAATGTTCGATTTATGCCATACCCGTTGCTGCCACCAATCAGCCAGGTAATTTTATTCCGCCATTTGAGGCATCCTGGCGCACTGGACAAGAGTGTTTGAATCAAGAAAACGCGATAAATAAAGACAACTTCCGAGATGGCAGCTACCCGCTAACCCGACGTTTGTTTGTCATTGTTAAAGCCGATGGCGGCCGCGATGAAACGGCCGGACGCGCTTACGCTGATATGTTGCTTTCTACCGAAGGTCAGACGCTGATTGAGAAAGCTGGATTCATCGGTGTTCGCTAACAGTATTCCGTCGATGTAGCAAATTGCTGACTTCATTCAGCAATTTGCGCCGCACATAGCTGTTGTTATCCAAAGCTTTCGGCAATGGTGTGGACGATGTGCGCAAAGCCGTACTATATCGACTTAAAATCTTGAGGTGCCAGGAATGTGGGATCGACGGAAGTTAGCGAATGCAGCGTATTACCATTAGTCCAAATCAACAGATAGCAAACAGTCTCCAGTTAACTAACGAGCAAGTTCACTATCTGCAGCGGGTGCTAAGACTAAAGTCTGGCGATCTGTTTATCGCTCAAGACGGGCAGGGTCATCAGTGGCAAAGTCGATTGACCGCAGCCCCAGGGCGGGCCGAGATTCTCTCTGAGCTAGCAATATCAGCTCAACCAGCGGCTATGGAGTTGGTAGCAGCACTCCCTAAATCAGGCTTTGATGACGTGGTGCGTCAGGCAACTGAATTGGGGGCTACCACCATACAGCCTCTGCTGAGTGAGCGCACTCTGCTTAAACCCAGCAATCAGAAGCTAACTCGCTGGCAGCGGATCGCCCAGGAAGCATCAGAACAGTGTGAACGGGGCTATGTACCGACTATTGCTAATCCAGCTCGATTTACAGATTGGATAAAAACCAGCTCCATATCAAGTGGGAACTTCTTCTGTGTTGCTAGGGTCAATGCACCTAGGCTTTTACCTTGCGTACAGGCACTTCTGGCCGATTCTCCTCAGCAATCGATTCGAGTGATGATTGGTCCGGAAGGGGGCTGGACATCTGAGGAAATCGCGGTTGCGATCGCACATGGCTATCAAGAAATCTCACTAGGTTCCGGGATATTACGCGCAACAACAGCATCGCTTGCCGCCTTAGCGATTATCTCATCTGCTAGAGAGCAGTTGATGTAAACAAATCTCGCGTGTTTGTCCGGATGGCCTGCTGCCGCAACCTTCGCTAATTTGGAAAAAAATTCAAATGTTTTAGATAAGTATTATCCAACTTATTGACATTTGGACCTAGGGTTTAGTGTTTATTTAATTGATCACCATGCATAGCTCAGTTAATCAGGATCACGTATTTTCAGGATTTCACGCGCTATCAGAGCCAATTCGCATTCAGGTTTTAGAGCTGCTACGCGAAGGAGAGTTTTGTGTTGGCGATATGTGTGAGCGTCTCAGCATCGCTCAGTCAAAACTATCTTTTCATCTTAAGACATTAAAGCAGGCAGGCCTTGTAACTGCACGTCAGCAGGGGCGTTGGATGTACTATAGTCTCAATCCTGAGCAGTTCAACATCTTGGAGACTTATCTTTCTAACTATTAGCTTAAGCCATCAGCATCCCCACAAGAAAACACTGATAGTCAAGACAATCTGTCTCAGTAACTGCCGTTGCTGGTTTAAAATTGAGCCGCTCTGCTAGAAACGCCACATACCAGCATCTTGCAGATGAAGTCACAGTTTGGATTAGCAACGCCCAGTAACGACTGACCGTAAACCGCACTGTTGACTCAGCAGTGCGGTTTTGTTTTATCCGACTTATGCTGGTGTAGAAGCGACTATTGCTGCCGGTATGGACATGATAATGATTCCTGACTTGTAATAAGTTCCCACCGAGCTATGCCCGGCGTGCTCTGTCTATCGCTCCATCAGATGCTAAATCATCTGCAGCACACCAAACTCTAACACACCTTAAATAACAATATCCCTGTCACTACTGCAGGTCCACTACTGAAATAGTCTCTTTTATCAATGTCAGCATCGGTAAAAATAGTCTCGGTAAGTTGCTCAACAGCAGACGGACTATTCCGCAATTGGGCTGCCATGGTGATGCACTAGATACCACTGCCCTCCCATGCGCTCAAACACATTTGTGGCTATCGATTTAGCTTCCAATCGACGACTGCCTGCAACTTGCATAACATTCTCTACTAAAACTACGTAGGCAAAATCGCCAGAGACTTCTACAGACACTACATCTAGGTCAATTTCGAGATAGCGAGTCGCCTTAAAGATTTGCACCCATGATTGGCGAATATCCTCCCAACCTTTAAGTGCTTTACGTCCCGGATGAATGCACAGACTACCAATACCTTTAGAACAAACTGCCTCCATAACCTCAATATCCTTTTTTTCAAAGGCTCTGTAGAATGCTTGGTTGGATTCCAAGACAGCAGCTTGCGCGTTTGACATGTTGATTTGTATGTTGCACTCCCTGGATTTTAATGCAATTTAGGATAGATAAGGATTTGTAATTAACAGATGAAACCAACGGTTTTAGGCAAGAGACACCGTACATTGTCTGAACTATATTGGGTCATAAAACAGGTGATTGACCTTTAGCTTGCAACAGAAGCTAAAGGGTTTTATCTAAGTTGACGACAAATTTCTATCTAGCAAAATTCTCATATCGACTAAAACGGAACCTAACTCTCATTGCCATACTGCATTAACAATCTCTGTCAATCCTTAGATCGGATACTAAAGATTGACCGTTTAAATCTCGTTAGCTGTGGGGCTTCAATAACGATGGATGCTTGCTGCCGAAAACCCCAACCCATGGCAAAATCAAAACGACCCACCTATTTGCCGACCCCGTGAAATTAGCAATTATCATTGACCCCATCGCTAAATTAGACCCAGGCCACGATAGCAGTGTCGCCATTATGGAAGCTGCTCAGGAACTGGGGCACGCTGTTTATATTACTCAGGCCCAGCAAATGGGCGTGGTGGCAGGTCAGGCCATGGCCTACTTGACCCCTGTTACCCTGACTCCTGTTACCCTCGGTGACAATCGCTGGGATGCCGTTTCTGATTGGTTTACCCTGAGTCATGGCCAATGGCAGCCCCTCAATACTATGGATGCTGTCTTTATGCGCACTGACCCGCCGGTGACCGTGCCCTATCTCTACGCCACCTATATTCTGGACTATATCAATCCGGCTAAAACCAAGGTCGTCAACTCTCCCCAAGGAATTCGGGCTGCCAATGAGAAAATGTATGCACTACAGTTTACTGGGGCGATCCCAGAAACCATTGTTAGTCAAGACAAAGCTGTAATCTGGGACATGGTGGAACGCTGAGGTGGTAGAGCCGTACTGAAACCCTTGGGCGGTAAGGGGGGGGAAGGAATTTTGTTTCTCAGCAACGAAGATCCTAACTTTAATTCCATGATTGAAATCAGCACCAGACAGGGCCAGGAGCCGGTGATGGTGCAGGCCTATTTACCAGCTGCCAAGGATGGCGACAAGCGAATTATTTTGCTTAATGGCAACCCCCTCGGTGCCGTAAACCGGATTCCTACTGGCAAAGAATTTCGGGGCAATATGGCCGTTGGTGGACGCACTGCTAAAGTAGACAATAACGAACGTGAGCTAGACATTTGTAAGCAGCTAGCTCCAACACTGGAGCGCGATGGTCTTTATTTTGTAGGCATCGACATCATTGGCGGCTATCTTACTGAGGTGAATGTCACTAGCCCCACAGGAATCCGCGAAATTGATCGACTGAATACGGTAAAACTCGGACACCAGGTCATAGAATGGCTGACCAAGTAGCCAGATAAGAATTAGCAACACCCATACTCAAACACACGGAGGATCTGCCATGACTAGATTTAATCGCCGTCGCTTTATCCAGTATGGTTCATTCGCAGCTGGAACCGGTTTGATGACCGCCTGTGCCAACAATACACCCACGCCTGACACAGCATCCTCGGCAACCAACGAGCTGCAAACGGTTACCTTTGGCACCAACTGGTATGCCCAGGCAGAGCACGGCGGTTTTTACCAAGCTATAGCGGCGGGTATTTATGAAGAATATGGCTTGGATGTCACCATCCAAATGGGCGGGCCTCAGGTTAACGGCACCCAGCTACTCATGGGTAATGCTGTGGACTTTTTTATGGGCTACGCATCGGATGCCATTAAAGCGGTTGAAGAAGGCATTCCCAAAGTCACGGTAGCGGCTATGTTCCAGAAAGATCCTCAAATTCTTACTGCCCATCCTGACCAGGGCATTGAGGACTTAGCCGACCTTAGGGGTAAACCTGTTTTTATCTCCAAAGCAGCCAATGTAACCTACTGGCCCTTTTTGGCCGCGAAGTATGGCTTTACAGATGACATGAAACGCAACTATAACTTTAATCCAGGTCCGTTTTTGGCTGATAAAAGTTCGGCCCAGCAAGGCTATTTAAGCTCTGAACCGTTAGCTATTGCCAAGGAAGGTGGGTTTGAACCGGTTGTGTTTCTGTTAGCCGACTATGGCTACACTCCTTATGCAACAACTATCGAGACCCGTCAAGAGATTGTCGATAACGATCCTGAGCTAGTACAGCGTTTTGTCGATGCTTCGATCAAAGGTTGGTACAGCTATTTTGACGATCCTACGCTGGGGAATGAGCTGATCAAGCAAGACAATCCGGAAATGACCGATGAGCAGCTGGCCTACAGTCTTGAAAAAATGCAAGAGTACGGTATTGCAGTCTCAGGGGATGCAGAGTCTAACGGGATTGGTGCCATGACTGAAGAACGTTGGCAAGCCTTTTTTGAAGACATGGCTGCAGCAGATATATTTAATGCTGATACTGACTACACTCAAGCCTTTACTCTTGACTTTGTGAATAAGGGGACAGACTACTATCAATAGGGTCTTGTAGTGTTTGCTGCAAGTAGCTAAAACTATCCAAATTTCTGTTTGGCTTGCTCATAGACTTCAACCGTAATTTGGGTTGCACCGGATTCTTGAGCAAGCCTCTCAATTTTTTTGCGGGCCGCTGGACGGACAAAAAAAGGGATTTCTTTTAGACGAGCTTTTGCCTCTGGGGTCCATTCAATCGGGTTACTCATGTGCGATCGCAACATACGACGTCTCCACTGTACACTCACCAATTAGGCATTTACCCAGAAAAAAGACTCAATTTGTGAGGAATAGTACTGTTTCATCATCCAAGTGAAGCCAAACAACCTGCCAGCCAGTTTCCCTAAAGTATATATAGAGCTGCTCTAATGAATCAGCCCTGGTGCCACAGCTACATTAGACATGACATTAGTATCATCAGAATCCTTTACTAATCTGATTAATTCAATTCCAGAAATTTCTGCAGACACTCTAGAGAAAGAACTCCAATACGAACCGTAAATCTTTCGAGTTTTAGAAAGGGAATATAAATCAATCAAAGCTGCTTTCATACCTGCATCGTTATCCCTACTGGTCTGCTCAAAGTCAGTAGTGATACGAGAGCCAAAAGCTTTCTTCAGGGACTCTTTGTCCTTTATTGAATCTGATGCAACATAAAAATTAGCTTTTGAATTTACATCAATCTCATTTTTGATTGCCTTCTTAAAGACAGACAGAGGACTATTCACTATAGATTTTACGTGATCGCCTCTTCTAATATGTAGGCCAATTGTATATTCATTAAAATTAGCAGTTCTTTCCATGGTGCTGGCTTTCAGTTCTTTTATTGGCTCAAAAACCTCATACAAGTTTGAACCCAAATCATTATAAAAATGTCTATTTGTTATCAATAAAGGTTTACGGCTTTTTGAAACTTCATCTATTAAATCAATAGTTTTAATATCACCTATTTCAGCATTACCAATCACTCGGTCACATATCATTTTTTGGCAAAAGCTTGATGATGTTGCAAGGACTTGGTTTTTAAATTTATTTTGTGTTTTTTCTAACAGAAATTGGTTTTCTTGATACAAGTGCTTTGTTATTTTGTTAGGCTGAATTACTCGTATGCATGGTAATGGTTCAAATAATTGGTTGAATGAGCAACCTAATGCACTGTCTGGAATCCAAATAACTTCTAGCTCTCTACCCAAATGCTTACTTAAACTTACAGCAGATGCTATTGCTCGCATTCGATTACATAATCCAGATGTAGGTACAAGAGTGATCATGACACGTAGTAATAGGGAGTCTTTAAAAAGAAAGCACAACGATTTTACAGTCAGTCGAAGCGTGAACTTTATCCTGTCCAAAGTCCATTTAGCATTTTTCTATTCAGGCTCACTGATTAACAGCTTTTGTTATTCAGTGATGAGTCGAAGCGTAAACTTTATCCTGTCTAGATTCATTAGGTTGATGTCCATCTCACTAATAAGTCTTAATCAGAAATACCAAGTCAAAGCTAAGGTTCAGAATCTTATATGTAACTTTTTAATAGTTGATTGTAAAAGATCTATGTCTTGATCAAAGCTGACCTAGGAAAGGACTACAACGATTTATTAGACTTAGACCTTAGATTAATTAATCGCATCCGCACTAGTCGTTTCGCGCTACAGCTCTAGAGATTATTTAGAATATCTCGAAACTCAGCCGTAGGATAGGGAGTCGTTAGATCTGCCATCAGCTGATGATAGAAGTCTCCCGTTTTTATAACTAAAGGCATTCTTTCTTGAAGATAAGAACAAAGGACAGGTGGCAGATCCGAGTCATTTTGTTCATTAACCAGCTGCTGTAGCCCCTGTCGCCAGTTATTTTCAGAGCTGTAGCGCCTGACGACTGCATGCACAAGACTATTAATCGCCGTGCAAAGATCAAAGGTTTGATGCCGATCAAAAAACTGTTGTTCCTCAACATCGAGCCGGAATCGATTGGAAAGTGACAGTCCATAGTCTGTCAGAAAAAGCTGGTTGCCATCAGTGAGAATGTTCTCAAAGTGGGCATCCATATGAAGAACCCCTTGAGCATTCATAAATGACAGTATTTCCGTCAGTTGAGCCTCAAGCTGTGTGATTAGCAAAACTGGGTCTGCGCAATTTAATAGCTGATGATAAAGCCATTGGCTCAGCGTCAATGGATAATGTTCCAGAAAAATCACCACAGAATGGGTTGCTTCGATAATTGAGGCGACTCGTTGATAAATTGCTGTACAGTTCCCCCAACGCTGTCTATCTATCCTGTCATCGTAGTTTGCCTGAGCAATAGGTAGAATACGCCAGTGGTATAACAAGGGGAAATGAGCACATTGGCCTGATACTACCCAAGTATTTGCAGCGAGGTGTGTTTTGATTTCTCGCCATACGCCAAAACCACAGCTGCCGATACGATATTGGTAATAGGTCGGCAGTTGAAAATAGTTAGCAGTCGACTGATAGTTCTGAGCCTGCATTTCAAGAGCTGCTAACGGGACAAGCTTGACAAACACATTGACGCGATCGCTCAACAAAGACAGCGTTCCGTGGGCTTGTATGTGTACGTCGCTGAGTAAATGCAGCAGTTCTTCATCACTCTGATGCTGAAGTACATCAGCGATTTCTGCATGGTGTTTTAGGCGAGTCATACAGATCAACGGTTCCGTGTGTGCGTTAGCTCAAGTTTTTTCTAGCAGTGTAGAAAGAACCTCAGCAACACGTTTTTCTTTGGTGGCTGAAGTCCGTGCGGATGATACCCGGTGGGCTAACCCTCGCTGTTTACCTGGAGTTAAGGTGTCCCACTGTGTTTTTGCCGCCGGATTTCCCTGGAGCGCAATATCGAGTTCATCTGGTAAATTCACAGCGTTTTGATCGGCGATGCGAAAATTCACATTTACGGTATCTCCCAGGATAAGCCCTGCTTGCTTTAGCAGGCGCTTAGACAGGATTAAATAATACTTTCCTTGACCCGGTTGAAATGCTCCATCAATGGGAAATTCAGCAATTTCTGCATCCACCCGTAAACGCGGATGTTGGTCAAAGGGCATTTTCAGCTGGATATCTTCTGGCATGTAGACAACTGCATAGCCCATACGTCCAAAATCGTGGTATTCGATGGGGGCCTCAAATTCCCATAGCTCTTCAAATGCGTCCATCACGGCATCCTTGTTTTAGCCATACGTTGGTCCAAAGAACATCTACAACCACTGTTCGATCTGCGCTTTAGTCAAATTGCTGCCACATAGCGGTGTGGCTAACAGCTGGCCTGCAAACCTGTCTTTATAAACCATAGCAGCCGCAATGCCTACCGCACCTGCAGGTTCCCCAACAATACCTACCAGCCTGTGGATAAGTCTCATCGCGTCTAAAATGGCATCATCAGACACCTGAACAATGTCATCAACCGTAGTTGCCATCCGTTGAAGTGCTGCAGGAACTGGATTACGAACGGCAATACCATCTGCGATCGTATTCGCGTCTTCAGTTGTTATGGTTTGCCCCTGTCGCCACGATAAATCCATCGCGGGTGCGGCTTCTGCGACACCACCAATCACCTGAGCTTTTGGGTGTTTGGCCGTAAACCCTGTGGCAATGCCGTTAATCAGCGCCCCATTTCCCACTGGAATTAGCAGAGTCTCGATTGGTACTGGATAGTGACTCAGCTCCAGACCGATTGTCCCGGCACCAATCGTAATTTCTACCTCACGCCCGTCTTCTAAAAAAGGTTGCCCTCGTTCGGTAGCATAGGCTTTTGCTGCGTCCTTAGCGGCATCAAAATCTAAACCAGCGAGTTGGATCTCTGCGCCAAGCTGTCTCATGCGCTCAAGCTTTAACGGACTGGCTGTTTTGGCAGCAAACACGGTAAGCGCAATTTTTTCTCTACGACAAGCGTAGGCCATCCCTTGACCAAAGTTACCGGCAGACGCACAAACCAATGAGGACACCTGACTGTTCTGCTTGACAAAGTAATCTGTGCCACGCCCCTTAAAACAACGAATCGGATTCAGGGTTTCCACTTTGAGCACCAGCCGCATGTCTAAACGCTTGTTCAACGCATCCAGTTCAAACTGCGGTGTGTTTAGAAAAACAGGGTCAATGGTTCTGGCTGCATGCTCAATTGTTTGGGGTGATAGCTCAGTCATGGGTGTCTCCTGGCCAGCTGTACTCCATGTATGCAGCTGTTTCTGAGGCTACATGCTTGCCTAACAATTTTGCTACCAGATAAAACGCCGCATCAATCCCTGCTGAGATTCCACCTGAAAAGATGAGTTTGCCACTGTCTACCACTCGAGCATCGGCTTTTACCTCGGCTGTGGGGGCCATATGACGCAGCTCATCCAGGGCTCCGTGGTGGGTAGTGGCAGCCATATTGTTCACCAAGCCTGCTTTTGCCAGGAGCAATGCTCCGGTACAGACCGACAGCACATGGTCAGTCCTGAGATAGTGCTGATTGATCCAGGTAAGTAGGGTCTCATTGTGGATTTCTCGTCGTGTGCCAAAGGGGGTGCCATCGGCATGTCTGCCACCGCCGCCAGGAATCACTAAAATATCTGGCTGAGGACAGGTTTCTAAGGTATGGGTAGGGTTAACGCTAAAAGAGTTTCGAGCGACAACGGGTGTACGCTCCGCTACGGTGTAAACCTTAAACGGGTTTGAGCCATCACGCTTACCGGTTACCGAAAAGACTTCAAATGGACCACAAAAGTCCAGAACTTCTACATCATCAAAGATGAGAATTGCCACATTGCGCTGTTTCATTGATTCTCCTGCATCATTGTTTGAGGGTCGTCATTAGATTTGAACGGTCATAATCGGTAAACGTTTGCTGACTTCTCAGCGCAAATGCCCTGGCATTAATAGCGTTTGAAACTGCTAAAACACCGTCTAAGTGATCCATCTCATGCTGTAGAAGTTCTGCTAAATCATCTGTTAGCTGTATGTGTTGTTGCTGCCAGCCCAGATCGCGATACATGATCTGACAAGACTGATGCCGCTTGACTTTAACCAAAAGCTCGGGAAAACTCATGCAGTCATCCCACACCTCAAACATCGTCTCGCTCTTGGCTACAAACTGTGGATTGATAAACACAACAGGATGATCAATATGCATGTAGATTAAGCGTTTCATCGCCCCGATTTGGGGTGCAGCAATGGCTCGACCCGCCCCCCACGTTTGTCGAAAGGCCAGCATTGTGTCGTGGAGGTCGGTGAGCACTGGCTGCAGAGACTCAAGCTCTGAACGCTGCACTGGCTCGCTGATCTCATAGAGTTGAGGATTACCCAACAGCAAAATGTCACGCACTGTCATGGGGATTGTTCTCCTAATTTTCTTAATCGGTCGATAGAGCCTTGCCAGTTGCTGGTGAGTGCTTGCTGGGCAGCCGCTAAATCATTTGCCTTAATGGCCGAAATCAGCAACCGGTGCTCTTCAAAGGATGCTAAGAGCAAATCAGCTTGACTAAAATAGGCCAGCTCAATCCGCTGGTATTTAGATTTGAGCTGTTTGAGGATGGCACTGAGTTCAACATTGTTGGCTGTATCGGTCAGCGTTTGGTGAAATGTGGCGTCTGCCACCATAGCTGTATGGGGATTATTTTGCTCAAGGGCCATTTTTAGCTTGCTGTTAGCCGTTGTCATGGCTTGAATAGACTGGGCTGATAGGTGCGGAAATGCCAGCGTCAGGGCCAACGTTTCTAAGTTTTGGATGATGGGATAAATGTTTTCCGCATCGCTCAGGGTGATGGGGGCAACCCGTGTCCAGCGATTGGCCGCTGTTTCCACTAACCCCTCGTCTTCAAGTTTGCGCAGGGCCTCTCGTATAGGGGTGCGACTGACTCCCAGCTGTGCTGCCAGCTCTTTATCTTTAAGTTTTTCGCCTGGCTCTAGCTCACCGCTAACAATCCAATCCCGCAGCGAAACGTAGACATCATCCCGGATAAATGTGCGGCTGAGGAGATGAGTGGGAGGGATGGGCATAAAATGATATGTGATATATCAGTTACTGACATGTAATATATCAGTTTTGTTCTGCGTGTGGACAGATGTTCACACCATCTGGGTCTAAAATTTTATAGTGAGTTTGGCGCAAATATCATTTCTTCAGACATCCTAGAAGATATGTACAGGCTCATATCCACACCTCTGTAATCCGGCAACCTATGCTAGAACTAAAGCGCTAGGTACCGTTAGGTGCTGCACAAGGGGCTGTTTGATTTAGAGCCTATCCACTCACCCAATTACAACCATATCAAGGACAAGGAAGACCAATGGGGTTATTTGATCGCGTTAGCCGACTTATCCGCGCCAATGTCAACGATGCCGTCAGTAAGGCCGAAGATCCTGAGAAGATTCTTGAGCAAAGCATCATGGATATGCAGGAGGATCTGGTGCAAATGCGACAGGCAGTGGCGGGTGCGATCGCAAGTAAAAAACGAGTGGAGCAGCAGCAGGAAAAGGCTCAGTCAGAAGCGAATGTATGGACCCAGCGGGCCCAGCTAGCCTTACAAAAAGGGGATGAGAACCTGGCCCGTGAAGCCCTGGTGCGGAAAAAGACCCATGCTGAGACAGCGACCGCATTAAAGACCCAGCTAGAGCAGCAAGCCGCTTCGGTGGAGACCCTAAAGCGCAATCTGATCGGTCTAGAGAGCAAAATTTCTGAGTACAAGACCAAGAAGAATATGCTCAAGGCCCGTGCCAGTGCAGCTAAGGCCAACGAGAAGCTCCAAAAAACTGTGGGCAATCTCAGCACCAACAGCTCTGTCGGTGCTTTTGAGCGCATGGAAGAAAAAATTCTGGAAATGGAGGCTCGGGGTCAAGCAGCTGCAGAACTCGCCGGTGCCGATCTTGAAAGCCAGTTTGTCAGTCTAGAAGCAGGCAGCGACGTAGATTCAGAACTCGCCGCAATGAAGGCCCAGATAAGCGGTGGCTCTGTCAATCAGGAGGCCCTCCCCCCTGCCGATGCACAGCCTGTGGATGCACCTGTCGATGCGGCAGTAGACAGTGAGCTAGAGGCCCTTAAGCAAGAACTGGATAACCTCTAACTAAAATTTGAGTATTGAGTTTTGAATCAAACCGCTGGCTTAAGATGGGGGTTTAGGACCTTAAGCTCAGTTGTTCGCCATGCGTTTTGCCGATCGCCTTACTCCCTTACAGACCAATGTTTTTGCCGATATGGATCGGGCCAAGGGACGAGCGCGAGCAGCGGGGAAGCCGATTATAGATCTATCCCTAGGGTCGTCGGATCTGCCGACACCGGGGCATGTTTTAGATGAGATCGCAACCGCGCTGCGCGATCCGGCTACCCATGGCTATAACCTATTTGAGAGCACTCGCGCTTTTCGGGAGTCTGTCGCTCGCTGGTACACAACCAAGTTTGGTGTCGCGGTCGACCCAGAAACCGAGGTGCTGCCCCTGATCGGGTCACAGGAAGGAACCGCCCACTTACCCCTGGCAATTTTGAATCCAGGGGATTTTGCTCTAATTACCGACCCGTGCTATCCCTCCCACACAGGGGGTATTCATCTGGCCAATGGGCAAATTTATGTCATGCCGCTGCTGGCAGAAAATAGCTTTTTGCCCATATTTAGTGACATTCCCACAGCAGTACTGACCCAGTCACGACTAATGGTGCTTAGCTACACCCATAACCCAACAGCAGCCAGGGCCACGCCCGAGTTTTTTGCAGAGGCCGTGGAGTTCTGTCAGGAGCACGATCTGGTTTTAGCCCATGATTTTCCCTATGCAGACCACTGTTTTGACGGTCGGCCTGCGCCGTCAGTGCTGCAGATCGATTCTGATAAGACCTGCTCCATTGAGTTTTTTAGCTTTTCCAAGTCTTACAACATGGGTGGGTTTCGCGTTGCCTATGCCATTGGTAACCCGGAGCTAATTTTGGCGCTGCGTCAGGTCAAGGCTGCAGTTGACTTTAATCAGTATCAAGGGATTTTACGAGGTGCGATCGCAGCCCTTGACGGTCCCCAAGACTGTGTCCGCTCAGCTGTTGATACCTTTAAGACACGTCGAGATGCCATGGTCAACGCTCTTAACCGCCATGGCTGGCCGATCGCTAGCCCGAAAGCCACCATGTACCTGTGGGCCAGACTGCCCGAGCAGTTCGGTGACTCCATTGACTTTTGCATTCGTCTGGTAGAAGCCACGGGTGTTGCTCTGGCCCCGGGCCGAGGGGTTGGTAAATCTGGCGAAGGGGATGTTCGCTTTGCCCTCGTGCAGCCGCCTGCTGTTTTAGAACAGGCCGCCCAACAAATTATTGAGTTTATTAACGACCAACGCTAAATTTAAGCCCCAAGACGTGCAAAATTATCAGCAATTCTCAGAGCGCTATGGCTCTTTTTGAGCTGATTCAGCGTTATTTCTAAGTATTTCGGCAATAGATTTAAGCTGAGTCAGCATTGTTGCTATGTATTTCACGTATTCCAACAATCTATAGGTATCATTTATACAAAGAAAATGCTCGCTAAGGTCCGCTAAGGCCCGCTAAGGTATGTACGACCTGATGATTTATGGTAGTTCTACCTATTGACATACTGGTTAGAATTATCAAGGATTTCCTTCGGTGTTAGTCAACAATGCCAATGTTACGTTCATCAGCAAATGTCTAATTAGCAGCCCCTGCGCTGCAGCCATTTATGAACTTTCCAGAAGAGCAACGCCGCATTTTACTAATAGAAGATGATTACGGTAATCGCGTACTGTTTGCAGACTTTTTAGAGCATTGCGGCTATCGGATACTACCGCTTGCTGATGGCAACAATTGCATCGAAATTATGCAAGAGTTTTTACCCCATCTTGTACTTCTAGATATTAAGCTGCCTCAAATAGACGGTCTGACTTTAATCCAGGCAATTCGTCATCATCCTCAGTTTCGCCATTTACCTATTTTGGTGGTTAGCGGATATGCATTTCAAGCTGATCGTCAAAGAGCGATCGCAGCTGGAGCAACTGACTACATGGTTAAACCCATCATGCCAGTTACTCTCAATAAAAAAATTCTCTCTTTATTAAAATTACCGCCTACGCCGATTTCACAAGAGAACATTTCTCAAGACTCGGGCGCTGACTCATCAGAGTTCTGGCGTTGATAGTTAATAAACTCTTCTGTTGTTTGATTGAGCTTTTGCAAAGAGACACTAATCTCTTCTAGCGATTCCTGCAGGTTGGATGAAAGTAGCGTCACTCGCTGAAGCTTGTTTAGCGCATCGCTCATCGAGTCGCGATAGTGTTTCTCAAATTCATCTAGAGACATAGCGTTTGATTTCGTTGACTGGTCTCCAGTGTCCTCTAATTATGAATCGATTTGAGCGAAAAACCTCGAAAAAACCCTGAAAGTTTACGTAATGTTTGATACACAAAGTAATTGCTTAATACAGGACATTTACATACGCCAAATGGCGCAATATTTACGCTAAATGGCTAACTAAGCCTGCCTGTGTCTCCTAGTTTGTCCTCTTACAAAGGAAAGTATGAGCACATCATTTTGCAAAAGAAGACTATGGTCAGGGAATGAAATCCCAGGAGGGTAAGCAATACTCACCCCCTATGACAGTTTGCCGCTCAATTGTCTAACAAGACTTCAAAGTGCGATCGCAAACTTTGAAAATTCGCTACCCGTCCCACAATCAGGCTTGTCTCTTCCGCTGCGGCCAGTTCCTTTTTCCACTGGCTAACATGGTCGCCTGCATTAAGCCAAAAGTTAACGATTTCATTGACCACCGTATCCCAATCCCAATCGGGCTTTTGATGTACCAACGATGTCGCCTCAATAAAGCCATCCAGGGTACATTCATAGCTACCCAAATAGGCACAGCTGCGGCTGGGCGATTGCTCCACATACTGCTGATGTTTAAAGAAGTTCCAAACAGGGGAGACTCCAACAATATCAAAGTTATAGCTCATGGCAACGTGAGAGATATCAAAAGACCGCCACCCCAGATACTAAAAAAGCACAGGATAACTCCCGTGCCTATCGCGTACCTGTAGTGCTAAAAAATGCGGCATAAAACTAGACGACTGAATTCCTTACAACTATGGCGTTCAGTCAATACAACGTTCAAGGTTGTTTAGATGCTAGCCGAAGAATACCCCCAGAAGTGTTCTCTATTAACCTTCGTAGCGATCAGTTATACGCTCTGCAGGCACACAGCTGTACCCCTCAAAAATTTCCCAAAAAAAAGGAGAGCATACAAGCTCTCCAACCATCAGGGTGCATCTACTTAACATAGTATGCCACGGATGGGGTGTGGGGTGTAACCCCCTTTGTTAATTTCTCTTGAATCTTGCTGGAACTTTACAGTTATGAGGCTTATGTAAAGTCGATCGATTCAGGGGTTTGATTCAGGACAGGCGTTGTCTGCCGTTTCGGACCATACCCCCAAACCAAGTTTAGTCTACCCGTTTAGCTTTTTACCGAGTAACTGATTGGTCAGTTTTGGGTCTGCTCGTCCACTAGACCGTTTCATCACCTGCCCCACAAAGAAGCCCTGCAGCTTCTTCTTGCCAGCACGATATTTAGCTAACTCATCTGGGTTATCTGCCATGACTTCATCAATGATGGCCTCAATGGCAGCAGGGTCAGAGATTTGTACCAGCCCTTTTTCCTCAACAATAGTCTTGGGGGAACCCCCGTCTTTAAGCAGGGTGGGTAATAAATCCTTGCCGATCTTATTGCTGATGGTGCCTGAGGTAATCAGGTTAACCATTTCACCTAGACCTTCCGGGGTCAGGGCAATATCGTCAATGGATAGCTTCTCAGCATTAAGATAACCAGCAATATCACCCATTACCCAGTTGGCAGAAGTTTTGGCCTCGGCTCCAGTGGCAATGGTGCGCTCAAAATAGTCGGCAATGGTGCGATCGTCTGTGATGACACGGGTATCGTAGGCCGACAGCCCTAACTCATTTTCATATCGATGGCGCTTATCAGCCGGCAGCTCGGGTAGCTCAGACTTCCAGCTTTCCAGCTGTTTTTTAGAAACTTCAATGGGGGGCAAGTCGGGTTCTGGGAAGTAGCGGTAGTCGCTGGACCCTTCCTTAGAGCGCATACTCTTGGTTACCTGGGTCCCTTCATCCCACAGACGCGTTTCCTGGACAATCGTTTCATCGCCGCTTTCAATCGCTTCAGTCTGACGCTCGATTTCGTATTCAATCGCTTTCTGAATAGCGCTAAAGGAGTTCATATTTTTGATTTCCACTTTGGTGCCAAAAGCTTCCTGACCTTTGGGACGAATGGAAATATTGACATCGCAGCGCAGAGACCCCTCCTGCATATTGCCATCCCCCACACCAAGATAGCGGACAACCCGTCTGACCTCCTGGGCATATTCGGCGGCCTCTTTGCCTGTGCGCAAATCGGGTTCAGACACAATTTCGACAAGAGGTACGCCAGCTCGGTTGTAGTCCACTAGTGAATAGGTGGACCCCGCCAAGCTATCGCTACCGGCGTGAACTAGCTTACCGGCGTCTTCCTCCATATGAAGACGGGTAATACCGATCTTCTTACGGTCTACATTACCGCTTTTCTTATCGACAAGTTCAATCTCAATCCAACCATGCTCAGCAATGGGTAGGTCGAATTGGGAGATTTGGTAGTTTTTGGGTAAGTCGGGATAAAAGTATTGCTTACGGTCAAATTTACTGTAGGGTGCAATCTGGCAGTTGAGGGCCAATCCTGTTTTAACCGCATATTCCAACACCTTTTCGTTGAGCACGGGCAACACGCCGGGCATACCCAAAGTGATAGGGTCGATGTGGGTATTGGGGTCTGCCCCAAACTCTGCTGAGCTAGGGGTAAAAATCTTAGTGTTGGTGCTGAGCTGGCAGTGGATTTCTAAGCCAATGACGGCTTCGTACTCGGTCTTAGCAGGTGCCGCAGCGGTCATAGTGGACGGGTGGGTGAAATAGAACGTGTCCTATTGTAGCGGCTGGCGGTGGATTTGATTGGAATGTAGTAACCGCAGGGTCGTTCTATGGAGCAGCCCTACGGTTAAATGAACGGTTAAATAATTTGAAAAGGTATTACGTCGGTAATACTTCACCCTCATTCAGCTCGATTAGAAACTGCATAGATTTAGCGATGTACCTGGCGCAGTGATGAGGGGAGTCTTGGTAAAACGAGCGCCAGGCTTTGGCCTTGTCTTGAAGATAGCGATGGGCG